>NZ_DJDT01000299.1 GCF_002432345.1 Pedobacter sp. UBA5917
GTTTTTGGGGAAAAGGTTTTGCCACAGAAGCCGCAATAGCAGCACGTGATTATGGCTTTAATGAACTTAAACTTGATGAGATTATCGGCATTGCAGATATCAATAACCTTGGTTCCATCCATGTGCTTGAAAAAGTTGGTTTGAAAAAAATCTCTGTTTTCGAACACCATGGCATTACACACCATTGGATGAAGGTTGAAAAACAACCATAGATTATCCATTTTTAATTCTATTTTCGCCGTTAAATCGAAAAAACATGGAAACTAAAGATAGCAACGGCAATATTTTAAACGAAGGAGATTCAGTTACCGTTATCAAAACCTTAAAGGTAAAGGGTATGGCAAGTGATATTAAACAGGGTACTGCCGTTAAAAATATCCGTTTAACCGATGATCCGAAGGCTATCGAAGGTAAAGTAAACGGAACAGTTCTGGTGTTAAAAACCGAATTTCTGAAAAAGAAAAACTAATTATCTTTTAATCAACAGGATATCATTATTTTATTGGTTTAGTTTTTGATGGTAAAAAAGGAAATCATTAAACCTTATCATCATGAAAAAACTGATCCTCTGCGCTGTGCTGCTCTTCTTATTGGGCTCATGTAAAGAAAAATTAGATCCGGCAAGCTTTACCAATACCAAATGGGAGCTGACCGAACTACCGGGCTTAACTTTGCCAGCATCAGCAAAAGCAACCCTTAATTTTGCAGATAGTTTAAAAATCAGCGGAAAATCTTTTTGCAACGGCTATGGTGGCAGGGCCGAAATTGCAGATAATAAAATAACCGTTAAAAATGTTTTCGGCACAAAAATGTTCTGTCAGGAAACCGATGCAGCAGAACGCTCCTATCTTCATGCCTTAAACCAGGTAAATGGTGCCAAATTAACCGACAATAAGCTCTATTTATTAAATGGGGATAAAACATTGCTTGTTTTCACCAAAACGAACTAGAATCTTTACAATCATAAAAAGGCTGAATAAAGTATTTTTACTATTTTCGGCCTTTTGAGTTTAACGCAGGAGCGATGCCATCGATAATAGAAGATCTGAAGTTTTTTTTCTCAACCGTAAGAAAAGCATTTAATTTATTTCAACAGAATGATCCTTTACGCCTGGCCGGTGCAACTGCCTTTTTCACCAATTTTGCCCTACCCCCCATCCTCATTATCCTGATCAGGCTTTTTGGTCTGTTTACCGACAGAAGGTTATTGGCCACACATCTTTTCGAACGTTTAGCCAGTATACTCGACAATCAAAGCATCACGCAGATCAGAACTACATTGAGGAATATCCGCGGGATTGATCAGGCCTGGTATGTTACCTTATTCAGTTTTATATTTTTCCTTTTTGTAGCCACAACCCTGTTTAACGTAATTAAAAATTCGCTGGAACAGATCTGGAACATTGCACAGGACAAAAAAGGCATCATCAGCACACTTAAATCAAGGGCCATATCGGTTACCATCATCTTATTGGCCGGCATATTGTTCTTTATCGGATTATTGGCCGATAGTGTACAGGCATATATTGGTGCCTATTTAAAAAATGGCGCCCCTTCAATCGGCCTGATTTTAACCTCAGTAATCAATCAACTGGTATTTGTGGTAATTGTAACTACATGGTTTACTATCCTTTTCAGGTATTTAACCAACGGAAGGCCAACCTGGCGTGCGGCAATTTCAGGAGGCTTATTAACGGGATGTCTTTTTACTGCAGGTAAATACATTTTAAGGATTTTGTTGCCGCTGAGCAATATCAGTAACATTTACGGATCAGCAGGTTCCATTATCGTAATCATGCTTTTCGTATTCTATTCATCGCTGATATTCTATTTCGGGGCTTCATTTATTAAAGCATTAAGTATTGGCAGGGCAACCCCTATTGTGCCCAAAAACGGATCGTTTGCTTACGAGCTTACAGAAGTTGAGCTTGAGAAATAAGAGTAAATGATTAACTTATTGTCGGATGGTAACATCCGACAGCACAAAAAAGTCTATATCTGATGGCTTAAAGTGGCTCTACTTTAAGTCCGGACAGCGAAAAATCATAATCATCACCCACACTTACCTTTTTCATCAAAATTTCAGTATCATTCCTATTGAGTGATGTTATTCTCACTTTGAAAAATACATTTTTTGGTGAATTGATATTGTACTTTTTCACCACTATGCCTTCAATTTTTAGATCTTTTTTCCCGTCAAAAGTCCAGTTTTCATTGGGGCACATGTAATATACAGCATTCCGCCCATCCTGATCTTCTGGAACAGGCATATAAATTGAAACCTTGTCTCCTTTATTAAATTGTTTAAAAGTCGATAATGCAATTTCACTCTGCTTACTATCACAATCTGAAATGGTTTTCCAGTAATCCAGATATACTTTTATCTGGCCTTCAAGATCAATGTTTTTACCATTTAGTTCACGGTGCAATGATGTTATAATTACCGATGAAATATCATCCGGATGGTTAAGGCCCAGCGATTTGAAATAATTGATCAGAGGAGGATTTCTATTTCCCCAAAGCCATTTATTTCTGATCCACATACCGGTAGAAAAATGCATTTCAGCAACTGCTTTAGTTTCTTCCATCTGTTTAAATTCATCCAGTTGGGCTTTTGGGCTACTTTGTTTCAAATATAATATGGCCTCATTTAAATTTTTAGGAGCTGCCTTTTTTTGCTGCGAACTACATGCCACAGCAATCGCACATAATGTAAATAACAAAATAAATTTAGCGCTCATATTAAATCCCGGGATTTGAAATAAAAAAAAAGGTGTTCATTGTTGAAATGAACACCTCTTTAAAGCTAGAAAATTATATTACAAAATCCTATACTCCAGGCCAACTGTAAATAAATTCAGCTTGGTACCCGGATAGCCAGATTTGTTGATTTTAGATAACCCCAATTCGTAACGGGCATCAAAACTTAACTTTTTAATGTCTAAGCCTGCACCAAACTGCCATGCCAGCGCCTGGTTTTTAAAATCGGCTTTGAAAACACTTCCTGCTGCCTGACCGAAACTCTGGTTTTCATCCAATATCAATGAAAACATTGGTCCGGTGTTTAAGCGAAGACCAACTCCGGCAGCTCCAAACTTTGTACCGATTAATAAAGGCACGTCCAAACTGGTGAAATTCACTCTGTTTACCTCTCCTGTTGCATCGCTTACCAGGTTTGCTTTTTTACCCGAAACATAAAGCTCCGGTTGAAAATGAATTCCTGCAGCACCTATCCTAGCCCAAAGTCCGCCATAAAAACCTGCCCGGTTTTTACTGCTAAAAGTGTTTTCACTATCAAATTTAGATAAATTTGCGCCAGCCTTTATACCCAGCTGGAAAGTAGGTAATACCTGTGCACTTGCGAAAAATGCAACAAGTAAAAATGCAACGGTTAAAGATAAAAATTTCATATACAGTTAATTTAGTTTGTGGCGTTGTTAATGGCTTCCTGCTCTTTTAAAGCATCAACATTATTTTTATCGCCGAAATTTTGTGTTTTACCTGCAAAGTAATCTAAAATTCCCGAAATTGTATCTAAGTTATCGGCTAAATTTTGATGAACATCCGGTAAATCTTTTTCCAAACGGCTATCGCCCAGTTCGATATTATCAACTTCAATTTTACCGATTTTCTGAATAAGTGCCTGCTGAGAGTTTTGCAAATCTTCTAATTCACGCACAATCTTTTCCATTAATTCAAACTTCTTTAGAGTATTCATAGGTTCTTATTTTTAAGTTCAACTTTCTTAATAAACCCCTTAGCCCCTATTTTGTTTTATTCCACCCTGCTTTTAACAAATCGATTTGCAAATTTCAAAAACAACTAATAAATTAGTTTAAAATTATCAGCCATGAAACACCTGCTCGTTTTAATCGCATTATTAGGTTTAAATTTAACGCTTTACGCCCAAAATGGCAATGCATTGGATAAAGAAAAACTTTTCGATTTTTACCAGAGTCAGCGTTATGCCGATGCGGCCCAATATCTAAAAAGTATTTATGGCGAAGAGGTTAACGATTTTAAAATTTTAAGCCAGATCGGCTATTGTTTTTTAATGGCCGGAAATAATGTTGAAGCAGAAAAATTCTACAGCAAGGCCTATGCACTTCAGCCGTTAAACCTACCTATTCTCTTTAGTTTGGGCAGCATCAATACCAAAAGGGGAAATACCGAAAAAGCCAAACGTTATTATGGTGAAGTGGTAAAAATAGACAGCAATAACTTTAATGTATATAAGCTGCTGGCCAATATGTACAGCTCACCGAAAGAAGATTCGGTAAAAATAATCTACCTGTTAAAGGCCAATAAAATTAACCCGTTAGAAGGCGATGTTGCTATTGATCTTGCAGAAGTGCATTCGGATTACCAGCAATATGAAAAAGCTTATGGTGTACTCGATATTGCGATTAAAGGCGATAGCGATAACCTGGTATTGCAAAGGGCGAAACTTCCGATAGCCAACCAGCTAAAAAAATATGCGGAAGTGATTGCCTCTGGCGAAAAATTATTAAAAGATGGTGCAGATGCAGGCGTAATAAAAGATGTAGCAAAGGCTTATTATTATACCAAGAAATACCAGAGGGCAATTGATCTATTTAAAATGCTCGAAGCAGCTGCTATGGAAAATGAAGCTACCTTATACTATACTTCACTTAGTTACCGGGCTTTAAAAAATTATGCACAGGCAGCTTTTTATACTAAAAAAACGATAGATGAGGCCATTTCGCCCAATACTTCGAGTTATTATTCTTTATTGGGATTGGTTTATGAGGAAAACAACCAGTTAACACTTGCAAATGCGGCCTATCAAAAAGGCCTTCAGTTTAAAGTTGTTCCTACTTTGTATTACCGCATGGCGGTATTTTACGATACCAGAATGAAACAACCGGGCAATGCGCTTAAATATTATATGCTCTATTTAAAAAGCAAACCGAGTTTGCTAAACGACAAGGAAGAAATCAAATTTACCAAAGACAGGATCGCGCAGCTCAACCTGACTGATTAAACCAAGTCTTCGAAAACAGGTTTTACATTGTCCCAAAATTCGTCAAGAGCAATAATTCTTGGCTTAAAAAAGGAAATGAGATCTGGCCAGTGCTGCTGGTTAAATATGCTAACCCCGCTTATACTGATGGAAATTAAGGAAATAGTTTTGCCAAATTCGTCTGTTGAATCTTTAATCCAGTCCCACTCTTCGTTTACGGTATTGGTAAACATCAGTTTAAATTCTTCGAACTGCTCAAATATGAGGTGCCTGATATCGGCATCGTGATGCGAGAGCTGAATGCTGATAAAAGCTTTTTTATTATCTACATCCATTTTAAAGAAGATGTTCTTTACTCCTGTTTTATAGTTGGTCCAGTTTACGGTAGAACCACCGGCCGAAGGAACGGGTTTCATATATTGCCCGAAACTGATCCAAAACTGTTGACGTAACCTTGCTGATTCTTCTTTACTGTACATTTATTTTTAAGCTTAATTACCGTCATCTCATCTTGCACAAAATGGCATGAGACTTCGGTGCGCTCCCCATTGTTAACAAAATTCAAAAAAAAGTCGTCATCTCGACCGAAACGCAGTGAAGCGGAGAGATCTAACTCGAGACAGATTTCTCGACTCCGTTGCACTCCGCTCGAAATGACGATCTTTTGTGTCTTTTTACCGAAGCTGCAATGATAAGCGATTAATATTTATATTCAAAATGATAGCTACCCGAACCTATTTCTTCTTTTTTATCGGTTTTTGGCAAAATTACCTTAGCAGTTGTATTGGCCGGAACGGTTACATCGAGTTTAAAAATTCCGTTGACAATCGTCCACGATGATTTTATGGTACCATAAGCGGTTTCGAGTTCTGCCGAGGCATTGGTTAATTTACCGCCCGGCCTTGGTGCAATTAAAATTGCTTTATAGCCTGGCTGTGTAGACACGGGATTAATACCGGCAATATTTTTATACATCCAATCGCCGATTGCGCCATAAGCATAATGGTTAAATGAGTTCATATCAGCCGTTTGGAAAGATCCATCCTGTTTAATACCGTCCCAACGTTCCCAAATGGTGGTTGCGCCCATTTTTACCGGGTAAAGCCATGAAGGGTAACTTTCCTGCAATAATAAATCGTAAGCTACATCCTCATGTCCAAACCGGCTCAATACATGGCAAAGATAAGGCGTACCTAAAAAGCCCGTAGTTAAGTGGTTTCCATAATCGCGCACATTATCAACCAGCCTTTGTGCAGCCTGCGCACGTAAATTTTCGGGCAGCATATCAAACTGCAGGGCCAAAACATAAGCAGTTTGTGTATTCGAAATCAATTTGCCGCTCGGCGTCATGTTTTCTTTAATGTAGGCTTCCTTTATTTTTTCCAAAAGGTCGCTGTACTTGGCCACATCATCTGTTTTGCCGAGCACCCTGGCCGCGTTTAATAGCAATTGTGTAGAATGCGCATAAAATGTTTGTGCAATCATGTATTTATCGGTTACCGCCGCGCGACCATCATTATCATCGATCGGGCGGTAGAATAACCAATCACCAAAATGAAAACCGGTATTCCAAAGGTTATTTTTAGACTTTGAAGAAATGTAATCGACCCATTTTTTCATACTGTCGTATTGTGTTTCCAAAAGGCCTTTATCGCCATACAATATATACATGTCCCATGGGATAATGGTGGCTACATCGGCCCAACCTGCAGAACCTGCATCATTCTGGTTTAATACATTCGGTACAACAAAAGGAACGCTGCCGTTTGGAAGTTGGTCTGCAGAAACATCTTTTAACCATTTGGTGAAAAAGCCCGATACATCCATATTATATGCCGCTGTGGCAGCAAATGCCTGTGCATCGCCCGTCCAGCCTAAACGCTCATCCCGCTGTGGACAATCTGTTGGCACATCAACAAAGTTCCCTTTCTGCCCCCATTGAATATTGTGCTGCAATTGGTTTAACAAAGGATTTGATGTGCTGAATTTCCCACTCGTTTTCATATCCGAATAAACAGCAACAGCAGTAAGATCCGATAATTTCAGTTCTCCCGGATAACCATCAATTTTTACATACCTGAAACCCTGGAAAGAAAAATGCGGTTCGAATACCTGCTCGGCTTCACCTTTTAAAATATAATTGTTCTGCTGTTTTGCGGTGCGGAGATTGGTAGTATAAAAATTCCCTTCTTTCGTTAACACCTCAGCATGGCTGATGGTAATTTTTGTACCCGCAGCTCCTTTTGCTTTTAGCATTACCCAGCCAACCAGGTTCTGCCCAAAATCAACCACAGTTTCGCCCACAGGCGTTTTAAATATTTTTAAAGCTTTAAATTCTTCGTGTTTACGCACCTGCGGACCACTCATGCCCACCAGTTTTTCCGGTCCGTTGGCCAGTTCCTGCACGGGTTTCCAGCTGGCATTTTCTTTAAAGTTCGTGTTGTTCCAACCCAACTGTTCAAACCGGGCATCGTAAGTATCCCCATCGTAAATATTGGATGTCCTAATTGCTCCATAACTGGTTTTCCAGCTGTTATCGCTTACAATGGTTTCTTTGCTGCCATCGGTATATTCAACTTCAAGCTGTAGCAACAACGCCCTTGTATTGCCATAAAATTCTTTTTGAGAACCAAAACCGATCCTTCCTTTATACCAGCCATCGCCCAGTGAAACACCAATTACGTTTGATCCTTTTTTCAGTGTTTTACCCAGTTCGTAAACCTGGTACTGGATATGGTTTTTATAACTCGTCCAGCCGGGAGCAAAATAACTGTCGCTTACCCTTTCGCCATTAATACCCGCTTCATACAAACCTTTTGCGGTAATATAGGCCGTAGCAGAGCGCACATCTTTTTTTAAGCTGAATTCTTTTCTGAATAACGGACTGGCTAGCGAAGTATCTTTCCCTTCAACCGCAATCCATTTCGCTTTCCAATCTTCGGGTTTCAATCCGGTTTGAAAGTATTGCATCGGCGACCATGCGGAGGTATTTCCATGGTTATCTTTTACCTTAACCTGCCAGAAATATTTGGTTTTTGATGATAATTGAGGTCCATCATAGGCGATAAGTACCGACTGATCGTTGTTTACAGTCGTTTTCCATAAAACTTTATCAATTTTTGCAGCTGTACCCAACCTGATTTCATAATTACCCTGTTTGGTATTTTTTACATCTGAGATGATTTTCCAGCTGAACCTGGGTTTCGGATTATCAATACTGAGCGGATTTGTTAAATGCTCTACAGTTAAATCTTTTACCGAAATTTTCTGCGCCGATAACTGGTTAACAAAAGAAAACAGCAGGGCAATGGTTAGCATTGCACCTGTGTTACGGGAAATCTTTTTCATAAATGGTTAGTGTTATATTTTTGGTCTTAACACTACGATAATCAGCAATATAATCCGGCCAACCATCCTGCACTGTCATGAAAAATTAAACGTTAAAACAACGCCTATTAACACGCAAAATATTGATAATTAAACAACTAAAGCAAAATCAACAAAGAAATAAAAATTATCTATTCATTAATCTGGCTACATATTTGCCAATGATATCGAACTCCAGATTTACGGTATCGCCAACTTCTACTTCCTGTAAATTGGTATGTTCGAAGGTATAAGGGATAATAAATACCGAAAATTCATCAGCTTCCGAATTAACTACGGTTAGGCTGATACCATTAACACAGGCAGAACCTTTTTCTACGGTTACATTTCCAGCAGTAGCATCGTATTTAAAACGGTATTCCCAACTGCCGTCAAGCGCTTCGCGTTTAACACAAACCGCAGTTTGATCTACATGCCCCTGTACAATGTGTCCGTCTAAACGGGCATTCATCTGCATACATCGTTCAAGGTTGATTTTACTGCCCACCTTTAAACCATCAAGATTGGTTTTATTCAGGGTTTCATCAATCGCCGTAACCGTATGCGTTCCGTCGTTTAAAGCCACTACAGTCAAGCATACGCCGTTATGTGCCACACTCTGATCGATTTTCAACTCATGGCTAATGGCCGACGAAATGGTAAAATGGATATTGGTATGATCGTTTTTGATGGCGGTAACTTCGCCAAGTGTTTCTATTATTCCTGTGAACATTTTGTTGTTTTTTGTTGGGTCGTCATTTTGCCATTCCTTCGTGATCTCAGCTGCCCTGAATTTCACTTCTTCACAAACTCAGAAGAAAGTCGTCATCTCGACTGGAGCAAAGCGGAATGGAGAGATCTATCTCGAGATAGATTTCTCGGCTACGTTACACTCCGCTCGAAATGACGGTGTGGAGGAGTTTTGTTACCAATGAGGATCGCTCAAATTATCTAATATTTCAATCTATTTTTTCTCCAGTCCGAAGTATTTTTAACCACCTCATCACTCATTTTTATATCCTTTTTCTGGAATAATTTAGCGGCAATTACTGCGGCAATAAGTGCTTCTGTTTCATCCTGTGCCTTTAAACTTTCAGGTTTAAAGTATTTGCCTACAAAGTGGGTATCAAAATTACCACTTTTAAAAGCTTCGTGCTGCATTACAAATTTACCAAAAGCCAGGGTAGTTTCTATCCCCGTAATATCATATTCTTCAATTGCCCTCACCATTCTTTCGATGGCTTCTTCCCTATCTTTACCATAGGTGATCAGTTTGGCAATCATCGGATCGTAATAAATGGGGATTTCCATGCCCTGCTCAAAACCATCGTCAACCCTTACACCATTACCTTTTGGGGTATTGTAGGTTTGTAAAGTACCAATATCAGGGAGGAAATTATTGGCCGGATCTTCTGCATACACCCTTAATTCGATGGCATGTCCGCTTATTTTTAAATCTTCCTGGTTAAAACCTAATTTTTCGCCCGAAGCAATTTTAATCTGTTCTTTTACCAGGTCGATTCCCGTAATCAGTTCGCTTACCGGATGTTCTACCTGTAAACGGGTATTCATTTCGAGAAAAAAGAAATCCAGGTTTTCATCCAGGATAAATTCTACGGTACCAGCGCCGGTATAATTTACCGAACGGGCCACGTCTACTGCGCACTTACCCATCTGCTGCCTGATTTCTTCAGTTAAAACCGATGAAGGTGCTTCCTCTACCACTTTCTGGTGACGGCGCTGCACAGAGCATTCACGTTCGAAAAGGTGTACAATATTACCGTGGTTATCGCCCAAAACCTGTATTTCGATGTGCCTAGGCGAAGTAACATAACGTTCGATAAAAACAGCTCCATCGCCAAATGCAGAGGTAGCTTCGCTTACGGCAAGCTGCATCTGCTCTTCAAAATCATCGGCCTTTTCTACGATGCGCATCCCTTTGCCACCGCCACCTGCTGCCGCTTTAATCAAAATCGGAAAACCAACTTCGATGGCACGTTGTTTGGCTTCGTTCACATCCTGAATGGCCTCTTCCGTTCCGGGCACCATTGGGATGTTATATTTTAATGCGGCAGCTTTTGCAGATAGTTTATTACCCATAGTTTCCATTGCCTGCGGCGAAGGACCAACCAAAATCAAACCTGAATCGGCAACCAATTGTGCAAAACCTGCATTCTCGGATAAGAAACCATAACCCGGATGAATGGCTTCGGCCCCTGTTAATTTACAGGCATCGATAATTTTTTCTCCTACCAGATAACTTTGGTTAGAAGGTGCCGGACCGATAAAAACAGCTTCATCAGCATAACGTACATGCAATGCATTACGGTCGGCCTCAGAAAAAACGGCTACTGTTTTGATCCCCATTTCCTTTGCTGAGCGCATAATACGTAAAGCAATTTCGCCACGGTTGGCAATAAGCAGTTTGGATATTGGGGTTATGGGTTTGGAGTTGTTAGGCATATTTTTATATTTATTTCCACCACTTTTCTGATTCTTTTTTAAAAGCTATCTTAGATTCGGGCGAATTATAGTTATGGGCATAGGCCAACTGATAATTTTCCCAACCATTTTTAAGGTATTTCTCATTTACGCTAAACTCACCGGCACCAATATCCAGATCGCCACAACCAGGTATCCTATAATCACCCCAGTTGCATTTTTTGGTGATTTTGCTTTTATAACCTGTCCAGGCCCCTACAAATTCATTATTCGAAAAACCATCGGCCATCATATTTATCGTATCATAAAACATATTCCCCTTTGCATCCAGGGCAAAGTGGGTTGTCAGCTTTCCTTTTATAGAACCTGCTGAAATACTCTTCTGATCTTCGAAGAATAAAATATCAGCAACAATAAACCCCTGTTTAAATTTAGGTTTGTCGCTTTCTTTATAAAAACCGGCTTCGGTAATTTTAATTTTTCCCTGGAAGGAGCATATATTATTTTTCACCATGGTTTTTCCATAGGCAAAATACTCATTCGGTTTTTCGATGTCTTTAATAACGGAGATCAGGTGGATATAAAACCTTTGATAATTGTCGCCAATAAAACCAATGGCTTCCGCAGCTTTTATCTTTTTATTTTCGATTTCTTCATCCAGATCGGCTATACTATCCGAAACCCAGATTTTAGAAAAATCATATTTTGCCGTGCTGGCTACAAAATCTGTATGAGCAACCTGTTGTGCTTTAATCTTAATTGAACACACCAGCAACAAAAAGAGCGCGGAAAGTTTTATTGCTTTCATAGTGATTTTACATTTGGTTATAGCGGGCAAAATATAAGTTTCTGCTTAAAGGTGCAAAATTATTTCGATAGCTTGATCGATCATTTCTGCACTTAAATCCAAATGCGTAACCAAACGTACGGTGCTTGCACTGGTGGTGTTGCAATGCAATCCTTTTTCCTTTAACTGGTTTACAATTTTCTCTGCCGATCCCTTTTCCACCTCAAAAATCACAATATTGGTTTCTACCGGCATTACCGATTTTACATATTTTGCAGTGGCTAAAGCATTGGCCAAAGCCTGCGCATGGGCATGATCTTCTTTTAAACGCGTTACATGGTTATCGAGCGCATAAATACCTGCAGCTGCCAAAAACCCTGCCTGGCGCATCCCCCCACCAAAGGCTTTCCTTATTTTACGCGCTTTGCTGATCATCTGTTTGCTACCCAAAAGCACAGAGCCAACCGGTGCCCCCAACCCTTTGGATAAACAAACCGAAATACCATCGAAATATTTACCATATTCGCCGGCCTGATCACCCGTTGCGGTTAGTGCATTAAAAATACGTGCACCATCCAGATGCAATTTCAATCCTTTTATATTACAAAGATGATGAATTGGTGCAATCTGCGATAAGGTATAACAGCTTCCACCGCCCTTATTCACTGTATTTTCTAAAACTACCAAACTGGAATTCGGGTAGTGGATATTATCTTCATTAATTTCGGGCTCAATCAGCTCCGGAGTTAAGATACCGCGCTCGCCATGTAGCAACCTTACCGATGCTGCCGAGTGGAAGGCGATGCCCCCGATTTCGTAACGGTAAACGTGTGCCGTTTGGTCGCAGATCACCTCATCCATGGGTTGGGTAAAACACTTGATCGCAATCTGGTTGGTCATCGTTCCGGATGGGCAAAATAATCCGGCTTCCATATTAAAAGTTGAAGCCAGTTTTGTCTCCAGGGCATGCACCGTTTCGTCTTCACCAAAAACGTCATCCCCCACTTTTGCACTCATCATGGCATCCAGCATTCCGGCTGTTGGTTTGGTTACGGTATCACTCCTGAAATCTAAAAATCTGCTATTCATTTCGCTATTGGATTGTAAAATATTCTTGATGTTAAAAAAAAAGACCAATGCCTTTTCTGGTATAATTTTAAGGTTTTTCGGCGATTAAACGCCCTATATAGTGTATTTTTTACACACTTAATTTCCGACAACAACAAATTGTTAAAAAATTATTAAAAAAAAGGATACAAAATATAAGACTTTTTATACTTTTATCGTGCTAAAACCAAAAATAAATAAAATGATAGTAATTGCAGACGGCGGATCTACCAAAACAAATTGGTGCTTGATTAACGAGGCCGGCAGAAAAATTTACTTTAACACCGAAGGTTACAATCCATATTTCTCAAAAGGAGATTACATTGTGAAGTCTTTGAATGAGACTCTTCCAGACCACTTGGAAAGAGAGAAATTAACAGCGGTTTATTATTACGGTGCCGGCTGTTCTACACCTGCAAATGTTAAGATTGTTGCTGATGCGATGCAATTGATTTTTACCAATGCAACCATTTTTGTTGGTCATGATTTACTTGCCTCTTCTAGGGCGCTTCTTGGAAACGAGCCGGGATTTGCTGCTATTTTAGGTACAGGAACCAACTCATGCCTTTATGATGGATCAGAAATCACCATGAACATCGATTCTTTGGGTTATTTCCTGGGTGATGAAGGTAGCGGTTCGTACATCGGTAAACGTATTTTAAGCGATTACATGAAAGGTTATATGCCAAAAGGTTTACGTGAAGCTTTTTACGATAACTACGCTTTAACCAACGAAGATATTTTCGATAACATTTACAACAAGCCATTGCCAAACCGTTTCTGCGCAAGCTTTAGTAAATTCTTATACGATTTTAAAGATAGCTACGAGGACTATACTTTTGCAACCATCGATTATGCTTTCACTGCATTTTTCGAAGCTTTGGTAATCCACTATCCTAACTATAAAGACCACAAATTGAACTGTGTAGGTTCGGTAGGTTATAGTTTCCGCGATATTTTAAGTATTGTTGCCGACCGTTACGAAATGGGCGTGGGTAAGATTATCCGCTCACCTATAGATGACCTGGTTCACTATCACTTAGAGTTAGCGCCTAAAGTTTAGTCTTTAGTCCTAAGTCTGGAGTCTTTAGTCCAGAGTCCATATACCATAAAAAAATCCCGGTTTGAAATCAAACCGGGATTTTTCTTTTTATGTAGATTCAATTGCTTTGGTCTTTCAGCTTTAGTCTTTGGTCTTACAAACGCTCCATGCTAAAACGAAATCTCCTTACCAAACAACTTCGCGTATTTACGTTTATCAAAACGGTACAAGGTGGCTGCACGGTACGATACGCCTTTCTGTTTCTCATCAAGTTCTTTTAATACTCCGAAACTAACGATCTTCTTCCTGAAATTCCGTTTATCCAGTTTTTTACCTAAAACCAGTTCGTACACATGCTGTAATTGCGTTAAGGTAAACTTCTCTGGCAGAAGTTCGAAGGCAATCGGCTGGTGTTTGATACGGCGTTTTATCTTCTCTAAACCTTTATCGTATATTTTCTGGTGATCGAAAGCCAGTTTGGGCAGATCGGTAATCGGCAACCAGTTGGCACGTTTTGCGTAGGTACTTATCGGACGGAGTTCCTTATCACCGCCCAAACGGATCAGGGCATAATAGGCAAGCGTAATTACCCTACCCTGCGGGTGCCTGTTCGGGTCGCCGAAAGCATAATACTGCTCCATATAAATGCCGCGTAAACCGGTAAGTTCGTAAAGGATCCGCGCAGCGGATTGATCTAAACTCTCATCAGGCCCAACAATATTACCGGGCAACGCCCACCAATCTTTAAACGGTTCTTCATTCCTTTCGATAAGCAGGATTTTTAGCTCCTTACCATCAAATCCAAACAAAACGCAATCTATCGAGAATACAGAATCTAAATGAGGTAAAATTTGTTCCAAAGTAAAATTTAGTTATTTTAAGCAGATAAAGGTATAACTTTCAATAATAAGTAAAAAAAATAAAATAAATTACTTAGTGTAAAAAATACACACTATATTCGTATTATAAAGATGGAGCCAAATATAAAAAATATAGCTGTATTAACTTCTGGAGGCGACGCCCCAGGAATGAATGCTGCAATTAGAGCTGTTGTTCGTACCGGAATTTATCACGGCATTAATATGTTCGGGGTAATGCAGGGTTACCAGGGTTTAATAACCGACAACATAAAACCAATGGACGCCCGTTCGGTAAGTAATATTTTACACTTGGGTGGTACCATATTAAAAACTGCTCGCTGTTTAGAATTTAAAACAGACGAAGGTCAGCAGATTGCCTATAACAATTTAAAGAAAAACGATATCGACGGACTAGTGGTTATTGGTGGCGATGGAACCTTTACAGGTGCCAAACGCTTTTCTGAAACTTTTGGTGTTAAGGTAATCGGTATACCGGGCACAATTGATAACGACTTGGTAGGATCTGATTTTACCCTGGGTTACGATACAGCCATTAATACGGTGATCGAAGCGATCGATAAAATCAGGGATACTGCAGATGCGCACGACCGTTTGTTCTTTATTGAAGTAATGGGACGCGATTCGGGCTGTATTGCTTTAAGGAGTTCGATTGCCAGCGGTGCCGAAGCAGTATTGTTACCCGAAAAAGAAACCAGTGTAAACGAACTGATTGAAAAACTGGCCTTAGGTGCTGCAACCAAAAAATCGTCGAGTATTGTAATTGTTGCCGAAGGGCACAAACAGGGCGGTGCTTACGATATTGCAAAAAGGGTAAAGGAAACTTTCGATCATTACGACACCAAAGTAACCATCCTTGGCCACCTGCAACGTGGCGGTAGCCCGAGCAGTTTCGACAGAATTTTGGGCAGCCGTTTAGGTTTTGCGGCAGTAAATGCGTTAATTGCAGGCGAAACGGAACAAATGGTCGGTTTAAAAGGAAATGAAATAAAATTAACCAGCATAAGAGAGGCTTTAACGGCTCACTCCTTCAAATTAGAATCTGATTTATTGGAAATGACCGAAGTACTTTCGATATAATATGATAGCAGTTGTTTACAGCGGATCTAAGACGGCGTTTTGGAAAATCACCCAAAACGGACAGGTAGTGGCACACTGCAATACTACCGGCTTAAACCCCTGCTTTGTTGATCCGAAAACGATCTTACAGATTTTAAACAAAAAAGTTGCCCTGGTAAACAATGCCGAAAACATCAAAAAGATTTATTTCTTCGCCGCCGGGGCATCATCAGCAGACAGAAAAGAGGAACTGGCCAAAACCCTTTCATCATTTTTTAAATACAGCAAAGTTGTAGTAGAAAATGACCTTTTCGGTGCAGCCATTGCTGCCTGTTATAACCAGCCTGGTATTGTAGGCATGCTGGGCAGCGGTGCACATTGCGCCTATTTCGATGGAAAAAAACCGCTGAACAATAACTTCGGATTAGGCTATATCCTCGGAGACGAAGGTTCATCAAATTATTTCGGAAAAATACTCCTGAAAGAATTTTTAAGCCAAAAAATGCCAAAGGATATCGAAGCCAAATTTACGTTAACGCACAATCTAGACCGCCCTCAGATATTAGAACGTATTTACAATAAGCCACAGGCAAATATATTTCTGACCTCGTTTTTCGATTTCATTACCCAGAACAGCAAACACGAATATATCCGTAGGTTGATTGATGAGGGATTTGAAAAATATTTCGAAACCTACATTCTGCCAACCTCTCAAAAACATAAAGGCAGCGAGCTGCATATTGTAGGCAAGGTAGCTGCCGAACTGGAAGACAGGTTAAGGCTTACTGCAGGTAAATACGGACTAGAAATTAAAAGCATTATTAAAGAACCAATACAAAATTTACTAAAACATTACACTAATTAACAAAAACAATGAGCAAAATTGGAATAAACGGCTTTGGCCGTATTGGCCGACTGGTTTTCAGAGCCGCATTAAAAAGAGGATTGGATATTGTAGCGATCAATGATTTGATCGAGCCAGATTATATGGCATACATGTTAAAATATGATACTACCCACGGTAAATTTGATGGTACCATCGAAGTTGTTGACGGTAACTTAGTTGTTAATGGTAAAACAATCCGTGTAACCGCTGAAAGAAACCCAGCAGATTTAAAATGGGACGCTGTAGGTGTTGAAGTGGTAATCGAATCAACAGGTTTATTCTTAACCCGCGTTGATGCTGAGAAACACATCGCTGCAGGTGCTAAAAAAGTAGTTTTCTCTGCTCCTGCAAAAGATAGCGATATCCCTACTTATGTAATGGGTGTTAACCACGATAAATTAACTGCAGATCAAACTATCGTTTCTAATGCATCTTGTACAACCAACTGTTTAGCGCCTATTGCTAAAGTATTAAACGATAACTTCGGTATTGTTGAAGGTTTAATGAGTACTATCCACGCAGTAACTGCAACACAAAAAACAGTTGATGGTCCTTCGGCTAAAGACTGGAGAGGTGGCCGTGGTGGTTTCTCTAACATCATCCCTTCTTCTACAGGTGCTGCTAAGGCAGTAGGTATGGTTTTACCTGAATTAAAAGGTAAATTAACCGGTATGTCGTTCCGCGTTCCTGTTGCTGATGTTTCTGTTGTAGATTTAACTGCACGTTTAGAAAAACCAGCTACTTATGAGCAGATCAAAGCAGCTATGAAAGCAGCTTCTGAAGGCGAATTAAAAGGTGTGCTTGCCTACACTGAAGACGAAGTTGTTTCTTCTGACTTCATTGGTGATGACCACGCTTCTATTTTTGATGCAAAAGCTGGTATCTCATTGAACGATAATTTCGTTAAAGTGGTATCTTGGTACGATAACGAGTGGGGATATTCTTCTGCTTTAGCTAAATTCGTAGAATATTACGCTAGTTTATAATAAAAAAGCGCTTAAAGCGCTTTTTTAAATGCGATAAAAGGCAACATTATTCAATTAATGTTGCCTTTTTGTTTTAAACATAATTTTCATCTATAAATTATATTTTATTTTAAGCCTAAAAAATCATTTTCACACAAACACACACTTAAAAAACATCATAAAAAATAAAAAATAGTAAAAAATCATATAAAAAATTGATAAAAGTCATTTTTAAATAGAATTTTGAGACAATTTGACTATACAACATCATAATTTGATAATATTTAACAATTATTTAACATATTTTTGAGCTATATTTGCAATACAGTCGTTTTTAAAAGCAAAATCCACGAGAAAAAGATTAGTAAATAAAAAATGACAGAAAAAAAACTTAAATTTTTCTTAGTGTATTTTTTACACTATCAAATTTTTTCCTATATTTGTAGAGTAATAAACGGAACGATGTTTATTCACATTAAAAAAGATAAATCATTTTCTTGAAAAACTCCGGTTTAGATAGAAGATTAAAGACAAAGCCTGGCTCATAACAGGTTTATATTTGGTTAGAAAAAAGAGATACGTCTGGATGGAGTATCTCTTTTCTTATTTTAGGGGAAACGAAGTATACCGGATATAACTACATCCACCAATCTTTTTTCTTTGCAGCACCTTTAGTTTTAATAATAGCAGGATTAGGAGCCATATTTTTAAGTCTTATATCAACCCAACCATTTTTCATATACTTTTCCGAAACATTAAACTCACCAGCACCGATATCGAAATCACAATTAGAATTTGGTACGCGATAATCTCCCCAGTTACATTTTTTCGACAGCCCGTTATCATAAATTTTCCAGGCACCCACAAACGCATTATTAAAGTACCCGTCAGAATTTATATTGATGTTATCATATTTCAAGCTGTTATTTTTATCCAGGTACCATTTCGTTTTCAGGATTCCGGAAAAAACGCCAGCATATTTCTGCACTTTATCCTCAAACAATTCGTATTTGGCAATCAGTAAGCCCTGCGTTTTGGCAATACCTTTAAATTCATCGTCAACTCCAAAGTTTACACGCTTTGATTCCTTGATTTCCTGAATGGTTATCTTTCCTTTAAAACTACAGACATTCCCTTTTACGCTAGATTTTCCTTTAACCACGTACTGTGCCGGATTAACAGGATCTTTAACAATTTCCAAAAACTTAATCAAGATCCTTTGATGTTCATTCCCAATTATCCCATAAATCAAATCATTTTCGGTATGCAACCATAAATCTGAAAAGTTATATTTTACAAACTGCTTAGTTTTATCGACAGGAATTAGCGGTTCTCCATTCATAATATCCGTATGGCAGATCGACTGGGCATATAATTGAACAGAGCAGAGAAATAAAATGGCAAATTTTATATATTTCATAGTTTGATATGATTTATTAAGATATTTCTATTATCAATTCTTTAGTATAACCATTATATTTTTCACTGATATATCCATGTGGATTACAGATTACTTCAGTTTCAGCGATTTTATACCTTACAGGCGTATGGATATGCCCATGTATCCAATACATAGGCTTGTATTCTGCAATCATATCTTCAAGGTTTGAAGCATATGCAGAAGATATGGGATCAGCTTTACACAATGCAGGAAGCGATTTTATACTCGGTGCATGATGTGTGATGACCACATTTTTATAGCCTTTTGATTCGGCAAGACTATTTTGCAGCCAGTTTGTAGAAATCTGATGGATTTTATAGGTATCGATTGTCCTCAACTTAGAATAAGATGGATCACGCCTGATTAATTTATAATCATTCATCTTGCCCTGGCAAATGATCCCATACTCTACCGGACTACCAAACAGGGAAAAATCGGTCCATAAAGTTGCTCCATGAAACCTGATGCCTTCAAATTCCATAAAATTATTTTCCAATACATGAACATTTGAATCCTTAGACAGTTCTATTATTTTACGTAAGGTATTTGGGTAAGTACCTTTATAATATTCATGGTTACCTAAAACATAAATTACGGGTTTATCAGGAATATTTTCTTTGATCCACACAATACCTTTCGTACCAAGGTTAATATCGCCAGCCAGAATAACCAGATCCGCATTTTGGAAACTCAATTCCGAAATACCAAATTCGTGATGCAGATCGCTGATTACCTGTATTTTCATTTATTCTGATTTTTGCCTTTATGTTTTAAATTATTTACATTCTGCATCGATTCTTTTTTGCGCATCTGTTTCTCCAAGCGATTTCGCTTTTGTCCAATCCATGCAGGCGCCACTTTTATCGCCAAGATTAAATTTCGTATTTCCCCTGTTGTAATATGCAAGGCCATTATCAGGCTCCAACTCTATAACACGATTATAATCTATTAATGCCACGTCGTATTCACCGGCATCATCTTTATTGGTGGCTCTGATCAACAATGCATCAGTATAATCAGGATCTATTTCTAAAGCTTTGTCATAATCTCTCCGAGCAGCTTTATAACTATAAATCATCTCTTTACAATAACCCCTGGCCTGCCAGGCTTCTTTCATTTTAGGTGATGATTTTATTGCCACCGAAAAATAGATGATCGCTTTACCAAAGTTTCTTTTGTTAATTTCGTTAAGACCTTCATTATAAAAATCAACAGGAACTTCGGGGTCGGCTTCGAGATAACTTAAACTGCCTGGATCCGATAATGCACCATAACCATCCAACCTACAATCAAACTCATAACCTTTACAATATAAATCGATCACCCAAAACATTAAATCCTCTTCGGTGTAGGGCAAGGCGGTGGCTGTACCCGTTAAAATCCAGTGATCATCATCCTGAACGGGTTTTTCGAATTTAAAATCATAATTCTCCTGCAAAAAAGTACTTAATGTATCCAGCTTTTGCGAGCTGTCTGAAATAAAGTCTATATCAAACTTTGCTAGGGCGTAATCTTTAAAACCATCCTTCAGCATTCTTTTATAAACATTAGTGGCAACATACTTTTCTTCAGAATAACCACTATTAAACTCTTTTTTGGTAAAAAATCTACTATCCATTCCTTTATCTGATTGACTATAAACTGTTAATGATAAAAATAACAACAATAACCATATACCTATTTTTTTCATTTTAAATGATTACCTATAACCAGCAAAGAAAGCCTACTCATGTTACTTCATAATTAAACAATCGATAATTCAATTAATTTTTCTGGTGATAAAATAACCCAACCCTATTACCAAACAAAATACAACAACCGATTCGATATGTAAAGGTGACGATTGAAGAGAAACGGCCCATGATGAAAGGATAATATCTTTTCCTAAACCACTAAATAACAATAATAGCTCATTTATTAAGTTTGCGGTTAATATTAATAGCCCAAAAGCTAAACGCCAAAATCTCGCTTTCCGGAAATAGACGAACCAAAGGCTTTGTGTGGAAAACAGATATACCAATAGAAAAAATAAAATTTCGAACAAAAACAGGCTAAAGTTGTGACCTATAAAAGCGTATGATTCATATTCACTACCTGACAACCAGCCCAGTATTAAAATTAGAGGAAACTGCAAAAAATAGGCGATTCCTACTATCCTGATCAGCCAGGTAACAGCCACATCGGCTTTGCAAATGAATTCGTTTTTCCTAAAAAAGAAGAATCCAATACTCCAGCAAGCGTAAATTAATATGAGTTCGTGAAGGATACGGTATGGCAAAAAACTATTTAACATTGATGAGCATTAAAATTTAGAGTATGCAAATTACCAATTAATTACTTTTTCACCTAACCAGTTTATCTTCCGATTATTTTATGCCTCCAAACTGCAATTACATTGGTATCTGCATGATGCTCTTCTGGATTATTTTCAATAAGCAGTTTTTTAATCTCATAAGCTTTTTCAAAATTATCGATCAAGCCTTTAGCATTTAAATCAGAGGGCAAAAATGATTCATCAAAACCACCACAATTGGTTAGGGCACTGATACTAAAATCCTGATCCAATAATTCATAACCAACAAACTCGTATCCATCCACCGGAATATCGTTACATGGTTTATCTGGCTCTACAACCACAGCAAGCAAATTAAATTTACCACCTGGTATCATCCGTTTAAAAACATAATCAACCGTTGTAAACAGATCTGTTTGATAGAGATCAGAGATATGAATAAAATCCCAATCCGTTGCGTCATTGTAATCCGGCTTCACCAATACCTCATTCAACATTCCATCAAGCGAAACGAGCTCGGTTAAATGCGGTAACCTGGCCCATTGGATATAATCATTCCACAACATACCCTCCTGATTATAATACTGATCATAAGTACCGCGGGCAGTATATAAAAATGTCATTATTTTTTGTTTTTAATCCCATCAGCAAATTAACACATCGCAAAGATGTAATCATTGCCATAAAATATAATTGATACTACAAAGAAATTACTTTTGATGCACTTACCATTAACATCAGGCTTTCATCAGGAAAACCAACATCCGTTACTTCTACATTAATAAAAAGCCATATTTTCATTTACGGTATTTATTTGTTTACAAGTTCCCAGATTCCCAATTTTTCCAGCTGTTATTGGGCTTCTGGGTCGGTTTCCAATTCGCAGTATCCCTTGTTACAAGAATCTTGGCAATCAATTTATAAAGCTCCTGCCCACTCGGTAATACTTTATCATCGTAATGGCTTGAGTAGTGAAATTTGTCTATTGTCATTAATTTGGGAATATCTTTTGGGATATGCTGACGGATATCATTGTCTGTTGCACTGATCAATTCGGGGTCCGTTTCGTGCAGGTACCTTATAAAATCTGGGAAACCGATCAATTTATTAGGATTATCATATTCTTTAACCTTAATGCCCAGCTTTTCATAGTCGAGGTAATTATTGTTAAATGGCACAATTTTATCGCGGACCTTAATTTCCTTTATATCCCTGGCAATTATTTCGAAGCTTTCTTTACCTTCCTTGTCTTCAATTCTTGCAAATTCATCGGAATCAATGAGTGTTATGTCTGCCGTATTGCTGATATAGGTTGTTTCCTCAAATTTTTCAACAGAATAATTGATGCAGTTCCCAATGTAATCGAGTTCTATCGAAGCAGCAGTTGCGCGATTTTGATAACCGCTTTTTTCAAAAACTACCGCCCAACGTTTGTCATCGGCAAATAAATGGATCCTGTTGCCTGCCGTATTGAAATAACCGTGTTCAAGATCAAGGAAAAAGTTATATTTAATATCACCATGTTTTCCTGCAGGATAATATTTATCCGGAATGTCTTTAAATGACAGATCGAGTTGTTCCAATATTTCTTTTTCTGTAAACCTTACTACGCTACTTTTTGTGGGGTCGTGTGTTATTTCCCCGAAACAAGCGCATAATAGTAGCATTGTTGCGATTAGCAATCGATCCATTCTATACAATTAATTAAATATGTTTTTTTTTGAATAAAAAAAATGCAAACATCATTGCCACAAAATACAATTGATACTGCAGAGAAAAGTACTTTTAATCGCTTTACCATTAACAACCGGCGCTTTCCAGCCTTTTAATTTAAAAAATTTAGCTTTTATTTTAGCTTCACAGGCTTTGGTGAGGCTTTCGTCAGGAAAACCAACATCAGTGATGTTTCCCTGTTCGTTGATAAGCAACAGCATTTTTAATTTAGTTGGCGGATAACCACTGTTTTTAAAACCCTCCTTGCTCATCAAAGGCGTTACTTCAGCACTTAAATATCTATAAAATCCCCTAAGCCCATCTTTTGTATAGCTGGGCAAAGTACTTTCGTAATCAGGTTGAGGAACAGCTACTGTGGATATGCTGGTTTTAATCTGCGTATAGCCCTTATATGAGCATAGGGCAATTAAAACCAAAAGAATGAGCGGAGCATTTTTCATTTAATGAAGGTATAAAAAAAATCATCAAACCACTTCAATACCCAAATGCCTGTAAGGTGCCAATGCGACATCTGCAGGGTCGGTTTCGGTGATGATTACATCTACATCGGTAACCGGACAAACATAATAAGGTTCAACGGTATTTATTTTTTCGAGCGCCGAGAGCGCAATGGTTTTCTGTGCCTGCATGATCATGGCGTTATTCAGCTGGGCATCTTCATAGATAATGGAGGTAATGCCCATGCTATGATGCAAACTGCAGATGCCGAGCACACAGATATCGGCCCTCACTTTTCTAAAGGTATCAACAGTATCCTGCCCCATGGTGGTAAATGCAGTTTTATGCAATCTTCCACCGGCAAATATCACTTCGGCGCTCGGATGGTCTTCCAAAATGTTAGCCACCGGAAAACTATTCGTAATGATGGTAATTTTTAAATCTTTTGGCAATGCAGCAGCAAGGGCAACAACGGAAGTACCTCCATCAAAAAACACCACCTGGCCATCTTTCAAAAACTGTAAAGCTTTATTTGCGATAACCTGCTTATGCTGCTGATTGTATTTTTCGCGCTCCCTGTAGTGCTGCGGAACAGGCGAATGGGAAATTGCACCACCCCTAACGGCACGCAGCAGTCCTTGCGAATCGAGTTCCTTAATATCGCGCCGTACGGTATCTTCCGATACATTCAGCAATGTACTCAATTCATCCAGCCTTACCTTACTGTCTTTTTCGATGTTATCTATTATGATCTGTAAACGCTCTTCCTTTACCATAAAAATGCAATATATTGCAAATATAAGAATTTATTCGAATTTAAATTTGCAATATATTGCAATATTAAATACTTTTGTTGCAAAATATAGCAAACCATGAAAAAGACAATAGGCATTGATATGGATGGCGTACTGGCCGACATTGAAGATCACATATTACAAACCTACTATACAGAAACAGGCATTTTACTTACACGTAATGATATTAAAGGCAAACAGGAAGAAGAACTTTTTCCGGATAGGGCCGTAGTAATGAATATCTGCAACAGGGTAGGTTTTTTCAGAAATTTACCGGTTATGGAGGGCGCAATTGAAACGGTGAAACAGCTAATGGAAGATTATGAGATCTACATCGTTTCGGCCGCAATGGAATTCCCCTTATCACTTTTCGAAAAACACGAATGGCTGGCCGAACATTTCCCTTTTATCGGCTGGAGAAATATTATCTTCTGTGGCGATAAAAGTATTATAGATACCGATTATTTAATCGACGATCATTGTAAAAACCTCGATTTCTGTAAAGGAAAGCCCTTAATGTTTACTGCGTTCCACAATGTGGATAAAGATCACCACCAACGCATCAACCATTGGAATGAGGTACCGGCTTTGTTAAAACAACTGGAAGAGGAAAACCTGACATTGGCATAATGAAACCCACCAAATAAAAAAAGGATGTAGCCGCTGGCTACACCCTCTATCTAAATTAACGCTCTCAACTATGAAGTTGATATAAGGCTCTCACCCCTTATGCCTACAATATTACGGCAGAAAGATTAAGATTTGATGAAGATTTTAATTTACTGCAAATATTTTTTGGTTAATCGCCACCACAGCCGCCACAGCTACCGCACGAACTTCCACATGATGAACCGCAGGAACTGGCCCCTCCTCCGCTATCGCCGCCCCTATTTCTTTCAGCGTTAGCCAAAGGAATCAAACTGACTGATAATACGGCCGAACCATATAGAAAATAGTCCCAACGCCAATCGCGGTTTTCTTTTATTGCCGGTAGAATAGTTTGTTTATAAAGATTTGGGATGGCAAGACTAAAAAACTGCTGATTGAGTTTATAGAGGTAGTTTATTGTAAAAATGAGCAGAAGCCCCAGTAAAATTGCGATTTCAACAACAGGCTTATCCCTCGAAATACCTGTAATAAGACGAATCAACGAAAACATGATTAGGGCAGCAAAAACTGTAAAATTAAGATAAAACAGCTTTGCAAATGGCTGTGATTGATTCAAATACCACTTCAATTGGTCCATGCTCCTTGCGGTATTAGTAAAAATAGATTTAGCCCGCAATCTCTGGAGCAGCTCGCGATAAAAAATATTGCCATGGTCTTTTAAAACCGTAATTACCTGAAGTTGTTCACCGGAAAGACGATCGTTTCCATTTGAAATACGCACCCGCTGATCTGATCCAACACTTATTATACCATCGTTTATCAGTTCGCTTATTGTTCCATTGATAACATCATCCAATTTTCCGCTTTTAAGATAAACCAGTTCGAATGGTTGAAGATGGTAAATAAAGGCCTCCTTATTAAAACTGCCGGCCAGCTGTTTAAACCTATTCTTTGTATATAAATTAAGAATAACATAAGCAGGAAGTATTAATCCAAGCAAACCCAAAATAAAATATGGATTATCGATATGGATATAAAGCGGTTTGAGCAGGTAATAAAAAGGGACAATCAGTAAAATAAAAGCTACTACACCATAAAGCGCAAAAAGGTCCGCGGTAATTTTAGCCGGTTTAAGTTTTAAACTGCCCAGCATGGTATCGTTCTGCCAAATATCTCCGGGTTGTTCGCCAAAATTGGCACCATAAAGTTTTTGGGTTTGATCTGCTGCTCTTTTAAACCGCTCAAATTCTGCTTTATTGTGCGTAGAGGGAACATGTTGGATAACTTTACCGAGCAGGGAACAGAAATCGTGGTAAGATTGGCTAAAAATGAGGTGCTGGTGCCAAACGATATCAACAATTGCAGCAGGCGAAACCATCACGTCAGAAGTGGCCGCGAGGTACATAAATTTTTTATACTCCAGAATGGCCTTTTCGGTAAAATCTCTTGTCCAGCGGTTCTCACTGGCCAATCTGACCGAAAAAGAATATTCGCCCGATGGATGATCGGGATTAAATTGAATGATCTTATCCCAGAGCGCCTCGTTCATAACAGTTTGTGTTATTTCTCAAATTCAAGCCATTTCCCCATCTTTTTCCATGGGAGGCAAAGTAAAATAAACAATAGTTCAAGTAGTATTTCCATACTATAAATATAATACAAATAAGGTTTAAATACATAACCCGCATGAGTTACCTTCATTTAGAGGGATAGTTTTGGATAAAAATCGATATGAACACAGAGGAATTAATGCGTTCGATATCAAAAAATACTGTCATTTCCAGCGGCCCAGATAACTATCGGGGGTAAAGCAGTCGAGAAACGAATTGCTCAGCGAAGCTAAATCTATTTCGAGATAGATCTCTCCGCTACACTGCGTTTCGGTCGAGATGACGCCAGATAATAGATCATTAAATAATGTCAAATGTAGCGATGTGCAGCGTAGACCAAACAATGATATTAACCTCACACCAATTCCTTTACCAATTTACTGCGTATGCGACTCAGTGTTTCGAGGCGCATACCCAGATAACTGGCAATACAGCGCAACGGAACTTTTGACACATCAAAAGAATTTAATTCCAGAAATTTTTCATAGCGACGTTCTGCAGAAGGAATACGGGCGAGTATCGATCTTTCTGATGCAGCGTGGTATTGCAATGCCAGGATTTTCCGCCCGATTACATTGGTTTCGGGATGGATAGCGTATAACTTATCAATCAAAGCACGGGGAATGGGTACGAGTTCGGAATTTTCGAGCGCCTGCAAATATTCAATAGATGGCTGAATACTCTCATCCGGATGCTGTATAGCCCCGATAAATTCGTTTCCCAAACTAATCCAGGTAGTGATTTCTTTACCATCATCTTTGATAAAACCTCTTACCAGACTGTTTACCACAAAAAAAACATCGTCGTTATTATCAATCGGCGAAAGAATATACTTGTTCTTTTTAACCTGTATAGGCTGAACATTTTTTTCGATTTCCTGAATAAAACCCGGCGTTATCGGGCTCAAACTGCTGAAATAATTCAATACAGCATTCACTAAAAATACCTTTCGGGATTCAAGCATACAATATAGGGATAGACTTTAGACCTTTAATTATAGCAAATCCAACTGAAACTTGAAAATAAAGTAGATTATTGAGACGATTGTGCTGTTAAAAACTTATTAAACGGTAGTTTTCCTGATGTTTTGGAGCGTGATCTGATAAATCCAGCTAAAAATACGCAACTTTGTTGCATCATAAAGATCGAAAGATTTCCATACTTCGCAAAAGGTCTGATCCAAAATCAATTTTGCCTTTTCCTCGTCATTTACTTTCCTGATAATCGCACCATAAATGGCCGCAGCGTATTGTTTGTACAGCAATTTGAATGCTTTGCCATCCTGATTTCTCAGCTGATCAAAAAAGATTTCCTCGTTTGATAACCAAACTTTTAGACTGGAATCCTGATCTACAATCCGGTTAACTGGCACATTCATAATAAATTGATATTATAAACTGAACCATGGATACCGTTGATTTGTTTAGTTCACACTGATTAATCAAACAACCACACAGAGTACCCCTAAAAGTGCTAAATTAAAAGTAACATTTCGGCCGCCTGCTTTTTTTGGTAACCAGGTAATAACCAACCGAAACCTCATGCGAACCGTAATCATAATTAGCCAGTTTATTTAAACTATAATCATAAGCATAACCGATACGCAGGTTCTGCCGGATAAATAATTCGCTGATAAAACCAATGGCTGCACGATCGCGCAGGTTGTTATCCAGGTTTCGCTTTGGATATATTTTAACAGAAGTACGGTAAACAGCTCCGAGCCAAAAACGTTCCTTTACCAGTAAAAAAGCATTCAGATCCAATGAAGTAGGTCCGTGCAGGTCATCTTTGATCAAAAAAGTTGGCTTAAAAACAAATTCATCATTCAATGGCAGCGCAAAACCAGAGGTTAAATAAAAATGTGGCTGCACTTTAACATTAAGCAGGCTATAATCGTTAAAAACCGACAAGGATTTAGACAAAAGATTATCGGCAGAAAAACCAATAAAAAATTTCTCATTAGAGTAATGGATGCCGGCCCGGATATCAGGCATCACTTGGCTTACATTCCCTGTTGGAATACGGCTATCGCCCTGTTCAATCGGGTCGAGCAGGTTGCCATTTAAACTGGTTTGTATTACTCCCACGCCCAGACCAAAGGCGAGGATATTTGTCTCAGTACGATCTAACTTTATGCGGTAGGCAAAATTCGCTGAGGCATTTAAAGCACTCTGCGCCCCGATTTTATCTTTGGTAATGATGGCGCCTATACCCAAACTTTCGTCATTAATGGCTTCATCAGCCGAAATAGACAGGGTTTGCGGTGCACCTTTAACGCCGGTCCATTGTGCCCGTGCGAAGGCCTGCAGATAAAGCTCCTCTTTGTAGCCGGTATATGCGGGATTGATATACATCCCGTTAAAAACATACTGACCAAACTGCGCATTCTGTTGGGCATGAAGTTTAAAAAACGCCATGCAGACCATAAAAACAAGAACGACTTTTTTTAAGCTCATCATATCAGTTTAATTGTATTTACCTAATAATGGTGATATAACCTTTATATTCAAGCCAATCGGTATTACCATTTTTCACCTTAACCACATAGAAATAAGTCCCATCACTTAATCCAGGCGCGGTCCAGTTATTGAGGTATTTGTTTGATTGATATACCGTACTTCCCCACCTATTGATTACCGTTACTTCATTAAACTCAAAAGATTCGAGGTTTTCGAGATAAAATGTATCGTTTTTCCCATCCCCATTGGGTGTAAATACATTTGGTATCCTTAAACCCGAAATCTCTTTCAAATCGGTTGAAGTATTATTTGATAACACGGGATCATTTTCGGTTGCCGTTACAGTTGCGGTATTGCTTACCATGCCAGGTTGTTTTGCCCTTACATGCACCACAAGCTCTGCAAATTTTCCATTGCCCAAAAGATCTATCCCCCATTGAATAGTTCTTGTAGCCGGATCG
Organism: Pedobacter sp. UBA5917; assembly: GCF_002432345.1. GTDB lineage: Bacteria > Bacteroidota > Bacteroidia > Sphingobacteriales > Sphingobacteriaceae > Pedobacter. The sequence continues at coordinate 29,356 of NZ_DJDT01000299.1, forward strand.
TAAATGGCAGTTCCATCTGTTGGCTGGGCCAAACTTTCGAAAATGAGGTTATCTGGTAAAACATCCTTCACTTTTACGAATGTGGCATCATCTGTACCGTTATTCCGTACATCCAGGTAGTAATCAAACACCTGGTTACTCAGTACATTTTTGGTTTCCGAGCGCTTGGTGATGGCTACATCAGCCACAGGTGTACTGATTACCTCTACTTCTATCTCATCAGAAGATTCAGACTCGCAGTCTAAACGGTTTATTGCGGTAACCTTATAAATTCCTGCTGTTGCGGTAACGAGTTCCTGTTTGGTCTGGCCGGGCACACGCTTCCCATCCTTGTACCAGATGTACGAGGAAGCCCCCACCGAATTTGCGCGCAACGAAACCGCCGATCCTTTTTTGATCGTGATTTTCGGCCGCCCATTGGGTACGGTCTGGCTAAATCCTATTATAGATGAAAATAATAGAAAAGCCATAAACAGGAAGGTATAAAACCTAAGCCTCATTTACAGATTTACAAACAGGAAAAATGGATTAAACGATATTAAAAAGTAACCGGGGTAGCTTTTCCAGAAATCAACGCAGGTGTAATGGTTGGTTTGGTTGGTTTAGGCGTTACCGTTACATCATGATCTACCGTTTGTGCACAATATTTATTGCCGTTAATTTCGTAACCTACTTTTAAGCGGTATTTTGTAGTACCCACTGTAGGCGAAACCGGTGTATAATCTTTTTGGGTTGCACCGGCAATTGCGGTTTCGGCTGTACCAACAACAGTATACCATTGATAAGCTAAACTGGTAATGGTAGGATCTTCGGGATTGGTAATTGTTCCAATCTGGGCAATCGGTGTTTCCACACAAAAATCGGCCGCGGCAAAATTGGGCACCAATGGCTGAAGTACATAAACCGGGATTTCCTGCATGTCTGACTCGCAGGATCCTGCGGCAGTAGCTTTCGAGCTTAAATAATAAAATCCATTTTTTAAAATGGCAGCGGGAATCTGGTTCCCACCGGTTAAAGTAATTAAGTCTGGTGGTGTTGTGGTTTGTGTAGCACTGTATCTTACAATCCAGTTTTGGCCTGGGGCTGGTGCAGGCAAGGTAAGATCGGAACCTTTACAGAATAAGTTAACGCCTGTAGTGGTTGGTGTAACGGTAACCTGTGCCGAAACGCGTAAGAAGTTACATATCAGCAATAATGCGATTACGAATAAGCTCTTTTTAATTGTACTGTTCATGGGGAATTGTTTTTTAGTTTGTTTAATTTTTTAATATTGAGATGTTATGGGCAACAGCACATGTGGCGCTGCCGGTTTTGGGTTTATTTTAATTGTGAAATTGATCTGGGTACTGCAACCATCGGCATTTTTGATGGTTAGGATACCTGAATGCGTTCCTGTTGCGGCATCAAAAGGAACCGTAAAAGGTATATTTCCAGGCGGTAAAGCCTGATTATTTATTGCTGTAAATCCGGCAGTGTTCCAACTGATGCTGTAAGTTGTTGGATTATTTAAAGGATTGTTATAACTTAATGATGAACTGGTAAAACCTGAGCAGATTTCGGGCGCTGCCCCTAATGTTAAACCTGGAGGTGCTGCAACGGTTAAATTAAAATCGGTAGAATTTGTACAAACAGCTGGTCCATCGGGAATAGTATACCTAATTACTGTTGTTCCGGCAGCAACTCCAGTTACTTCTCCTGTACCTGCATTTACCATCGCAATAAGCGGATTGGTACTTAACCATGTGCCGCCAGGATTTACATTATTTAAAGTAGTGGAAGAACCAATACAGATTTTATTGATGCCTGTTGTTGTGCCTACAGTGGCAATCGGCTTTACCTGGATGGCAAGCGCTGCACGGCTGGCACTTACGCAGCCTGTGATTTGGTTTACCGCCTCAACATAATAAGTTGTGTTTGCAGTAAGCGCAGGTGTTGTATAAGTGGTACCGGTTTGTTTTAAGTTCCCGCCGGTAACCGCATCGTACCATTTATAAGTGATACCCGGAAGTGGATTATCGACCGAAAGATTTACAGCTGAGCCACTGCACGAAATTACATTGGTAACCGAAACAGTTGGCAGAGGATTAACCTTTAACGTTACTTTTACCCGTTCGGAAATAGAGGAAATACAATTATTACGCCTCGATTCTACATAATAAACGTAATCGCCAACAGGTAATACACCCAAATTATAAGAACTGCCGGTAAATAGTGGCGTGGGAGTATTTTTATCAGCGTACCATTTATAGGTAGTACAATCCTGCAGGTTATCAATAGATAGAATAGTGCCCTGGCCCGAACATACATTACCGGCATAAAGCTGTTGCCCGTTAATCAACGGTATGGGCTTGGGGATTACCTTGGTTACATTATAAATATGGAGTTCGGCACCAATCGCCAATACACCTCCCCATGATATTTTTACACGGTCGAAAACTGCCGATACCGGAAAAGAAACCTCATACTTAGTGGTACCAGCAATCGGTTTAACCGTTACATTACCATTATTAAAAGCGCCACCCGCTGTAGCATTTCCCAGGTAAGGCTGAATGGTGAAACCACTGAACAAGCTTAGGCCTCCGCCACCATCGTAAACAATTTTAATAGAGTCGAGCGGTTGACTTTCTTTAGCAAATATTGCTGTTATAAATGCCTCATTGGCAGCCTGAAGCCCGGTGTTAATGGTTGCATAAGTGGCGTAAGCAGGATCAGCATCTATAGCAGCATACGGATTACTTACCGAAGCTGTAGCATTGAGAATGCCGGCACCGTTTACCCCTGCCAATACATCAATACCTTTATCACATTCGATATCCAAAGGGTTATCTTCTAAAATATAGGCTCCGTATATCTCTGCCGATACCCCCAGAGAAGCCGCTGCCGTAACCTTAATATAAACACCATTATAGGCCTGGGCAGGAGTTAAAAAAAGTTCGATTGCTCTTCCACCGCCCAATACACCTGCTATTGGATTGGAATATAATGCTGTACGCGTAGCTGCTTTGGTATTCGTATCAAAATTGGTAAAAGTTCCGATTTCGATTGTTCCTGACAGACTTAAAGCAGCTGCAGGACTGGATACTTTTACTATCACAGTTTTATTTGCAGGAATCAGACGTTTACCCAAATCGGTACCATCTGTACTAAACTCCAGAAACTGTGTAACGGATGATGTACTCAACAAACTATTGATAGAAGATGTAGAAGCTGTTGACGGATCTGAATCAGCTGCTTTTGATCCATTGGTTAGGCTGGCAGATGCTCCCAATCCCCGGATAATCTGCGAATCCTGAAAACTAGCGTATACGCGGCTTTGATTCGTACACAACTGTGCATACAAAGGCCCTGAGAGGACCAAAAACAGTCCCAAGAATAAGAATAGACAAAAAAACCGCTTCAATTTGTTTGGGAGAGCAAAAATTCAGGGTTATGTTTGGTTACGTAAAAATGGAACGAACGGTTTTTCGAACATTCATTTTATTCATTTTTCAACCAACACAAAACTAATCAACGCTCATGTAATCCATGTTAAGAAAACATGCAACCACAAACAAAAAGCAAACAAATTAGGAATATTTATACGATTTTCAGGAGACTACCGTTAGAAGTAGCATTTAGGTCTTCTGCTTTTAGCTGTTTGCAGGTAATATCCTATTGATATTTCGTGCGAACCATAATCATAGCTACCCAATTTATTTAAACTATAATCGTAACCATAGCCAATCCTCAGGTTTTCGCGCACAAAGAATTCAGCAATTAAACCAATAGCGCTCCTCGCCCTTAAATCAGCCTGCAGATCGGGTTTTGGATAGAGCTTAACAGATGTTCTGTACACTCCGCCCAACCAGAGCTTTTCTTTGATCATTAAAAAAGCATTCAGGTCTAACGATGTTGGTCCGTTCAGGTCATCTTTGATCAGAAACGTTGGTTTGAACATAAAATCGTTATTCACCGGAAATACCATACCCGCAGTGAGGTAAAAATGCGGTTTCGCGGTAATGCTGAGTAAATTATTATCCCTAAAAACAGGAAGATATTGCGTAAGCAGGTTATTGGCTGAAAAACCTACAAAAAATTTTTCGTTGGAGTAATGTACTCCTGCCCTTATATCGGGAACAATCCGGCTTTCGTAACCCGTAGGGATCCGGTTGTCGTTTATTTCGCTTGGGTCTAATAAGCTGCCGTTAAGCCCCATCTGCAATACGCCTAGTCCGATCCCAAATGCAAGTACATTGGTTTCGGTACGGTCGAGTTTAATTCGGTAAGCAAAATTACCGGATAAATTGAGCGAGGTTTGCGCACCGATCTTATCTTTAGTTACCAAAAGGCCCAAACCGAGACTTTCTTCTTTAACGGCCTCATCAACAGATATAGAAAGCGTTTGCGGTGCACCCTGTATACCGGCCCACTGTGCCCTAACAAAAGCCTGCATGTAAAGTTCTTCTTTATAACCTGCATAGGCCGGATTAATATATAAACCATTGAACACATATTGCCCGAACTGTGCGTTTTGCTGGGCGAACAAACACAAACAGATTAAATTAAATAATGCCGTTAAAATTATCTTTTTCATATCCTCACCTTTTAACTTTCATCTATCTGATCACGGTAACATAACCTTTAAATTCCTGCCACTGCCCATTGGTAGCTTTTACCTTAAGTATGTAGAAATACGTTCCATCTACCAGGCCGTTGGCGGTCCAATCGTTTAAATAACCATTTTTCTCATATACCGTACTCCCCCAGCGGTTAATAATGGTTAGCTGGTTTTCGATGTAACGATCGAGGCGTTCGATAGAAAAAGTTTCGTTTTTACCATCGCCGTTCGGCGTAAATACGTTCGGGATTTTAAGTCCGGTAATTTCCTTGGTATCAACCGAGGTATTGTTCGATAGATCAGGATCGGGTTCATTGATGGTAACCGTGGCACTATTCACTACATTACCAGGTTTCATGGCCCTAACGTTAACAACCAGCTCAACAAAACTGCCATTGGCCAACGAAGGTATGGCCCACGAAACCGTTCGGGTTTGTTCGTTATAACTTGCAGTACCTACAATGGTGGGATCAACGCTTACAAATGTCAGGTTTTCAGGAAGATCATCCTTCACCTGTACATTGGTGGCCATCCCGAGGCCATTATTGCGCACCAATAAATTATATTTAAAAACTTCGGTATTGATTACCTGTCTGTTCTCTGATCTTTTTAGGATGGAAACATCAGCTGAGATAACCGATTCCATAATCACCTCCATTTCTTCTGAAAGATCGGAACTGCAGCCGCCAAGGCTAAAAGTAATCACGGTATATTTTCCTGCGGTGCTTACCACATAATCCTGTTGGGTAGCACCAAAAATAGCATCACCATTCCTGAACCACTGGTAAGAGGTTGCCCCTGTACCGTTGGCCCTGAGTTTAACCGTAACGCCCGGTTTGAGGTTAAGCACATTGGGATTGTTAGATTGCGCAAAGCATGCTACCGCTGGGAGCAGCAGCACGCTAAACACAATTATCCCTAACCTGCTAAACACCATGGCGGTTAAACTTTATAACTTAAGGTGCTACAGCAATTGTTGCTTTGCCTGGTTTAACAGTAACCGTAATGGCTTTTGAAGCTGTAGCGGTACAACTTGTAGAAGGCACAATAAGCGCAGAACCAACTGCATATTTACCCTCTGCAGTAAATACATAGGCTTCTGGTGCAACTCCTGCTTTTAAAGTAAATAGTTCGTTATTGGTTCCCGAAACGGCTCCTAAGGTTGTAGGATCGCTCACCGCTACACCACCTTTGGTTGCTGTCCAGGTGTAAACCAAAGAAACGCCAGCCGGCAAAGTAAGACCTGCATCTTTACTTGCTGTAATTACAGTAGAAGCGGTTTGATCGGTACAGTAAACACTTCCTGGGGCATTCACTGTAATGGCAGGAGGAGGAAGCTTTTCTACAACAGTATTATCCGATGCATCACTCGGACAAAGATTTGCATCAGCCGGTATTACCTGAACGGAGTACGTGTGCGTTCCGGCAGTTAATGTGGCAGGCACATTAAAAATGGCATCTGCTGCTACATTGTAAGTTACAGGGCCTTGAGCAGTACCATCAACCGTCCAGATAATTTTATCACCGGCCACTGGTGTATATCCGGTAAATGCTGGCGTAAGTTTTACCGTACCTGTTCCGCACAGGTATACATTTGGTGTGGTTTGTGCAAATGCACCAATCGGCAATAAGAACATCAGGAATGCAAAGATCCTTAAATAGTTTTTTGTAGTTTTTTTTGTCATGGCTTTAATTTGTTAGGGATGAATGATTTATTTCTTTTTTAATTAATAGATACTGTTGGTTTGTGCGGTACAAGCTTTACCCTAAAACTGAAAGGGATGGTGCGCTCGCAGCCATTTGCATTTTTAATGGTTAAATTCCCCTGGTACACGCCAACGGGTGTAGTAGCGGGTATATTGATGGTAATTTCGTTTGCCGGCAAAGTTTGGTTCGAAACAGCGGGAAGTACTCCCCCAAGCCACGAAATGCTGTAGCTAATGGGATCGAAAACCGGATTGGTATAGGTAAGCTTTGTTGAGCTCAGGCCCTCGCATATTCCCGGATCGGGGCCAAGGGTTAAATTGGGTTGCGGATTTACGGTTAAATTAAAATCAACCTTTTGCCCGCAGTAAGTAGCGTCGTCGGCAACTGTGTAGCTGATTACCGCATTACCTGCAGCAGCGGCTGTAACCAAACCCGCAGCATTTACTGTTGCAATAGCCGCATCACTACTGCTCCATGTACCACCCGGATAGGCATTGGTAAAGGTTAAACTTGTTCCAGCACACATGGTTGCCGAACCAACAATAGCAGGTACAGGTGCATATTGTTTTACTTTAACCTCTACAGCCTTAGCGCCACCTGCATTTTTACATCCCGTTAGGGTATTTACAGCTTCAACATAATAAGTTGTGGTAGCGATAAGGGCTGGCGTGGTATAAGTTGTACCCACATTAAATGGCGTACCACCGGAAGACGATACATACCAGTTGTAGGTAAAACCCGCATCAGGACTGGTAACCGCAAGCGTTGTTGCAGAACCGCTACAGATTGTTGCTCCCGGAACAGCAAGTGTTGGCAAAGGATTAACTTTTAGCTTTACCCTCAATCTTTCTGATACAGCAGTGATACAATATGTTCTGCTTGCCTGAACGTAATAATTATATTCGCCGGCAGCAAGGGTTGATGGCGGCGTATAGGTTAACCCTGTACTTAATAATGTACCTCCTGTTTCGGCATCGTACCATTTATATTCGGTACAGGCTTGTGCATTTTGAACAGAAAAACTTGCCGTTCCACCCTCACAGATGGTTTTCTCATCTGTTGTTGAGGGATCTACCAATGTTCTCGGCTTTGCAAGTTTACGTTTGATATCATAAATCCTTAAACGGCTAAATGCACCCGTAAGCCCACCCATCGAAATTTCTAAACGATCGTACACATCTGTTACAGGAAAAGTTAAGGTGTATTTGCTGGATGACCCGGGGAATAAATTTAGGCTCAAAAAAGTTCCGGTATTATCAAAAGCAGGTCCTGCTTTTGCTCCATTTAAATAGGGCTGTATGGTAAAACCTGTTAAAAGGCTAAGATTTAAAAGTCCCCCGCCCGGATTTTCGAGCACAATGGTTACAGAATCTGCAGGTTGCGAAGGTTTGTTGAAAACGGTTGTCAGATAAACCTGATTCAGGATAGAAGCCCCCACATCAATCAGGGCAAAACTATTGGGATCTGCATCAATTGCATTAAACGGATTGCTCACCGTACCCGTTAAGTTAGCAATCCCCCCAAGCGGTGTTGGTTTTACCCCCGAAAGCACATCAATGGTTTCATCACAGTTAATCGAACCTGTGCTTAGCTCCATGATATAGGCATGGAATACTTTCATCGATAAAGCTGTAGAGAGTACCGCCCCGGCAATTTTGACATAGATTCCGTTAAAATCCTGTGTAGGTGTTACCGTAATTTCTACTTCTCCCCCTCCGCCTATTACGCCGGCAATGTTTGCTGAGGTATAAATCGGATTCCTTGTTGCGTCGTAACCCGGATCGTATCCGTAACCGATTAAGGGCTTGCTCCCAGCAACGGCATGCAGATCAGTAAAACTCCCAATCTCAAAGCTGCTCAAAAGCCCCAACAATTCTTTTGGTAATGCCAGTTTAACCGTTACAGGCGTATTTGCAGCAATGGTTCGTTTGCCTGCATTGGTACCATCAGTAGTAAATTCGAGAAACTGTGTGGCCGAACCTGTAAGGTTCAAAAGTCCTATCGGAACCGATAGTGTTGACGCATCTTTAACCTGCCCATTAACAGCATTTGGCGCATCAGCAATACTACCATATAAATTTGCACCTAAAATGCCCAGCCCATCAATATATGAACCTTGAAAGTTAGCATAAGTCCGTGCTGTATTTTCACACTGTGCATATAAATATACAGGCATACAGCAAAACACAAATACCAGGAAGGATAGACAAGAGCGCCTTTTCAATACTTTCGGGATGTGACGTAAAACGGTTTGTTTGTTGACACAAAAGTATGTCGGGCTGCGGCCATATTAGCCGTTCACTTTATTCATTAAACCCTTTAAAAATACGTAAAATGCTGTTTTGTTGACATTTATCAACAACCTGAAGTTTTAGGGTCAAAAGCTAAGACAAATTACCCTTTGCAAAAAATTTCCTGATACAGGCTTGATTTATGATTATTTGGAAGCTCATAATCCCAATTAACCGGCACAAAATTTATTTAGCAAATAATACTTGCAAGAGAAAAGAGTTATCGTATCTTTGCACCCTCTCTGGAAGCTTCCACTCCAGGGTTTAAGAAAGCTTTCCAGCAATGGGAGGCTTTTCTTATTTTAAGCAAACAGAATATCCATGGTAATCTCTTTTTGTACCAAACCCGGATAGCTTATATCATTCTTTACGCCATAAGTTGTAATCATGGTTAAAAACAACGCTTTTCTTGTTCCGGTTTGCGATTGGAATACCATTAGCTTGTTATTCAACTCTTTTTCGTAAGACTTACTGATTTCAAAAGGTGCAACCGAAAACTTCATCTCGCAGATATTGATACAGGAATCGTTACGGTCGATGAGGAGATCGATCTGCGCACCCTGCTCCTCTTTATTTTTGGGTAGATAACGCCATACCGAAATTTCGGCATAAACATTTTCTATCCCTATTGCTTTTTTTATCTGTACGATATGTTTCATGCAGATACTTTCGAAAGCGTAGCCGCTCCAGCTTTTCCACGAAGTACCCGAATAAAATTTTAGCCAGGTACCCGCCCCTGTTGCTTTATTGCCATCTATAAATTTCAGGTAAAAAATAGAATACTCGTCGGTAAGTTTATATAAAGCATCTTTAGTGCTTTTACCAAAAGGAATATATGGTGTAATGAAACCGGATTCGGCCAGTTCGGCAAGCAATTGCGTGGCATAGCCACCACTGCTTAATTTACAGGCATTGATAATTTCGGTACGTGTTAAACCTTTGCTCTTTTTAGCCAGGGCCTGTACAATATCGATATGGTTTTCGGCTTTATCGAATAAGGAATAGTATAGGTTCTTAAATTCTTCGAGCAGCAATCCATCCTTCGTAAAAAATAACCGGTCTATAATCTGCGCAACACTTTCGCCCGGTTCTATTTCTTTAAGGTATTGGGGTATGCCGCCCATGGCCATATAAACCTGTAAGAGCTGGTATTTATCGAGTTTTATTTTCCTATGTTTAAGGTATGCTGCTGTTTCGCCAACTGTAAAAGGCAACAGCCTGATCCTTCTGGTAACGCGGTTATGCAGACCGCCGCGGTTATTGATTACTTTATTGATCATCCAGGAGGCAGCCGAGCCACAGATCACCACAATAAGTTTTTTTTCTTTGGAGGCCCAACTGTTCCAGAAGTTTTCGAAAGCAGGCAAAAAACCTGAACGGGCGGTATTGATCCAGGGAAATTCGTCGATAAAAATGATTGTTCTTTCCTTTTTAACTAAAGGCGTAAGGTATTGGGTAAGCATCTGGAAAGCTGCAATCCAACTCTCGGGTTTGGCAAGCGGAAGCCCACCGGTTACTTTGGTTAGTGCCAAACCAAAGTTTTCCAATTGCTGGTTTAACGTTGCATGGTGGATCCCAGAAAATTCGAATGCAATATCCTTACTAAAGCCATTCCTGATCAGATAAGTTTTTCCAACCCGCCTGCGCCCATACATTGCAATCAGTTCGGCCTCGCCTGATTTTTCAATCTTGCTTAACAGCAATTTTTCATCAGTTCTACCTACAACCTGTTCCATAAACCATTAATTTATAACAACAAAGGTAATAAATTAATGAGTTTTGGCGCAATATAAAAAGCTATATCACGCCAAAACTATGTTTTTTATGGTAGTTTTGGCGCAATATAAAAAGCTATATCACGCCAAAACTATGTTTTTTATGGTAGTTTTGGCGCGATATAAAATTAAAAAGGGTTATTTGCTTTTGAAAATTACCACAGCTAGAGGTGGTAGATCTACGATGATTGAGTATTCCTGACCATTATAACCTTCGAGATTTGGCACAATATCGCCACGGTTATTAATACCTCCACCGTAATAAACAATATCGTCGGTATTGAAAATTTCTGTCCACTTGGTTTTAAACGGAACGCCGATTTTATAATTCTCGCGTACTACAGGCGTTAGGTTAATGGCAATTACCAAAGTATCTTTTGCCTTTAGTCCTTTACGCATGTAAACAAAAACCGATTCGTTTGCATTATCGGCATCAATCCATTGGAAACCTTCGTAACTAAAATTAAAATGATACAATGCAGGCTCTTTGCGATACAGGAAGTTTAAAGCTTTAACCGTTTCCTGCATGCCTTTATGCGGCGCGTATTGTAATAAATGCCAATCGAGCGATTGGGTAAAGTTCCATTCGCTGGTTTGGCCAAATTCGTTCCCCATAAACAGCAGTTTTGCTCCAGGGTGGGTAAACATATAACCATAAAGTGCCCTTAAATTGGCAAATTTCTGCCAATCGTCGCCAGGCATTTTATATAACATAGGCGATTTACCATGCACCACTTCATCATGCGAAAAAGGCAGCATAAAGTTTTCGGTAAAGGCATAAGTCATACTAAAGCTTAACTGGTGGTGATGGTGTTTCCGGCCAAGGGTATCAACTTTAAAGTACTTCAGCGTATCGTTCATCCAGCCCATCATCCATTTCATGCCAAAACCCAAACCGCCATTATGCACCGGATGGGTTACCCCCGGATAAGTGCTGCTTTCTTCGGCAATGGTCTGCACACCTTCAAAATTGCCATAAACCGCTACATTTAAGTCCTGAAGAAACTGGATGGCGCCAATATTTTCGCTTCCTCCATATTCGTTGGTTGCAGCATCGGCATCTTCCCTTGAGAAATTAAAATATAACATCGAGGCCACGGCATCAACCCTCAAACCATCGGCATGGTATTGATCCAGCCAGAATATGGCATTACTGATGAGGAAAGAACGTACCTCATTACGATCGTAGTTAAAGATGTATGATTTCCAATCGGGATGGAAACCTTTACGCATATCGGCGTGCTCGTACAGGTGCGTACCATCAAATTCATATAAACCATGCCTATCGCCCGGAAAATGCGAAGGTACCCAATCCAATATTACGGCGATATTGGCCTTATGTAATTCATCGATCAGGTACATTAAATCCTGCGGGGAACCATAACGCGAACTTGCCCCAAAATATCCGGTAATCTGGTATCCCCAGCTCGGGAAAAATGGAAATTCCATTACAGGCATTAGTTCTACGTGCGTAAAACCCATTTCCTTAACATAAGGCACAAGCCTTCCGGCCACTTCCCTACAGTTTAATACGCGCTCGGGATTATCAGGATCGCGCTCCCACGAACCCAGATGTATCTCGTAAACAGAAATCGGCTGGTCTAAAGCATTTAACTTTGCCCTTTTATTAAGCCAGGCTTTATCTTTCCAGGTATAATCGGTATCCCAAACAATACAAGCCGTTTGCGGCGGATGCTCCCATCTGCGCGCATAAGGATCGCCCTTTAAATGTTCAGACTCATCAAAACCCTTAACAAAATATTTATATACCTCGCCTTTGGCAATACCCGGTATAAAACCCTCCCAGATACCCGATTTATCCCAGCGTTTGTACAGCAGATGTGATCCGTTGTTCCAATCGTTAAAATTACCAACCACACTTACCTTAGTGGCGTTTGGTGCCCAAACAGAAAAATAAGTTCCGGTTGTAGCCTCAACAGTAATTAAATGAGAGCCCATTTTTTCGTACAGCCTAAAATGTTTTCCAACAAGAAAAAGATCAATGTCGTAATCGGTAAATAAACTGTGTGCCCAAACGGATTTCTTCTTATCGATTTTAGGTAACGCTGCTTTTTTTGCAGGAACTTTTTTTGCTGACATAGATATTTTGGCTAGATAAATGAAGCCCCAAACACTAAACAGCATTTGGGGCTAAATGTTACAGACTTAAAATCTGAATTTCCAAGAAATTTTTATTGCACTTGAAATGCAGGATATTCTGATCGTCGGTATAAAAATCTTTCACCTCTTTATTATCGATGATGATCTTTTTAACCTGGAATTTTACGCCGATAATATTGCAAACATAAAACTCATAGTTAGGTGTATATAAACCTTCGCTACGCTGATTAACCTTAATGGTCTGGTTATCGCCTTTAACGGTAAATTTCTTTTCAAGGTAAATATCCTGTTCGTAGGCAAAAGTATCGCCATGATCTTCGTACATGTACGAATTCACTTCGTAATCGCTGTGGTAGATATTCAGGATTACTTCGGTAATTGATTTTTCATCCACATATTGCATTACCGGATACTCAGGCAAAACAGAACCTGCACGCACAAACATCGGCATACTGTCTATCTTGGCATCAACGGTATATTCGTTACCGCCATCCAAAATTTCGTTGGTCCAGAAATTGTACCAGGTACCTTTTGGCAGGTAAACCCTTCTTGATATGGCGCCCTGTTCTAAAACCGGACAGATCAGCAATTTATCGCCATAGCAAAATTCATCCTGGCGGAAACTGTTGCTGATATTTTCCTGCTCGAGCATTACCAATGGCCTTAAAATTGGAAAGCCATAACGGTGGTGTTCCCAGAAAACAGAATACAGGTAAGGCATTAAACGGTACCTTAATTCGATAAACTTACGGTTAATATCTTCGAAAAACTGACCAAAGCTCCAGGGTTCGCGTTCGGCTGTATCGCCGGCAGAGTGTGCACGCATAAACGGAGAAAATGTACCCAACTGGATCCAGCGGGTAAATAATTCGCCATCCGGCTCGCCGCTAAATCCGCCGATATCAGTTCCACAGAAAGGAACACCCGAAACAGATAAACGCTGGCATTGGATATTGCCGATCTTTAAATGCTCCCAGGTAGCAATGTTATCACCTGTCCATACACTGGCATAACGCTGCATACCCGAATAACCAGCCCTTGTAATGGTAAACGGGCGTTTATTGCGCATCAGTTTTTTAAGCCCTTCGTAAGTAGAACGCACCATCTGCATACCGTAAACATTGTGTGCTTTACGGTGCGAACCGCGGTAACCATCGTAATTATGGCGTACATCGTTAGGGAAAGTACCCGAACCGAATACAGCAGGCTCGTTCATATCATTCCAGAAACCTGCAACGCCCATATCTACCAGTTCCTTGTACAGGTTGCCCCACCAGGCACGTACTTTAGGGTTGGTGAAATCCGGAAACTGGCAACGGCCCGGCCAAACGTGCCCTTCCATATAATAATCGTCGCTGCGGCGACAGAAAAATCTTTTCTCTTTACCTTCCTTAAAAACCCAGTAATCGTCATCTACCTTAATTCCCGGATCGATCATCACCACGGTTTTAAAACCATCATCAGAAAGTTCTTTGATCATCCTCCTCGGATCAGGAAAGTATTTTTTGTTCCAGGTAAAACAGCGGTAGCCATCCATATAATCGATATCCAGATAAATGGCATCGCATGGGATTTTACGCTCCCTGAACTGTTTGGCTATTTCTTTAACTTTTGTTTCAGGATAATAACTCCAACGGCACTGCTGGTACCCCAAAGTCCATTTTGGAGGCATCGGGTGCGTTCCGGTTAGGGTTGCATACCGTTTTACCACGTCCATAATGTGCGGTCCGTGGATATAATAGTACTGCAGTTCGCCCCCATCGGCCCAGAAACTGGTTTTGTTTACATCCTCGCCCCCGAAATCGAAATACGATTTAAAAGTATTATCGAAAAATATACCATAAGCGGCCTGGTTATGCAAACCGATGTAAAAAGGTATGGTACGGTATAAAGGATCCTGGTTCCAGCCGAAAGAGTAGGCATCGGTATTCCAGTTTTCGAAACGGCGGCCTCGCAGGTTAAAATTGCCCGATTTATCGCCTAAACCAAAGAAATTTTCTTCGGGATGGCATTTTTTTGTGGCATAAATATAATAACCGCCAAAATCTACATTCTCTTCCCAGTGCATGGAATTGGCTTCATCAACCATCATTACATTGGTAATATTATCGTGGAAAGAGATGTGGAAATTTGCTTTTTCTATTTTACAGGTTACGGCGTGCGTAGAAATAGTATAGTGATCTTCCTGTTCCTGCATCTTAAAAACAGAAACTTTCTGGTCTACTTCCGGTACGGCATAAGAGAAATCATCCAGAAAAACACCGTGTGGTGCCAGGCGTACCCTGATGATATCATCGCTTACCACCCTTACTTCTACCCTGGCATCGCCATCAGAAAAATAAAAGCGGTTGCCTTCTTTTTTTACTTTTTTAACTGCCCCAAGGTACTGTTTAACAATTGGTTTTACCGATATATCAACCGGATTGTTTAAATGCTGTATTTCCTGTTCTTTCTCGATCAGTTCTCCGGCATCATTCGGTTTGTCGTTTTGCGCTTCCATCCTTATATTCAAATTTTAAATTCATACCTCTTAAACTGGGATGTGCTTAAGAAAGTACTATAATACAAATATTTTATAAAAGGGATGTAGCTTTTTTATAAAAGATAAATTTAGTAGTGTAAAATTAACACTAACCTGTGGTATATTAACATTAAATTGAATTCTTTAATAAAGGGAAAAAGTTTATTTGCAGTAAAATTTTTAAGCTCCTTGCCTGACGCGATCGTCATGTTGAACTTTTTTCTTATTACTCGTTTTTATATTTTTCAAAAGTTTAATAGCTAATCGTGGTCAGCATCTTTCCCACTAGATAGACCCTGAAATAAATTCAGGGTGACGACTATAAGTAAAAAAGCCCTTCATACTTAAAGTAAGAAGGGCTTTTAAGCGTAATCAGATTCTTATGGATTAAAGGTAAGGGCCAGGTAATAAATTGCCCCTGCCGATGGATTTCCGTAAGAAGTGAAATAATACTTGTTGAGTACATTAGAACCGCCCAGTTTAATTACCGATTGTACCGAAGGTATCCTTAAACTAACCTGTGCATCCAATGAGCTGTACGCAGGCACCTGACCTGATGCAAAAGAAGAATTCCAGTAGAACTGATCCTGCCAGCGGTAGGCAAGGTTAAAGCCAAAGTTTTTAATGATTTCCTTATTTCCAAAACCCAGGTTATAACGGATTTTTGGTGTATTGAAATCGTTGATATAATTAACAGGAAGATCGCCGATTTTATTATAAGAAACGTTACCGCTGATGGTGTATTTACCTACCAGGTAATCTAAACCCAAAGCAGCACCATAAGAAGTTACTTTACCTTCTGCATTTACCGGAACACCGAATTTCACAAAACTTCCGCCGCCAACATTCTGATAAACATCAACCGCAGTGATAAAATCTTTATAGATATTGTAATAACCATAAGCATCAACCAGTAAATTAGGAAGTACCAAACCTTTATACCCCAGTTCGTAAGATTGAACACTCTCCGGACGTACCCCTCTCGAATCGAAATTATACTGTTGTAAAAGTGCCGAATTAGGTGTGCCGGTTGCAGCTGCAGAAGCCAGATAAGCCCTATAACTTACATCAGTATAAGGTTTATTGGTATCCAGATGATATTTGTTAAACATAATTTCAGGCAAACCACCGATCAATCTTTGCGAACCGCCACCTACTGAAAGGTCGATGTATTGGTTCTGTGTAGTTGGATTACGGTAACCGGTTTGGTAAGAAACCCTGATATTGTTGTTTTTTGCTACCGTAAATACACCTGTTATCCTTGGAGTAAACCTACCCTCAAAATTCTGGCTTTTATCGTAACGGCCAGCAAAAGTAAATTTAACCTTATCGTTAAAAAGTTTTTTACCGATCTGTCCGAATGCGCCGTATTCTTTAATATCGATAGAATTGGTTAAATCATTAAAAATTGTACCTGCTGAGTTTAAATCATATAAACGGTACGATGCACCAACCTGAAACTCTATCACTTTATTAAAGAGGTTGGTAAAGTTATACATCCCCTCATAATGGTATAAATTTGACTTATCATCGAATTTCGCACCATAAATACCCTTGCTAGGATCAGAATTACTGATGGTGGTGTTCATGATATTATTTTTTGCCACTTCAAACTGCGGACTGCCCGGTGCAAAACGTCCCTGATCGGCAACACTTCTCGCAAAGGCCTGTGCCTGTGCATCTGTTTGCCCTGCCGCTCTTGCACCTACATAATTACCGATATACTGCGGGAACCAGGTAGTTGATGGTTTTGATAACTCATTGATATAACTACCCAAAATAGAAGAAATATAAGAATCGCCCGAACGCTCTTGAGTAGTATATGCTTTAAGGAAGAAATCTTCGCCTTTTAATTCCAATTTGTATTGGCCGATATTAAAATTACGTAGCGAATAACGGTCGGATCCGGTATATACCGAAGTTCCTGTACCCCAATTGGCCTGTCCAACGACCTGTACTGTATTGCTGATGTTATAATATAACGCACCCGATGCCTTTAGCGATTTGGTACCATAATCAACCAGATTTTCTTCGTTATAACCTGTTCTTGAAATATTCTGATTTGGGATCAATCCTGCATTTAATCCAGCATAAAAAGGTTGTGTTTGAGCATTTGTAGCAAGAAAATTCGTAATCTGCGCTGGTGTTGGTATTTGCCCCCCTGTTGCTAATCCGTAATTTTTAATAAATGTTGCAGTTCCTGCTGCCAATACGTTCTGAGCCACATTACGCATATTCTGGCTCACCTCATCACCGTAAACATTGATACCATCGTAATTTGGATCGCTGTTCCTATCCCCTGATTTTGCAGTTCTTGATACCCTGTCGAAATTTGAATAATTGTTTCCATACCAATCTTTGGCCTGTACAAAAGAAAATGCCGCTTTTACCCCAAATTTATTGTTCCATGATTTTGCCATGCGTACATCCAGTTGGTTAAAAGGCTGCACAGTACTATTATCGTCGTTAACATGGTTTATTCCTGTTTTATACTGAAAACTAGCGCCAGGATATTTAAAAGGGTCTTTTGAGGTCATTAATAAGGTACCATTAATACCACCCGCACCATAAAGGGCTGATGAAGCACCAGGTAACAACTCTACATTATCAACGTCAAGTTCGGTAATCCCCACAATGTTACCTACAGAGAAATTCAATCCCGGTGCCTGGTTATCCATTCCATCAATATACTGGTTAAAACGGGTATTACCGTTAGAATTAAAACCACGCGTATTGATCGATTTGAAAGTTAAACTCTGCATGCTGCTTTCTACACCTTTCATATTGTTCAATGCATCGTAAAACGATGGTGCAGCAATCTCCCTGATGGTAGCAGCGCTCATACGCTCAATTGAAACAGGCGATTCCAGGATCCGTTCTGGTGTACGCGAGGCCGAAACCACCACATCTCCACCCAGTACAACAGCCGTTTCCAACTCCAGGTTAATACCGGTTGTATTACCCGTTATCTGCTGTTCTACCGTACCAAAGCCTACGTAAGAGGCAACCAAAGTAAAGGGTACTTTTGCTGTTGTGCTAAAACTGAAACTACCGTTGCTTGTGGATGCCGTACCGCCCGATTGGCCTTTGATGGTTAAACTTACGCCTGCGAGGCCTTCTTTCGATTGCTTATCTTTTACGGTACCGCTCACCGTAATGCTCTGTGCCTGTGCCACAATATTAATTGTGCACATCAATAATAACACGTAGAAGATCTGTGTAAAAATTCTGCTCATAAAAGATTGTTAATTTGGTTACCTAACTAGTTAGTTGAACTGTTGATTTGTATGATTAGTTACATAAACTTAAACTCTTTTTTTGAATTAAACAAATTATGTTAGCATAATAATATCAATTCAAATTATAATTTTGATTGATATACAGTTTGTTGTATTTTGCATTAAACATAAACCGTCATTTTGCGCTATCTTAGTAAACTGACTTGTTAGCTAACCATTATGAATAAAATTAAGGCCTTACTCTGCATCATCATCCCGATAGCATTAGCTTTTTTATTTAATACCAAACTAGGGAGTACGCCTCCGCTGTTAAAATTCCTAAATCCTTTTATGGGTTTCTGGCAAAATGCAGAGAACAATCATTTTATGTTTAACCATAAAGCGAAGATTAAAGGTGCGATAGATAAAATTGAAATTGTGTTCGACGACCGTATGATCCCTCATATTTTTGCACAGAACGATCATGATCTTTATCTGGCGCAGGGTTATGTAACGGCTATGCACCGTTTGTGGCAGATGGATTTCCAGACCCGTTTCGCTGCCGGAAGGATTAGTGAAGTAGTGGGCAGCAAAGCCATTGAGGTAGACCGTTACCAGCGCAGGATGGGCATGGTTTATGGCGCCGAAAACTCATTAAAAGGTATGATGGCCGACCCTAAGGCCAAGGAAATGATTTTGGCCTATACCGAAGGGATTAATGCCTACATTAAAACATTATCACATGCCAATTATCCCTTAGAATATAAAATACTCGATTTTAAACCGGAAAACTGGACACCTATAAAATGTGCGCTGTTGCTTAAACAGATGTCGGCGGTTTTAGCCATGGGATCAGACGAGTTTTACATGACCAATATCCTTAAAAAATTCGGTCCGGATATTACCAAAGATCTCTTCCCTGATTATCCTTTCCGTGAAGATCCGATTATCCCTGTTGGCACTAAGTGGAATTTCTCACCGCTGCCTATACCTAAAACTCCTGAAAGCTTTACGCAGGCCCAAACCGGCGAAGTAAAAACAAAAGAAAAAGTAGAGGGCATCGGCAGTAATAACTGGGCATTATCAGGTGCTAAAACAGCTTCCGGCTACCCGATTTTGGCAAACGATCCGCATCTTGATTTAACACTTCCTTCTATCTGGTACCAGATCCAGTTGCATGCGCCTGGAGTTAATACCTATGGTGTTTCGTTACCTGGTGCACCCGGTGTAATTATCGGTTTTAACCAGAAAATTGCCTGGGGTGTAACCAACGTGGCAGCTGATATTTTAGACTTTTATCAGATCAAGTTTAAAGATTCGACACACAACCAATATTGGTACAACAACCAATGGAAAGCGACTTCAAAGCGCTTAGAAACCATTAAAATCCGCGGTGGAAAAGATGAGATAGATACGGTTTATTATACCCATCACGGACCGGTTGTTTATTTCCAGAAGCCCAAATATGGCCGCGCAGATAATGTACCTGTTGGCGACGCTTTAAGGTGGATTGCCCATGAGCAATCGAACGAGTTAATGACATTTTATTACCTCAACCGTGGAAAAAATTATAACGATTACCGCAAGGCTTTAACTTTTTATACTGCACCGGCACAGAATTTCGTTTTTGCCAGCGTTGATAATGATATTGCCATCACACCGAACGGTAAATTCCCGTTAAAATGGAAAGATCAGGGTAAATTTATCCTTGATGGTACCGATCCGGCATACGATTGGCAGGGCTGGATCCCAAATGCACAGAATCCAACGGTAAAAAATCCGCCACGCGGTTTTGTGAGCTCCGCCAACCAATCATCAACCGATACCACTTATCCTTATTACATTAACTGGGAATTTGCTCCTTACGAACGTGGCAAAAGGATTAACGACAGGTTAACAGCCATGAACAAAGCCACTTTGGATAGCATCCGCTTAATGCAGACAGATAATTACAGCATTTTAGCACAGAACCTTGTCCCTGCTTTATTACCATTGTTAAATAACGAACAGTTAAATGCTACGCAAAAGGAAGCATTATCTTATGTAAGCAAGTGGAACAAACGTTATGATGCGAATGAAATTGCAGCCAGTGTTTTCGAAATATGGGCAAAACGTTTGTCATACGATATCTGGGCCGATGAGTTTGAGGTAAAAGGAATCCCGATGCGTTACCCATCCCGCGACCGCACAGTTGAAATGATCCTGAAAGAGCCCAATGCCACATGGTACGACAACATCCATACGGCTAAAAAAGAAACATTAGCTGATCTGGTAAACGAATCGTTTAAATATAGCTGCGATAGTTTGGAAAGGCGTTTTGGTCCGATCAACAAAGACTGGGACTGGGCAAATGTAAAACAGAGCAACGTACCCCATCTGGCCAAAATACCTGGATTTGGATCGAAGATTTTACAGATCGGTGGTGCAAAATCGACCATTAATGCCCTTGGCGAAAGCAACGGACCATCGTGGAGAATGGTAATCGAATTGGGCAAAACACCAAAAGGACATGGCGTTTATCCCGGCGGACAATCGGGCAATCCTGGAAGCAAATTCTACGATAACATGCTCGATACCTGGGCAAATGGCAAATTATACGACCTGTTCTACATGCAAACACCTGATGATAAATCGGGTACAATTATTTCTCGTTTAAAAATTTCTAAATAAGCTAAAATGGTTTTCATCGTTATCGCAATAATCTGTTTTTTTCTGCAAATGATTGCCCCTTGGTGGGTTATCATCGTCATTTCTTTTGCTACCTGTGGCATTATTGGCAAAACGGGTAAAATTGCCTTCTGGCAATCGTTCCTTGCCATTTTCTTATTATGGATCGGTTACGCCCTGTTTAAAAGTTTACCTAACGATAACCTGCTTGCTGGCCGCGTAGCCGTAATGACGGGCATAAAACTATGGTGGGCATTAGTATTGGTTACCGGCTTTTTAAGCGGTTTGGTTGCGGGCATCAGCGGTTATTGTGGTTACCAGTTCCGTATGGCGATGTTAGCGAAAAAAACTGACGAGAAAATAGCATAATGCTTTGTACTTTTGCAGCGTGAATTTAACAGCTGAAGATATATTTTCGATAAAAAGTGCCAATGAGTTTAACTCAATTGCTTTAAATATTTTTAAGTTACAGGCCCAAAACTGCAACGTATACCGCGAATATATTTTTCATTTGGGCATTGATGCCGATGAAATAACAGAAGTAGCACAGATTCCATTTTTACCGATCAGCTTTTTTAAAAGCCATTCGGTTTTAAGCAGTACCGGCCCTATTGAGGTTACTTTTAGCAGTTCGGGCACAACGGGTATGGTACAGAGTAGCCATCATGTAACCGAGGTAAAACTTTACGAACAAAGTTACCTGCAGGCTTTCACCGAGTTTTATGGACCTGTTAACGATTATTGCTTTTTAGCCTTGTTACCCTCTTACCAACAGCGCTCAGGCTCATCATTGATTTACATGGTGAATGATCTGATCGAAAAAAGTAAACATCTACAAAGTGGTTATTTTCTATACAACCACGATGAGTTATTGCAAACCCTGCTCGATTTAAAATCTAAAAAACAGAAAACAGTTTTAATCGGGGTTACTTATGCCCTGCTCGATTTTATCGAAAATTTTGATATCGATTTCCCTGAACTGATTGTGATGGAAACCGGCGGTATGAAAGGAAAACGTAAGGAAATGGTCCGCGAAGAACTCCATGAGCAGTTAACCAAAGGTTTTGGCGTAAAAACCATTCATAGCGAATATGGGATGACAGAATTGCTATCTCAGGCTTATTCCTTAGGCGAAGGCATTTTCAATTGCCCTAACTGGATGAAAGTAGTGATCCGCGATACCAACGACCCATTAAGTTTAATGCCAAATGGCAGAACAGGCGGTATCAATGTAATCGATCTGGCCAATATTAATTCCTGCTCTTTTATTGCTACGCAGGATCTGGGCAGGATCAATCCCGATCAAAGCTTTGAGGTGCTGGGCAGGTTTGATAATGCCGATATCAGGGGCTGTAACCTATTGGTACAGTAATTAGTTTACCTTATCCGAACAGTTTGCGCAAAGGCCGGTAGCAATCAGGTTTAAATGTTCTACTTTAAAACCTGTAGGCACTTTTAATGCCGGAATTTTAACGCTATCCAAACAGTAAATTTTGTGGCAGTTATCGCAGTTAAAATGCACATGTTCATCATGATGCTCGTGCGCACTGCATCCATCAGAGCAGATGGCGTAATTAGCCGTTCCCTGTTGATCTAAAACCTTATGGATAATTCCTTTTTCTTCAAAAGCCTGCAATACACGGTATAAAGTAACGCGATCGGCATCTTTGCCCATTACCTGCTCTAAATAAGGCTGCGAAGTTGCAGAATCACGCCCACTCAAAATTTCCAGCACCTGCAAACGCGGTGCGGTCCTTTTTAATCCGTTCTTAACCAAAAGTTTTTCGAAACGCTCTGTTTTATTTTCCATAGCAATACAAAAATAAGCAATTAATTAATGAGTTTGGCATTTTTGATGGTGATTGGTGGTGCATAGCTCGCATCTTTCTGCTCCAGCTTCAAAATCCCCTTTACATGTATCGGTTTTTCGCTGTAAGCTGTAGCGCTTTCCATTTCGATCATGATCATTACCGGAACGCCGTTCTGTCCGCAAAAGTAACATTGATTGATCGGCAGTGTGGCCAATAAGAATTTCTGTTGTTTCTGCCCGCTTTTTATCGGGATCAGATAACCTGTAAGATCAAATTCACGGTTATCAAAACGTTTAATCGATTCAGAAAACATTGGGAAGAGTTCATTTTTTTCGGTCAGTTCAAATTTTACAGAACCGATTACGTCCCAGTTTAGCGAACGCAACTGATCGTTCGGATTATGCTTTTGCGTTTGCGCCAAAGCAACATTTCCAAATAACAACAGCAAAATAAAATATAGTTTTTTCATTTTTTCACGGCATCTAATAGAAAAAAGGTAGACCGGCTATCGCCCGAATCATTGATTACGAACTTTCCCTTTAAGGTAATAGGTTCTTCTGTCCAGGTAACCGATTTTAATGTTTTGACTTCAATCATTGATGGAATATCGCCTGTACCACAATACGGGCAGGAAGCAACAGGCACGATCGAAAACATAAACTCGGTAAAACTATTGCCCACCTTGGTTGGGATAATAAAACCGGGCAGTTCGATCACTTTATTATTGATCGCCTTTAATGCCGGTGGAAAAATGGCCTGCCATACCAGTGGTTTAACCTGTTTATCGTATTTCAGGCCGATCAGGTTCCAGGTGGGCGTACGCATATCGGTGTGTACATTTTCCTGCGCAACAACAGAAAAAGAAATCAACATCAATAAAACCGTTATATATTTTTTCGTCATAACTGTTTTGCATTTAAAAGAAAAAACTCACTCCTGTCATCGCCCGAATCATTGATAATGAAGATCCCTTTCAGTTTAATCGGTTTTTCGGTAATCGGGATTGCGGTTAACATTTTTACCTGGATCATCGATGGGATATCGCCTGCGCCGCAATAAGGGCAGGAGGCAATCGGCACGATAGAGAACATGAATTCGTTAAATTTCGAACCTACTTTTGTGGGGATAATATAACCTGGCAGTTCGATAACCTTATTGTTTAAAGCTTTCAACTTTGGGGGAAAAATGCTTCCCCATTTACCGGGTGCAAGTTCTGCATCGTACCTTAGGCCAATTATATTCCAGGTTGGCGTGCGCATGTCGGTATGTACCCGAACCTGCGCTGCCAATACCTGAACACCTAAACATAAAACAACCCAAAAAACTAATTTCTTCATTATATTAACGGTCTTTCGTTAAAGTTGCAGCAATATCAACCTTATAAATCTGCATGGCCGGAATAAGCGAAGCCAAAGAGCCGATAAACAGGCCGATCCAGATTAAATAAATTTCCTGCGGAACAGCGGTAAGGCCCGTTAATTTTGCTTGCGACGATTCCTGATAAGCACCAATTACCTCTAACGCCGCATGGCCGATCAATAAACCAAAGCAAGCCCCTACCACCGTAACCAAAATACCTTCGAACATGACCAGAAAAAAGAGTTTCGATCTGGATGCCCCAAGGCAACGCATAATGGCCAGGTCGTACTTACGCTCTTTCATTGCATTATAAAGACTGATGAAGATACTTAACGCCGCAATAGCCATAATAAATACCGCAAACCACTGTAAAGTATCAATACCAACCCCGATCAACGAAAACAACCGGGCACTTTCCATCGCGGGCGAGGCGGCCTGCATATTGGTACTCTGATTTACCATTCTTGGAAAAAGGATGACCGACATGGGCGATTTATACTGGATCAACAGCGCAGTAATCTGTTTATCGTTAATCTCTTTGGCTTCTGCGGCCGAAGAGTGATGCTGCACTTGCTCGTGTTTTTCTTCATGCATTTTGTACACACTGCCAATATTGGTCAGGATCAGGTTATCGGTAATGTTTCCCTCTGGCTTTAAAATTCCTTTCACCACATAAGCATGCTGTTTATGGATGTCGCCATTGCCGGTTAAACCATGCGCTCCGAAAAAAGAATCGCCGATTTTAAGTTTCGATGATGAAGCTACCGTACTGCCGATGGTTACTTCTAAATCCTTTTGCCAAAAATTGCCCTTCAAGATAGATAAACCATAGAGGTGACTGAAAGAAGTATCAGTTCCTACAATGCGGTAACCGTTATAATTATCGCCCAGTGCCAATGGAACAGCGCGTTTAACCATAGGATTGTGGGCTAATTTATAGGCATCAGTAGCCGGAATATTTCCTGTTGGGTAATCGATATGATAAATACTGCTTAATATTAACTGTAACGGACTCCCTTTTGCCCCTACAACGAGATCGATGTCTTTTGCATTTTTTTCGAGTTTATTGCCGATCTGATTGGAGGCAAGAAAAAGAATGGATAAGATACCCACACCAAAGGCGACCAGAATAATATTCAGTATGGTGGTCAGTTTATTCCTTACGAGGTTTTTGCTGCTGATTTTAAAAATATTCATTAGAGTAGATAGGTTTTAGCAATATGTTCGCGAACCCTTTGATCGTGCGTAGCAATAATCAGCGCAGCCCCATTATCTTTCGCCTGGGTAGTGAGCATCTCTATCACCTGTGCCGCATTTTCATCATCGAGGCTCGAGGTAGGCTCATCGGCAATCAACAGATCGGGTTTATTTACCAGCGCCCTAGCCACCGATACCCTTTGCAACTGCCCCTGGCTTAATTCATCAGGATATCTTTTGGCCAATGCCTCAATACCAAGGTCTTTTAATAGCAAAAGGTTGCGTTCATGATCAATGGGCATAGCTGCCATTACCGCAGCAAGCTCGAGGTTATCGAGTACATTAAGGGAACGGATTAAATGCGGCCTTTGAAAAATAATGCCGATATGCCTTCCTCTAAAACGGTCCATTCCCCGGGCAGATAAACTGTATAAATCAGTATCATTGATCAGGATTTCACCCTGGGTAGGCTTTAAAAGGCCCGAAATAATATGCAACAGGGTACTTTTCCCGCAACCCGAGGCACCGAGTAAAAGCCATTGGTCCATATCCTCAATCCGCCAATCCGGGAATTTTATCTTTCTCCCTTTCTCATAAACATGGGATAACGACCTGATATTAATCATGATGCAATACTTTTTGTACTTTTTTAACGGTGATGTTTTTAATGGCGTAGCGGCGGTAAAGTTCTATACCATCATTTGTACCATGCTTACATGCCGGATTAAGCATGGTGATGAACAGCAGGGCAGGGATAAAAAGGATTTTATAATTCTTATGCATATAAGATATTTTTTAGTGCTGGTGGTTTATAGGACAACTTTTAAGCATCCGAAGGTTGATAAAATGGGCAAGGGTAATGGTAAAGCCACCTAAAGGAACCAGAATAGGCTCCAGGAATCCGATCCCCGAAAAGTGTCCGAATGCAATGCAGGCGAATCCGGCAATAAGTATCAAAATAGGTGTTATGCGGTGGTGCTGTTTGCGGTAAGCTGAACTTAAACTCCATATCCCAAGGAATAACGAAATCACAATCATCGTAATTTCAACAGCATTATTGGCCAGAAATCCCATTCCCCACATTGGCAGTACGGTAATTAAAAAAGGTAAAGCTGCGCAGTGTATGGCACAAAGTGTTGAGGCAGTGATGCCGATCCGGTCGAGGTTGATTTTGTAGCTTCGTAATTTCATTAAAATGTATTTATTGCACAAATATAAAAGCAATGTTGTTGCAATTAAAATATTCAACGCTATATTTGCAACATAATTGCATTAACATGATAAAGAAATTACCCGTTACCGTATTAAGCGGTTTCCTGGGCAGTGGTAAAACCACTTTACTAAACGCTATTTTAAGGAACAAACAGGATTTAAAAGTAGCCGTAATTGTGAATGATATGAGCGAGGTGAACATCGATGCTGCGCTGGTTAAAAACCAAAATACCTTATCCAAAACCGAAGAGCGGCTGGTTGAAATGAGCAATGGCTGTATCTGCTGTACTTTGCGCGAAGACCTGATGATTGAAGTAGAGAAACTGGCAAAAGAAAACCGTTTTGATTATTTATTGATTGAAAGTACGGGAATATCAGAACCTATTCCTGTTGCACAGACCTTTTCGTTTATTGATGAAGCCTCGGGCATAGATTTGAGCAGGTTTAGCAACCTGGATACCATGGTAACCGTGGTTGATGCCTACAATTTCTACAAGGATTTTGGCTCGGCCGAAAAGCTGGCTGATAGGAATATGGTTGATGATGAGACCGATAGGCGCACCATTGTAAACCTGCTTACCGACCAGATTGAATTTGCCAATGTAATTTTACTGAATAAAACCGACCTGGTTAGCGATGCGGATATTAAGGTATTAAGGGCTTTGATCACAAAATTAAACCCAGGGGCAAAAATTTACCAAACGCGTTTTGGCGAAATAGATCCTACCCTGATTTTAAATACAGGATTGTTCGATTTCGATTCCGCATCTGAAGGTGCCGGCTGGAAAAAAGAACTGGAAGAAATACACCTACCCGAAACAGAAGAGTATGGCATCAGCTCTACGGTTTTCCGTTCTAAAAAACCCTTTCACCCTGAAAGATTATGGAATTACATCAACAAGGAGTTTCCCCAGCATGTAATCCGCTCAAAAGGTATATTTTATCTTGCAGCCATGCCCGAACAGGCCATTAATTTTTCGCAGGCAGGCGGTTCGTTACGCATCGATCCGGCCGGTGTTTGGTGGGCAAGCATGGATCTGCAGGAACGCGAACAGTATAGCGATTATTTAGAGAACAGGGCAGAAATACATGCCGATTGGGATGGTGATTTTGGCGACCGTAAAAACGAACTGGTTTTTATAGGTCAGGATATGGACAATGAGGAGTTGAAAAAATCTTTAGAAGCCTGTTTATTGACACCCACTGAAATACAACAATATAAGTCGAAAATGAGCTTTAACAACCCATTTGGGCAGGTGATAAGTTAAATTGGGCATAATAGTAGATAAAATGAACAAAATGGTAGTTTTTGTACTACAATATTAACTTTTATTTTGTTTAAATTTGGTTTATCCCAACAAGCCAACTTATTATGATCCCATCCGAAGAATTAACCCTGGTTAAAAGCCGCTTATCCTGTCCGAAGTGCAAAAACTTCGAAACTTACAGGGTACCGAGAGGTTTTATCTTTAAAACACTTATGCCATTTATCTCAGTAAAGAGATATAAGTGTTATAAGTGCTTTAACAAGTTTTACGTATTCAATTAACCTCTATAAATATTGCAAACTCATTTAAGCCACTCATAGTGGCTTTTTTGGCTATGGGCAAAACCTATTACTTTAATAATACTGCTTGCTGCAATTTTTTAAATACGTATTCCTTATAACTCGCCCCTATCGGCAGTTCCTTTGTGCCAATTTCTATATCATAATTGGTAAAAGCACTTATTTTTTTCATGTTAACGATAAACGAGCGATGGATCCGCAAAAATTCTTTACCGCTAAGTTCTGTTTCCAGATCGCCGATTTTGTACTTCGCGGTAATCTTTCTATCCGCACAATGGATGGTGATATAATCTTTTAAACTTTCGATATAAAGTACCTCATCTTTATTCAGGTTATGAAACTTGCCCCCTGCTTTGATATGGATAAACTGTGCTTCCTTTCCCTTCAAATTTTCGATTTGATATATCGGGTTTTTTAACCTTAAATAACGGTCTACCGCCTTAAAAAAGCGGTCGAAAGTAATGGGTTTTAACAGGTAATCAATTAAATCGAGATCGTAGCCCTCAATGGCATATTCGCGGTAAGCCGTGGTAATAATTACAGCAGGTGGGTTTTTAAGGGTTTTTAAAAAATCAATCCCCGTAATCTGCGGCATTTTAATATCAAGGAACAGAAGATCTACAGGAGTGCTTCGCAATAGCTCCAGGGCCTTAATCGCATTAGAACAGGTGCCCACAACCTCAAAAGTATCCAACAGCCTGATATGGTTCTGGATGAGCTGTATGGCCAATGGCTCATCATCAACTAAAAGACATCTCACTTTCATAACTTTGTTTTGATTTGATGATGTGGTTCTTCAGGTTGATGTGCAACAGTGCTACAAAAATATAATCGTGGGTTGAAATACTAAAATCATACAGATCAGGATAAATCAGCTGTAGCTGTTTGGTAACATTGTTAATCCCGATCCTTCCATTTTCTTCACCATTGCCAGGGACAAAACTATTTGAAACCATAAACCTAAAACGCCCCGCTATTAATTTCATGTCGATATTGATTACCGGGAGCCCAACATCTTCCCCTGCCCCATGCTTAAAAGCATTTTCTACCAGCGATAATAAAATTAATGGCGCAATCATGCTTTCCTCATCAACCGAATGCGTAAAATTAACCTGTAAACGCTTGCCATACCTTAGTTGTTCGAGCTCTATATAATTTTTGATCAGGTTTATTTCAGCCGATAATGGTACATACATTCCATTACATCTATATAAAACGTGATCCAGTATTTCAGACAAACCTGCTATCGATCTCGAAGTGATTGGGGAATTGATGAGCGAAAGCGAATAAATGTTATTTAATGTATTAAATAGAAAATGTGGATTGAGCTGTGCCTTTAAAGCTTTCAATTCTGTTTCGGCCCTTTCTTTTTCAACAGAAAGCTGGTGCTGTTGCGCAATATATTGCGCTTTGATCAATTTGATGAAAGCAAATATCCAGGCGGCTGAAAAAGTTAAGGGAAAGTAATGTGTAATAAGTTTGGGAATATCCATCATAATTTCAAGGATAGTTTCCTGTTCAAAAGGCGGTATTCTGATAATCGGTTCCAGAATATGAACAACTACAATTCTTGCGCATACACAAATAACATAACTACCTGCAAAAAAATAAATTGCAACTGCATAATATTTCTTTGCCGAAATCAATCTTGGAATGATCACATAGGCCAAAAAATAGGAAGCAACAATAGTGAACGAGATATAAAAGGTATGTCTTACCAGAATGTTATAAAAATCACTATACTCCTGTATATCGTAACGGTTTAGGAATACAATAGTGGTAATGAGCCAAAAAATTATGTGGCTAAGGAACCGGTGCGCGGAACTGAACTTCGCTATCCTTTCTATCAGTGGCATTTACACAAAGATACAATTCTCGACTGCTTGGTTAACCATTGTAGACGAATGCTCCAAAAATGCAGATGGATATGGGAGATAAGGATATGAATAGGTAAGACTATATCTTAACTCAGCAACAAATTGGTCACGGATTCGCAGATTAACAGGTAGAATTACATCCCCCACCCTGTCATTCTGAACATACTGAAGAATCTTTTTTAATGGAGTTATTTTTATATCGCAACCAATAGAAAAATCAATCTTAAGATGATTGAACAACTGCATTAAAAATTCGCTGCATTTTATTTTTCACATCTATTCCTCTCTGAATATTAAGTACAACAACAACAAGTGCAAAGGGAAAAACCATATAACCAATTAGAAAACACATCAATGCCAGAACAATTATTGCAAACAATGGTCCTGCGATAGATACTGAAAATAGAAATTTCAAGCTTTGATGATGATTATTTTCAATGATTTCAAAGCTACCGCTGTTTATCCTTTCCCAGGTTTCAAAAGGACTTGCTTTTCTGCCCGCGTATTTATAATCTTTAAAGATGGTTTTATTGGGTAACCTACCTAAAATACTGTAGTCTAGCTTTTTTAACTCACCGGTGATACGGTGTTGAAGAATTTCGAGTGGTGCATCAACTTCCCGTTCTATCTTAAATTCAAGCCCAATGAAAAAAGCTTTTATTTTTAATTTCATTGGGCCTGTAAATATTATTCGGCAATTAAAAGGAAGTAGTTTTTCTTTCCTTTTTGAACCACGATAAATTTATCGTTTATTAAATGATCTGTATTAAATACCTGAGCCATTTCAGCTACTTTTTCTTTATTTACAGAAACGCCTCCACCTTGAATGGTTTTTTTAGCCTCTCCTTTCGAAGGGAAAATTGCTGATTTTTCTGCGAACAAGGTAGCAGCATCGATACCAGCACTCAATTCTGACTTTAAGATATTGAATTGCGGAATACCTTCGAACATTTCTAATACCTGTTTCTCCGATAAACTTTTTAAAAACTCTAATGATCCGTTTCCGAACAAAAATTCGGATGTTTTAATGGCGGTCTCCAAAGCTTCAACCGAGTGGGTTTTAATGGTAATATCTTCAGCCAGGGCTTTCTGTAAAATACGCAGATGCGGTGCAGCATCGTGTTCTTTTTCTAAAGCCTCAATTTCTTCTTTATTTTTTAAAGTGAAAATACGGATCCATTTTTTCACATCATCATCCGATGCGTTTAACCAAAACTGGTAAAATTTATATGGAGAAGTTTTTTCCGGATCTAACCAAACAGCACCACTTTCCGTTTTACCGAATTTGGTCCCATCTGCTTTTTTAATCAGTTGGGTTGTGATGGCATAAGCTGTTCCGGCATCTTTTCTTCTGATCAACTCCGTACCGGTAACAATATTGCCCCATTGATCGGATCCACCCATTTGTACCAAACAGTTTTCATTTTTCCATAAATGATAAAAATCGTAACCCTGGATCAACTGGTAGCAGAATTCCGTAAAAGATAGTCCAGAATCACCCTCCAAACGTCTTTTAACGCTATCCTTGGCCATCATGTAGTTTACGGTAATGTGTTTACCTACATCCCTGATAAAGGTAAAAAGATTCATATCCTTAAACCAATCGGCATTATTTACCATTACTGCACCATTGCCACCATCTTCAAATTTAAGGAACTTGGCCAATTGCTTTTTCATTCCTTTTAGGTTATGCTCGATCATTTCGGGCGTTTGCAGGTTGCGCTCGTCGGATTTACCCGATGGATCGCCCACCATGCCGGTAGCACCACCAACCAGGGCAAATGGTTTGTGCCCGGCGTTTTGAAAGTGGATCAGTGTCATGATCTGCGTTAAGTGCCCAACATGCAACGAATCTGCAGTAGGGTCGAAACCGATATAACCAGATGTCATACCTTCGTTTAACTTTTCCTCAGTATTCGGCATAATATCATGCAGCATGCCACGCCATCTTAACTCTTCAACAAAATTCGTCATTGTACAAACACTTTAATAATGTGCGTGCAAAGATAAAATTTTAGCTTAGTTTAAAGCAAATTAGTTGGTTTTGTAAAACAGGTTTTATTGCGTTAATATTTTACCGTACAAACTTTACAACCCTAACAGAAAATATTACCTTGCAGCATGAACTTCTTATCCCATTATTATTTCGATAGAACAAGTGAAAACGCCAATGTGGTAATGGGAACGGTTTTGCCGGATCTGATTAAAAATGCGGTAAAAGAAGCCAATTTATACCCGCAGAAAAACGAGTTTCTGTTTAAGGGGAACCCTGATGAAGAAAGTTTGCTAAGCGGCTGGAAAAGACATTTGGCTGTAGACCTGTTTTTTCATTCTTCCAATTTCTTTCTGGAAAAAACCACCGAACTTAAACAGCTTATTAAGCCTATTGTAGAAAATACTTTGGTAAGGCCTTCATTTTTGGCCCATATTGGTTTAGAGCTTTTGCTCGATCATTTATTGATCGAACATAATTTAATTCAGGTGCACCACTTTTACGATAAACTAAACGCGGTAAAAAAAGAATCGTTGAGCGATTTCCTTGAACACTGTAAGCTAAAAGAACCAGAGGTATTTTTTAACTTTTTAGAGAAATTTATCAGTAGTAAATACCTGTTAAGCTATCAGCAGCTCGAAAACATCAGTTATGCGCTTAACAGGATTTGTATGCGCCTGTGGCCCGAAACATTGAACGAAAAACAGCTCCAACAGCTTACGTTGGAACTAACTATTTTTAAAGAGATTTTACAAAAGGATTTTATGGATATTTTTAAAGAGATTGAAGGGAAGATAAATTTGTAAAGGCACCCGTCATCTCGACTGAAACGTAGTGGAATGGAGAGATCTAACTGGAGATAGGTCTCTCGACTCCGATCGAGAGGACGATGCGACCGGTAATTTATTCTAATTAGTTTTTTTGTTTTCCACAGCATAAAACCCTTTCATCCTTTTTTTATATTTGTAGATGCCCCTATCTGCAATACAAAAAGAAATGGATGCCCTTGTGGCCGAATTAAACCAGCATAATTACAACTATTATGTGCTGGCTATGCCTACCATTGGCGATTATGAATTCGACAAAAAATTAAAACACCTAATCGAACTGGAAAAAGCAAACCCCGATTTTGCCGATCCTAACTCGCCAACACAACGCGTGGGTGGCGATATCACCAAAAATTTTGTTACCGTAAACCATAAATACCCCATGTTATCATTGGGAAATACCTATAACGAACAGGATCTCCGTGATTTCGACGAACGTATCCGTAAAGCCATTGGCGATAATTTCGAATATGTTTGCGAACTGAAATTTGATGGTTTATCGATTAGTCTTACCTACGAAAACGGAAAACTTTTACGCGCTGTTACCCGTGGCGATGGCACCAAAGGTGATGATGTAACCAGTAACGTTAAAACCATCCACACCATTCCCCATCAGATTAAGTCGGCAGTAGCCCCTGAACATTTCGAAATCCGTGGGGAGATTTTTATGCATAAAGCGGCTTTTTTACGCTTAAACGCTGCACGCGAGGAGCTGGGCGAAATCCCTTATGCCAATCCGCGTAATTTTGCTTCCGGAACTATAAAAATGCAGGACAGCAAAGAAGTAGCCAAAAGACCTTTAGATGGCTTTATTTACTTTTTATACACTGATAAAAACGAATTTAAAACCCATTGGGATAGCTTAAATGCTGTAAAAGAATGGGGATTCCACGTTTGTGAGCATACAAAACTGGTTTCGGGCATTGATGCCGTTCTCGAATTTATCCACTATTGGGAAGATGAACGTTTTAAATTGAGCTATGATATTGATGGTATTGTAATTAAGGTAAACAGTTACGCGCAGCAACAGGAACTGGGCTTTACTTCTAAATCGCCACGCTGGGCAATTTCTTATAAATACAAAGCAGCAGAAGTAGAAACTGTTTTGGAAAAAGTGACCTATCAGGTAGGCAGAACAGGCGCCGTTACTCCGGTTGCCAATTTAAAACCCGTTTTACTGGCCGGTACAACCGTTAAGCGCGCAACTTTGCATAATGCGAACGAAATTGACCGTTTAGATCTCCACGAGGGCGATACGGTTTATGTAGAAAAAGGCGGTGAGATTATCCCAAAAATTATCAAGGTAAATCTCGATAAACGTTTGCCCGGCGCAGCAAAAGTACATTACCTGCACAACTGCCCTGAATGCGGCACCGAACTGATCAGAAAAGAGGGTGAAGCGGTACATTACTGCCCTAACGACGAAGGTTGTCCGCCGCAGATTGTAGGTAAAATCCAGCACTTTATTTCGCGCAAGGCGATGAATATTGATGGGCTTGGCGACGAAACCATCGAAACGTTTTATAAACAGGGTTTGGTAAGGCACATCAGCGATTTATATACCCTAAAAGAGAAAGCAGACCAGCTTAAAACCTTGGAGCGTTTTGGCGAACGTTCGATAGAGAATATGCTTGCCGGAATTGAAAAATCGAAGGAAATGCCCTTCGAGAAAGTACTTTTTGGTTTGGGGATCCGCTATGTTGGCGAAACCGTTGCTAAAAAAACTGCTGCAGGCGTAAAAAATATCGACAACCTTTCTAAAGCTACGGTTGAAGAATTAATCGCCATTGACGAAATCGGACAGCGTATTGCGGAGAGTATTGTTGAATATTTTGGAAAACCAGAGCATATACAGCAGGTAGAATTATTAAAATTGGCAGGATTACAGTTCGAAATTGAAGAAAAGGTAATTACGCTTGATAGTGATAGACTTATTGGAAAAACATTCGTAATTTCGGGCGTTTTTGAGAACTATAGCCGCGATGAGCTAAAGGATATGATTGAGGCCAATGGAGGCAAGATGCTGAGCGGTATTTCGGGCAAACTGAATTACCTCGTTGCAGGCGATAATATGGGGCCTTCGAAACTCGAAAAAGCAAATAAATTAAATGTCCCGATTATTAGTGATGCGGAGTTGTTGGAAATGATAAAGTAAAAAAATGAAAGAATGATTGAGTTTTGAATGATTGAATGCAGTAAGCAATCGTTCCGTTTAAAATTCAATAATTAAAAGTGAATGAATGATTGAGTTTTGAATGATTGAATGTAGTGAAGCATTTCAATCCCTCATTCAAAATTCAATAATTAAAAGTGAGTGAATGAATGATAGGGTTTTGAATGATTGAATGTAATGAAGCAATCATTCATTCAAAATTCAATAATTAAAAATTAAAAGTAAAAATGAGAGAGTGATTGAATGGTGAATGGTCGAATGTGGTAAAGCATTCATTCAGTCCCTCATTCAAAATTCAATAATTATAAGTTAAAATGAACAAATTTCAGGGTACTGGTGTAGCTTTGGTTACGCCTTTCAACACAGATGGATCAGTTGATTATAATGGCTTAAAAAACGTGATTAATCATTTGGTAGACGGAGGGATAGATTACCTCGTTTCTTTAGGTACAACCGGCGAAACCGCTACAATGACCAAGGACGAGAAGAAGAAGGTGTGGGCCTATACTGCTGAAATTAACAATAACAGATTGCCTTTGGTTGCCGGAATCGGCGGAAACAACACTTTAGCAGTTGCCGAAGACATTAAAACATTCGACGCCACAGGTTATAGCGCTATTTTATCGGTTAGTC
Source organism: Pedobacter sp. UBA5917 (assembly GCF_002432345.1). Lineage (GTDB taxonomy): Bacteria > Bacteroidota > Bacteroidia > Sphingobacteriales > Sphingobacteriaceae > Pedobacter. Next base: position 64,902 of record NZ_DJDT01000299.1, read on the forward strand.
CGTATTACAATAAACCTACACAGGAAGGAATTTATCAGCATTACAAACATTTGTCTGAAATTTCTCCTTTAGATTTAATTTTATACAACGTACCTGGACGTACCGGAAGCAACATGAGTGCCGAAACCACCTGCAGATTGGCGCACGATTTTAAAAACATCATTGCAACCAAAGAAGCGTCGGGCAGTTTCGATCAATTTAACCAGATTATGAGGGATAAACCCAAAGATTTCCTTTTAATCTCTGGTGATGATCCGGTTACCTTGCCTATGATTGCCTTAGGTGCATCTGGTATTATCTCTGTAATAGGAAATGCCCTACCTAAACAGTTTACTGAAATGGTAAACCTATGTTTGGACGGCGATTATAAAGCAGCTTTACCTGCGCATTTAAGCTTAATCGAGTTTACCCGTTTGGCTTTTGCCGAAGGTAATCCGGCCGGGGTTAAAGCAGCCTTAAAACATATCGGCATTTGTGGTGATACCGTTCGTTTGCCGTTGGTTAAAGCTTCTTCTGCCCTCGAACAATTAATTATCGCAGAAGTAGAAAAATTAAGTGTAACAGCTTAATCATCTATCGATATTTTTAATTTATAACCGTCACCCTGAATTTATTTCAGGGTCTTTCATGCCAAAAAGATGCTGAAATAAATTAAGCATGACGATTGTATAAGTAAAAACGCCTTTGAAAAATTTTCAAAGGCGTTTTGTTTTATCATGCAATTAATTTATTTCTTCTTTCGAGTAACAGGTTATCCTGCCAAACACCTTTTGCTTTACCTATCTTTTCACGGTAACCTACAACCCTGAACCCAGCTTTTTCATGGATTTTTAACGAGGCCGAATTCTGAAGGAAAATTCCTGCCTGCAGCATCCAGATTCCTTTTTTCTCACTTTCGGCAATCAAGGCATTTAACAGAGAAGAACCGATGCCCTGTCCTTTATAACCCTGTTTAACATATACTTCGATCTCTCCTACCCCTCCAACATCATAATTGGCCATTACCGGCAAAAGGGCACACCAACCAACAATTTCCTTGTCTTGTAAAATTACAAATCTGCAGGCCTTGAGGTGTGATGAATCCCAGTCTTTCCACGAAATGTCCGGTCTTCTAAAACTTGCTGTACCTGTTTCAATTCCTTCCCGATAAATAGCACTGATTTCTTCCCAATCAGCAGAGCGCATAATTCTAATCATAGTTTAATCAATTTGGGGTTTATTAAGCTATAAAATCTATAGTTTATGTTTGTTTCATAAAATTAACTAAACACAATGTTAATCGCATATTATACAGAAACAAGTTTGTCCTGTATTATAAATCAACACAACTATATAAAGAAAAGTACCAACTAAGGGCTTTTTTGTAACAAAAACGTTAAATCAACGTTTTTCTTTATCCAAGCTTTTGGCATATTCTACAGGGCTCATTCCTACCAGTTTTTTAAAAGCGCTGTAAAAGGCACTTCTTGATGAAAAACCGGCACTGTAAGCGAGTGCCTCCAAGGTGAAATTCTGCATAATTTCATGATTGGCGATACTTTCCTTAATCCAGTTTATACGGTAATGGTTAATGTAATCAATAAAGCTTTTATTGAAATAATTGTTAAGCACAATGGAAAGCCGATGGCTGCTAATGCCTATCCCCTGGGCAAGAGAATGGAGCCTGAGGTCCTTGTTACGGAATGATTGATGTTTATTCACAAAAACCTCTAACTTTTGGCCATATGCACTTAATTCTTCATTTTGATCGTTGTGAAGGGAAAAGCTTTTTTTGATAGATAAAAGCGTTGAAGGTTTAATGTTTAACAGCGATGCAACCAGCTCTAAAGGTAAGCGGTCTAAATAACCCGGATTGGTTTTGGCAAAATAAAGGTATCTTTCTTTGGCATTTCCAACCCTTATAATATGCGCCCGTTGCTGGGCATCTTTATAATATTTCTCTAAAACAACCCTGAAGATGTAATTCAGCTCGAAATGATGGGCAAAAAGACGGTTAAGCTCATTATTATGCATGGCCAAAAGAGCAGAATCCTCTACAGCAACTACATATTCCTTCGAATAATCGGAACCATGAAGTCCGGAAATGGAACTCACAAATTCATTTTCAACCGATATATAAGTGGTAATTTTTTTACCGTTGTGGGAGGTACAGCCCATTAATGCACCTTTTACAATAAAATACATGTACTCACAAACCTCATTTTCTTTGAAAAGGATCTGCCCTTTTTTTACCTCAACCTTAAAAAGATGTTTTTCAAATTCGCTGATGAGTTTAGAATCAATAGGATGTATGCTGCGCATTACACCTGATAAAAGTCCGACATCTTCGCTATCTGCGCGGATATATTGCAAATTTTCTGACACTTAATACCGTTAATAATGTTAATTGTATTATATCCGTTTATGTTGATAAGACAGCTACGGGATATTCTCTTGAGAGCAGCTAGTGTTTTGTCGTTTTTTTTGCAATGGATGCCAAGTTTCAACAAGCATCGTTTTATGCTATTGAATTACCTAGTGTAATATACGGCTTGTAAATAAGAAAACGAGGGAATAAACACGATGAAAGCTAATTTGTCTTATATATTTTACAGTTAAAATAATATTTGATATTTATACCGGTAGAAAACACAATATAAATTATGAAAAAAGCCCCAGGATGTATCCTGAGGCTTCGATAATTGAATATTTTGATAGCTTAAGCTTTGTTTTTGGTATCCTGTACTTCTAAACGGATTGCCTGGGCCAGGTTTTTTAAATCCTGCATACCTTTACGTACACGGGTACCAGCAGCGCTGTTACCTTTGTTATAAAATTTGTCGGCATCAGCTTCCAAAGCTGCCACTAAACTTTTTACTTCTTCGAATTTTTTCATTTTTAATTAGATTTTTATGGTTCTTAGGTTTGACTTTTCTTTATATACTCTAATTTAAAGGGTTTGGTGAAATAAAAAAATTTTTGGAAGAATAAAAAATGGCCTTCTTTATCGTTTTTTTCCACATTTACAGTGTTTATACACATAACAGATGCAAAGACACAACACAACAGACTCATAATCAAATAACTACAAAAAAGCTTTCAATAAAAAAGCCCTTTAAACTGGTTTAAAGGGCTTTGTAATATTTTAATTGATCTTAAACGGTAGCGAAAAGATTCTCTTTATAATATCCGTTTTCCAATTTTTCGGCTACTTCGCTAAAAGCATCCAAAGTACGCTGTACGTCTTCTAAAGTGTGCACTGCAGTTGGGATCAAACGTAACTCGATCATTCCCTTAGGGATTACCGGATACACTACGATTGAACAGAAAATACCATAATTTTCGCGCAGATCGAAAGTTAATGCCGTTGCATCAGAAAGTTCTCCTTTTAAGAAAACCGGTGTAACTACCGAATCGGTAACACCTAAATCGAAACCGCGTTCGCGTAAACCTTTCTGCAAGGTCATCGCAATTTCCCACAGTTTTTCTTTTAATTCAGGACGGCTTTTCAACAATTCCAAACGTTTTAACAAACCGATTACCATTGGCATAGGTAAAGCTTTGGCAAAAGTTTGCGAACGCATGTTATATCTTAAATAATTGGTAATTTCTTCAGTAGAAGCTACAAAAGCGCCGATACCGGCCATTGATTTTGCGAATGTACCAAAGTAAACATCAATACCTTCGATGCAATCCTGGGCTTCGTGTGTACCTGCACCGGTTTTACCCATTGTACCAAAACCATGGGCATCATCAACGAGGATACGGAATTCGAAATCCTTTTTAAGGTCAACAATTTCTTTTAATTTACCCTGTGCGCCGCTCATCCCGAACACACCTTCGGTAATCAATAAAATACCACCGCCTGATTCCTGCGTTAATTTTGTGGCACGCTCCAACTGTTTGCGTGCACTTTCGATATCGTTGTGTTTATATACAAAACGTTTACCCATATGCAAACGCAAACCATCGATAATACAGGCGTGCGATTCTGCATCGTAAACAATTACATCGTTACGGTCAACAAGAGAATCAATAATTGATACCATGCCCTGATAACCATAATTTAATAAAAATGCATCGGGTTTACCCACAAAGGCTGCAAGCTCCTGTTCCAATTGCTCATGATATTTGGAGTTACCGCTCATCATACGGGCACCCATTGGGTATGCCATACCATATTTGGCTGCAGCTTCTTCATCAGCTTTTCTAACTTCAGGATGATTGGCTAAGCCTAAATAGTTGTTTAAACTCCAAACCAAGTGCTCTTTTCCTTTAAATTGCATATGTGGTGCAATTTCTCCCTCTAATTTTGGAAATGAGAAATACCCATGAGACCATTTTTGGTGTTGACCAATCGGGCCCATGTGTTTTGCTATTTTATCAAATATATCCAATGTATTATCTGTTTTTTTATTATAAAAATTTTGCGAATTTAAGCTTTATTCGGCTTAAAATCAACCTACTTGAATCTTTTAGGTGTGAATTAACTATTTTAACACTCCAATTTTATGCCAAAAAAGCCCCGATGTTAAATCGGGGCTTTAAAATTATATTTGGTCTGTTCTAATCAACATTATCGTGCAAGAAAGAATTGTTCGGTCTGATCTCTGTACCGCCATCCTGATCGTTACTTAATGTAAAGCGGCTCACCTGCGATTCAGACGAGTGCTGTACCTGTTGTAACTGCATCTGTTTGCGTTTATAGGCTGGTTCATTTTCCAGTTCCTGTAAACCATTGGTGGTACGCAGTTTCATGCTCAGGTCTTTTAAGCGCAAAATACGCTCTTTAGATTTCCTCAACTGCTCTTCCATTGATTCGTCGCTTTTATCATCGTCCAAACCAACAACAGGCATTTCAATTTCCGGTTCAGGTTCTGGCATTGGAGGCATCTGCGCAACCGGTGTTTCGAACACAAAATTGGTTTCAGCCAATTTTACCTCAAACTCAAAACCGGTTTCTTTCGCTTCTTCAACCTGTGGCTCTTCTTCCATTAAGGTATGGCGAACCACATTGTTTTCAGGTTCCTGAATTTTCTGGCTTTCTGCTTTATTGAACATTCCACCAAAAAGATCTGCCTGCGAAACTTCTTCCTTGCTTTTTAAAACAGGCTCGTAAGATGGAACTGTTTTAGGTTGGATGAAAGAGTTTACTGCTTCTACAGGGCGAACCAATGGTGCTTCCTCTGGTGTTAAAAGTGATATTTTCTTTTTATTCTTTTCTTCTTTAACGCGTTCTTCCGAAGTTTGGAAACCGGTAGCGATAATGGTTACCGAAAGTTTATCACTTAACGACTCATCGGTACAGTTACCCCAGATTAAATCTGCTGATAAACCCGCTTTTTCCTGGATGTAATCGGTAATGATCGAAACTTCATCCATGGTTACTTCACGTAAGCCAGAACTGATGTTCAATAAAATATAACGGGCACCTTCAATTTCACTATCTTTCAAAAGCGGAGAGGCCAAAGCACCTTCTACCGCCTGTAAAGCACGGTCTTCGCCTTCTGCAGCAAAGCTACCCATAATGGCTACACCGCTATCTTTCATAACGGTACGCACATCTTTAAAATCGACGTTTATATAACCGGGAACAGTAATGATCTCTGCGATACCTTTTGCGGCGGTTGTTAAAATATCATCGGCCTGACCAAAGGCTGAGCCGAGGGTTAGGTTTCCAAAAATTTCGCGCAAACGGTCGTTCGAGATCACCAGGTAAGAATCTACATATTTTTTCAATTCTTCCATACCCTCATCAGCCTGCAACCTACGTCTCTTTCCTTCGAAAGAAAAAGGAGTGGTAATGATGGCAACAGTTAAAATATCAAGTTCTTTAGCGGCTTTGGCAATGATCGGAGAAGCTCCTGTACCGGTACCACCACCCATTCCTGCTGTAATAAAAAGCATTTTGGTGGTATTGCCCAGCATGGCCTTAATATCATCTATATTTTCTATCGCCGAGTTTTTACCAACCTCCGGGATAGATCCGGCACCCATTCCTTCAGTTAAACTAGCACCTAACTGAACCTTGTTGGGTATAGGGCTAGATTCCAAAGCCTGAGCATCTGTATTACAAATAATAAAATCCACACCAGTGATACCCGATAGGTACATATGGTTCACTGCGTTGCCGCCACCGCCCCCAACACCAATAACCTTGATGATTGAAGACTTATCTTTTAACATTTCGAACTGCATATCTTTATGAATCAGTTGTTTAAAAATTTTTAAATTCTGTTCATTACTCAATGTAATATTAACACTTTTTCAACAGACGTTTTCCACAACTGTTGATAATGTGGAAAACTCTTATTTTGTGGAAAAATAATTAACTTTTTAAGTAATCTTCATCGCTCACATTCATATCATCCTGAATGAATGTTCTTGTTTTTGCTAATAATTTATCGAACAAACCTGGTCCGCGTTTCTCTTTTTCTTTTGCTGTTTTTGGTTTTTCGACAAAAACACCCGGTTGTTTCATTTCTTCTATCAACTCTTCGGCCTTTTGGATTCCTTTGATCAGCAAACCTACACTGGTTGCATACATCGGACTTTTCAGGTCATCGTAAATGGCTTTAGGCATATCTTCGTATTTAGATAAATGCTCGTTCGGATAACCGATACGGCAATCTAAACCGGTTACATATTCAACCGCCTGTGATAGGTGTTTCAGCAATGCACCACCACCGGTAATTACGATACCACCGATCAGTTTTTTCTCGTAGCCCGAAGATTTGATCTCGTAATAAACGTGCTCAATAATCTCCTCCATACGGGCCTGGATTACATAAGCCAAATTTTTAACCGAAATTTCTTTTGGTTCGCGGCCACGTAAACCCGGTACGCAGATGATTTCGTTTTCTTTGTTCTCCTCAGCAAGTGCAGAACCAAAACGTGTTTTCAAAAGCTCGGCCTGATTGCGCATTACAGAGCAACCTTCCCTGATATCTTCGGTAACGCTATTGCCGCCAAAAGGGATAACCGCAGTATGACGGATAATACCTTCGTGGAAAATGGCAATATCGGTAGTACCACCACCAATATCAACCAATGCAATACCGGCTTCTTTCTCTTCCTCGCTCAATACCGATTCAGAAGATGCCAAAGGCTCGAGGATTAAATCCTGGGTCTGCAAGCCTGCATTGTTAACACATTTGATGATATTTTTTACGGCCGTAACCTGACCGGAAATGATATGGAAGTTGGCCTCAAGGCGTACCCCTGCCATACCGATCGGATCCTTGATTCCCGGTTCGTTATCGATGGTAAATTCCTGTGGCAATACATGGATGATCTCTTCACCCGGCGGCATTACCAGTTTAAACATATCATCAATCAGCTTGTCGATATCTTTTTTACCGATTTCGTTGTTTAATTCTCTTCTTGTTAAAATTCCTCTGTGCTGTAAACTCTTAATGTGCTGACCAGCAATACCCACATTTACCACCTGTATTTCTACATTGGATTGTCCGCTTGCTACCTCAACTGCTTGAGCGATGCCCTGTACGGTTTTTTGAATGTTAGAAACCACGCCACGTGTTACCCCCGCCGATTCTGCCTTGCCTATTCCTAAAATTTCAATCTTACCGTGCTGTGTTCTCCGACCAACGATGACACAAATTTTTGTAGTACCGATATCCAATCCTACTACAATGGGCGACTGACTGGTAAATTTTGCCTTGTCCATATTCGTTAATTTTGCTGACTTTTATACTGTTTTTCTAGGGCTCTGATTTCTTTCTCTCTCGCTTCTCTCTCTTTTTTCAATTCAGCCGCAGATTTTGCCGTCTTTGGCTGTGTTGCTGCCGTTTGCTTCGGCTTTTCTTTTTTATCCGCTGGTTTTGTTTCCTTTGGTTTGGTTGCCGGTGTTACCGCCGGTTTTTTAATTTCTGTTTTAACCGGCTCAACTTTTTTAGGTGTTGGCTTTTTCGGTTCAGTTTTTTTTGGTTCGTCCTTTTTTGCTTCTATTTTTTTAGGCTCCACCTTTTTAGGTTCGGGCTTTTTAGGCTCTTCTCTTTCTGGCTCATCTGCCTCAGGGCGATCGTCCATCACGGCACCGATTGTATTCCTGATCAAAGAGTCGGTAACGTTCCGTTGTATCCTCAAACTATCGGCCGCCGAAAATGTTTTCGCTTTTTTTCCTAAACCTGTCGAATCCCTTTTTTCGCAAACAATCTGGTTGGTATATTTAATATTGATGGTTTTATAAGTATCCCAACCTACTTGAGGCATTGCTTTTTTATAAAACAACAACAGGTTTTTCATTTTCTTTTCGAGCGAATCGGCATCACCCAAAATGATACGCTGATTGCCTACGCGGGGCACCAGTTCGATATCGTTTTTCTGATCAACCACAATCTGCTCAATCTGGGCCTCCCAAAGGGTATCTTTCTTGATAAACTGTGCCGTTTTATATAAATCTCTTGCCAATTGTGTGTGCAAAGTATCTACCCTGCTGCCAAAAACCTCGGTAATATGTCCGGTTGCCACCAGTACATTTGCAGTGAAGTTTGATGATATCGGCATTTTTAAACCATCGTTATCAATATAAAAATCCTGTCCGTTCTCATTCAGAATTCGGAGGATTGGCTGCCGTTGTTTCACTTCAATATGCAGTACGCCATCCATATCTACATATACCTTGGCAAAGCCGATATAAGGGTTGGACTGCAGTTTTTTCTCGATCTTATGGATATTGATATTTTCGAGATTGCGGCCTAAAAGTATGCCTTGATCTTCTTTTAAAATGGCATCGATCTCCTCACGTTCAATAAAATTATCGGCGCCCGGGATCAGTATTTTAATATCGGTACATTTAACGGTCTGCTTTTTTACATTGATGAAACCCAAAAGCACAACCACGCCTGCCAGGCTGATCAGCCAGGCAAAGCCGGTAAAAATTGCGCTCCAGTTTATCCGTTTAAGCATTGTTTAATGTATTTTTTAATGGGTCGATTATGGTATCAATATCTCCCGCTCCTACTGTTAAAATTAATTCAGGTTTTGTGTCCTTAACATACTGGACCACAAAATCTTTTCCACATACTTTTTTATCTTTTAATGTAATTTTATCCAATAAAAACTGTGCATTTATTCCTTCAAGAGGCAATTCTCTTGCAGGATAAATCTCCAACAGCAACAGTTCATCAGCAGTGCTTAAAACTTTTGCAAATTCATCGGCAAAATCTCTCGTCCGCGTAAACAGGTGCGGCTGGAAAATCACTGTTAGTTTTTTATCAGGATACAATTGACGTACCGCATCAAAACAGGCTTTCAACTCTTCAGGGTGATGTGCATAATCATCAATGTAAATCTGATTGCCGTTATCTACAATATATTCAAAGCGGCGTTTAACCCCTTTAAAGTTTGCAACTGCCTGTTTTACTTTTTCGGCATCGATACCCAATTGTAAAGCAATGGCAATGGCAACAGTTGTATTTTCTACATTATGTTTGCCCGGAAGCATTAAACTGATATCTTTTATACTTTGCGTGGCATCCGTAAAATCGAAAACAAATTTCGATCCTTCTACCCTAAGGTTCTCGGCCCTTGCTGTAGCGGTTGAACTTGCAGCATAACTGATACCATTTTCTAAAGGCAAACCTTCATGTGCATATAGTGTACCCTCTGCCTTAAGCTGTTTGGCAAATAGCCTGAACGATTCTTCCAAGTGGCTTTTATCTCCGTAGATATCCAAATGATCGGCATCCATCGAGGTAACCACAGCTAGATCAGGATGCAGGGTAAGGAAAGAACGATCATATTCATCTGCCTCTACTACCACCACATTGTTATCGCCAAAAAGTACATTGCTATTATAGTTGCTGGTTATGCCACCCAAAAATGCGGTACAATCGTATCCGGTATCTTTTAAAATGTGTGCCACAATAGATGAAGTGGTGGTTTTACCATGTGTACCGGCAACTGCAATGCAAAACATGCCCTTACTGATAATACCCAAAACCTCTGAACGCTTTTTAAGCGAAAACCCTTTATCGATAAAGTGATTTAAAATTTTCGAGTCTTTTGGAATTGCTGGCGTATATACCACCAAAGTATCTTCATGGTTATCCAAAAATGCACATGGCAAAGAAGAATCCTCATCAAGGTAAGTAATTAAAATACCTTCCTGTTCTAATGTCTCGGTAAGTTTGGTGCGGGTTTTATCGTAACCACAAACCACCTGTCCGCGTTTAGCAAAATAACGGGCAAGCGCACTCATGCCGATACCACCGATACCTACAAAGAAAACCCTATTTATTTTACTCAATTCCATTTTTTTTTAAGCTAAAAGCAGAAAGACCAAAGCTTAAAGCTGCCTTTCTACCGTTTTATTTTTTTATTTTCTATAGCTTTAAGATTGCTTTCCCGAAACTCGGGATAAACTGTACCTCGCAATAACGATTTGTCTTTGCTTTGGTCTTTCTGCTTTAATCTTTCAGCCTTATTAGTTTCAATACTTCGCCCGCAATAATTTCATCAGCCTGGGGCAGTGCCATTTTTCCTATATTTTCGGCAAGTTTTTCGCTTTGTTCTTTATTACTTAAAAGTTCTAAAGCTGCTTTAACTAACGTATCTTCAGCTGATCGGTCGTTAATTAAAAGTGCGGCTCCATTTTTCACCAAAGCCATGGCATTTTTGGTTTGATGATCTTCTGCCACATTGGGCGAAGGCACCAATATTACCGGTTTTTTAATCAAACAAAGTTCTGCGATGGTTCCAGCTCCCGCCCTGCTGATGATTACATCTGCAGCGGCATAGGCAAGGTCCATTTTATTTAAAAATTCGAGGATGCGAACGTTAGGATGATATTCAAGTCCTAATCTTTCGATAATCCCCTGGTAATAATATTTTCCGGTTTGCCAGATCAACTGCACATCCTGCGCAAGTATTTCGGGCAAATGTTTTTCAATCGCTTTATTGAGTGTACCTGCGCCCAAACTTCCGCCGGTAACCATAATGGTCTTTTTTAAAGGATCGAGTTTTAACAGCTCGGCACCCGCATGGTGTTTCCCTTTAATATCAACCACCTCTGTACGCACAGGGTTTCCGGTTTTCAAAATCCTTTCGGCAGGAAAAAACTGATCCATCCCGTCAAAAGCAACACATATTTTTGATGCTTTTTTACCCAGCCATTTATTGGTAACCCCCGCATACGAATTCTGTTCCTGGATGAGGTACGGAATCCCTTTTAAAGAGGCTGCATACAATAACGGACCTGATGCATAACCACCAACACCTACAACCGCATCGGGCTTAAAATCATTGATGATCTGTATAGCCCTACGCACACTACCGATTACCTTAAATGGAAGGGCGAGGTTTTTCACGATCGTACCACGCTGCATCCCACTGATATTTAAACCGATTATTTTGTATCCGGCAGCAGGAACTTTTTCCATTTCCATGCGGCCATTTGCGCCCACAAATAAGATTTCACAGGCTGGCACCAAGCGTTTTAACGCGTTGGCTATGGCTACGGCG
>NZ_DJDT01000182.1 GCF_002432345.1 Pedobacter sp. UBA5917
GATTACGCTGATACGCGCAGAATTTTTATGGAGCCCTTTATTGATCATTGAAAATTGGGTATTAGTCATTCAACCATCATCCGTTTTCCATCTAACATTTTCCATTCTTTTACCACTGAGTTTGCAGAGAAAAGATCACAGAGGACACTGAGTTTTCTTTTCAGCACCCAAACTTCTGACTTCGGATGTCTGATTTTGGGACTCATTTTATTCCATCATCCATATTACATTTCCCATTTTTTGACCATTAAGACCATTAAGATTTTAATGTGATTCGATTTGTGAAGTCATATTTTAAAAAGTAAGATTATTTATATTCAACACTAATCTTCGGATCTCGGACACCTGACTTTCGGACTATGTTTCCTGCAGATTACACTGATACACGCAGAGCGTTTATGGGGGGCTTTATTGATCATTGGAAATTGGTTGTTGAAGTTTTTTATGCTTCGGCAAAAAAGTAATCTTGTGAAAAAAATAATTTGATCTTATGTAAAAAAAAAGCTGTAAATTCCCTTCGGTATTGGTCAATTTTAAATCTTCATTTAAATAGGAGCTAATGCATTTTAAAAAGAATGCTTTTATGAACCCATAAATTATGATTTGCGAGTATTCATTGGTTTGAGCAACAATTATCCCAAGGTTGTCCATTATCTAAAACCAATATGCCTTTGTAATTGAAGAAAAAATAGCCTGTTTAATTTTCGACAGATAATAAATAGGTTAAAAAAGAGTTTTTAATAGTAACAATTTAGATTAAAATTTTAAAGATTAAGCTTTATTAATATTAAAAATTGTGCGATCGAAATATACTTTATCTGGTCGGCCGTACTTTAGTTAGTGTTTAAATATAACAGTTTCAATCCCTTAGTAAATCAGTCCCTGCAGATTTACGGCTGTTTAATTTTTAGCTTTTTTAAATTAATTATCAACATATTAAATGTGTGCATATCTATGGCCCAGTGAGCTATTAATATTGCTTGTGCGCTAATTTTTAAAAACGATATCAAATAGATAACATAAAATGAAAAACCTATAATAGATAAAAAATTATGCTCTCTACACAAAACCAAGCTCAAAAGCTTATCATCTCCAACAGTGATTATATCCATGTTGTACAGTTTGATGAAATTGTTTTCTGCCAATCGGATGGGTGTTATACCCACATCAACCTCCATAACGGACAGAAACACACACTGGCCAAATCGTTATCCAAAATCTGTACGCAGCTTTCTTCCAATCAGTTTATACGTATCAGTCAAACTTACCTTATCAATAAGGCTTTTGTAAATAAAATCGACCGCAAAAAAAAGAATCTTTATTTGTTAAACCACATAACTATTCCTTTTACCATTTCGCTTAAAAATTTAATGGATCTCATCAGCGATTCCATCCATCCAAAAATTAATTTAACAGATGCGGATAATGGGTAGAAATATATCAATACTTAACGGTTAGCATAGAATACTTAAACGTTGCTTTCTTCATTTCGATTTGGGGACAATTCGCTCTATTTTTAACTATACTTTAAGCAAAAAAGCTTAAAAATGTAAAGTTAATCCAGAAACCGATGCCTGATCATTTTTGCCTTTATGGACCACCGTTTACCTTAAGTGGTGAAGTGTATTTTAACGATAACAATGTTAACTTTCAGGTTAATTTCGATAACCCTACCGATCAGCAGGATGTATTGGCATACGAATGGTATTTAAACGATACGCTCGTAATAGATGAAAGTACTGCAGGCTTTACAGGTAAAGTTTATTGTGGTGCGTATAAAATAGGTGTAAGGATATTAAGCAGCGACGGCTGGTCGGGTATAAAAAGCCATTCTTTTTATACCTGCAAAGTACCTATCGCCATTATTATTCAGGGGGCCGACCTAGTCAACGAAGGCGATTCGGGCACTTACCTGGTTTTACAGCAGTTTTCTGATGGTGCGGTTGAAGATTTAACTTCGAAATATACTTTTACAGTAAGCGGTAACGCCAGTTTTAACGGCAACGTGTTAACCACGGTTATAAATGACAGCAGTTTTAGCGACGAAGTGATCACCATTACAGCTACACCGGTTACAGGTAATCCAATCACTAAACAGGTTACCGTGAAAAATACTACGCAGTTTAACTCGGCAGTATTGGTGGTTGATTTATTTAACGATAGCAGCCTGAATGTAATTGGTTTGATCGATAATCCTGAAGTAGCAGTTAACCATCAATCGGCTTATACCGGAAATAACTTTTTGCCCACTGCAGCATTGGCTGAAAATGCTTTTATACTGGCGTCCGATCGCATTGCAAATGGATCTACCAGTTGGCGGTTTGAGTTTAACTTAGCAAAATTGATTGCACAATATACCAATACAAGCGATTTTGTGTTTTATCTTAAAGGCCGTGGTACATCAGATCAAAGTTTAAGTGGGGCATTTAGCTTAAAAACCAGGGAAGCGAAAATGATTATGACTGGTAGTGCCGGTAGTTATATTCCAAGTGTAACCGGAGGAAATACGGTAGGCTATAGCCAGTTTAACTCCTATAGCGTTGCCGGAGCTAATGGCAGCTACAATGAGGCTGATTTATTTACCATCATCCATTTCGATTATAATGTTGCAAGCGATACACTTACCTATACCATTCCGCCACGTACGTATATTTCTAACCCAATTTTTAGAGCTAACACAAAAGAATGATTGCGGAGCTGGTTTTATAGGGTCGAACGTATTGTACATTCTTCCAATTGGTGCTTTTACTTCAACTATCAGTCAGGCAGATGCCGATGCACAGGCCAGGACCTTTTACGATGGCAGTAAACAACAATATGCTAATGATCATGGTAACTGCGAGGTAAAACCAAACTACCATTTTAAATCGAGTACAAGCGGTTCGTATCCTGTTACCATGACAACTGGTTACTCGTCGGGTAACTGTGCAATGCAGGTTGCATTTTATGCTACCATGAATAACCAGTCGGTGTTAATAGATAATACCGACGGCACCACTAATTTAATGCCGTGGGGTGCCAACACCCGAATGTTTAAAGTGCCTACTACAGGTGTATATCGGGTTAAGGCCCGTTTGGTTGGTAATATTACCTGTAATCCTATAGGTGGCGATGCCGATCATCAACAAACCATCAGCTTCCTGTTTACACGTACAGGTGGTGCCGAAACCAATTTGATTGCTCCGGGACAAAATAGTGCTGGCGATTTCAGTGCAGCAGAATTTTGTTTGCCAGGACAGTACGTTATTTCAAAAGGTATGACCCTGCCTATTGATATCAATTTTAGTATGGACTTTAATATGCTTGCCAACGAAGAGGCTAATTTTAGAACAAGGATTAATCTATTTACTTATTTCAACCAGCAACAAGGAGCAAATGAAACCAATACCACCAATTTTAATTTCTCTTTACTGGAATTAGAGATCGAAAAACTTTAAACACAATAGGCTAAGATATTTATAAGCATGACTCCATTTATTCCGACATCGCATTTCTTTACCGATCCTGCCACCATTACCCAATCAGCAGGCCAGGCTTTTGGCCCCGTTTCCGAGAACGAATTTAATCTTACGGCCAAATTTACCAGTACAGGTGGTATGGCTTTTGCCATATGCAAAGGAGTACTACTGGTGCAGCCACAGGGTGGCGAGGTGGTAAACTTAATATTAAGGCCTTACGAACAACCCATTAATGGATTAAATATTCGTTATTTTATTTATCGCGGCTTAAAAAAGAGCGATTTCTTTAACGGAGAAAATGTACTGGCCGATAGCAGCGACGTATCGGGCTTTATTAAAGGTATCAATAAGAGTTTCGCTGGTTTTTACAAAAATGAAAACGTGCCACCTTTTCTGGCCAAATACATCGGTTTCGATCCTGCAAACCAGGCGGCAAATTTACCGCTCGACCAATTTTTCTTTAAAGATTCTGAATATGTAGATAGTGCCGGCCAGTTTGTAGAAAAAGCGGAAACCGCCTTCGAGCTGCCCATGGTAAACAAAGGTACTTCGTTGGGGCATTTTATAACTGGGGAATGCGGTATTGATGTGGTGCTTAATTATGGCGATTACCAATTGCCTGCCCCAAATGCCGAGTTTAACTTCGACCTGAATTATGCCAGGGTTGCAGGAGCAAGCATTAGCCTGGCGGCCATTACCGACGAATTTCAAAAGAAACTGGCAAAAGAGCAGATCTTTCAGTTTTTAGATGTGGCCGCTTATTATGGTTTCCATACTGCTGCGGGTGTGGTTAATATTAATGGTATCGCAACCAGGGGCGAAGCCATATACACAACAGCAGTAAGTAAGTTCAGCACCAAAAACAAGCTTTACCTCTATATACAAAGCGACCGCTGCCGTTCGTACAATTTTTATAAAAATTATTTAATCAGTGATGCCAACAGCAACAGTTTAAAACTGGGCACGGTAGAAACCGCTTTAAACGAACAGGCTTACGGAACCAATGGCTGGCCTGTATTAATAGATGAGGCTGCACACACGCCAGCTACCGCAAACAACTCTTTGTTTTTGCAACTGGTAACCGATAACGGCGAAAATAGCATGTTATACGGACAGGTAGCCAATATTGTTAACGCCACCAAAGATAATTTTTTTAATGCCGAGGGTTTAAAAGCCCCCGATGCTACTGATGGCACCCCCAGTTTATTTACCAAAACCATTAACCTGGTTAACCCGGTAGTAGTTACTGGTAATACGGGTTTAAATATAGCCAGTTTTAACATCCTCATTTACCAGGGATCTATCTATCCTTATATTTTAGGACAGGAAACCGACGACAATGATGTTACCACCAACGTATTGGGGCTACCTAACTTTTTTGATGATGTGTTCGATCTCTTAAATGCCGAACCTTTGTTAAAAGCCACACAGGATAACGATTATGCCGTGCTTTCTTCGCAAAAGGTAAAACTCATTAGCCATTTTCACGACAAAACACAATTGGGTATTTCTGCGGTACAAACCTTAAATATTAACGATGTACTCGAAACAGGCGATTCGACCACTCCATCATTAAAACGCGTAACCTACATTACCGAAGCAGTTGATGTACTTAACTCGGCACTTTCGGTAACAGATACACTTACGCCCGATACCAAATCCAATCCTTCGGTTTCGGGAGCGGTAGGCAATAGTAAAACTTACCAATTGCCTGATGCTTTTTATTATAGTTTACAGGTATTTACAGATGGTACCGAAACCGTTACCGGCCTGCAACTATTGGCTAAAGATGGCAGTACACCCAACAAAATTATTCTGGGGCTTACCCAAATAGAAAATGATTTGCTTAAAGCGCTTATCACTACCAATAACTTAATTAATAGCAGGCTTTTCCTGATCGATCTTTATGAAGATGGTAACGAATTGATTTCGCAAGAGGAAATTATTTATCAAAAATACAAAGCAGGACTAGTGGGTGAGACTGCTACAGGAGAGCTTAAATTATACTTGCCTGAAACGGATGTGATGGTGTATTCGTTAGATCGGAAATATCATTTTACAGGTGAATATAGTAAGTATATGCCAGATATAGAAAACGAGCAAAGATATTTTGTAACTGATAAAATGGACCAATGGATATCGTAATTTTAAAAGATGGAACCCCGGTAAGATTTGACGACACTTTTACCAATAAATCATTTGATGGTATTACGGGATTTTTGTTAGAGTTTGATTTTCTTTTAATAAGATTTAGACATTATCAGAAAGATGATTTTAAAATCTCGGATCAAGAAAAGTGGACTCAATTGGATGGGTATTATAAAGAAACAGACTATCAGAACTACATGCTGAAAAATAGTTCGAAGAAATATGAAAGTTTGTTGAAGTTTGATTTTAGTAAGCTTACAGCTGTTTCGGGAGACATAGTTAATGTGGATGTACTTTATTTGGACGAACCCTATGATTATTATTTTAAAAATGCGACGTATAGGTTTTCAGTTCAAAACACAATAGATAACTTGGGAATAAAGAATTATCGCAAACCTATTTATCAAAATGTAACTTTAATTGGCTACGAAATTGATATTCCCAACAATTTACTTCCCCATATCCAGGAAAAAACGCCGAAAAATCTGGCGACAAGATACTTTTATGAAGCTAACTTTGGAGATTTTGTCGGTAACTGGCAAGTTTTTAGTTCAACCAAAAGAAATCTTAAAAAGATTGTAACTCAAATTTGTTTTAGAATAAGTAGTATAGTTAGGGATATTTTTCCTTACATAACCGATCTATCCATAGTTGATGCCAATGCAGATCTGAGAAAAGACGAATTTAGTGGACTTAACGATTACAATATAATAATTTTCGAATTAAAGAAAAGTTGGGGATATTATTATCTTCCTAATTCTGATCCACTTTACATTAATCGCCAAAAGATTGAACCCACATTCTCTGGAGAATCTAATTACGATGAATATCTTAAATACTATGAAGGTTTAACAAATTTTTATTTTAATGTATATAAAATAAGAAGCAATTTCATTACTCTTTCGGATGATAGGAGGTTTAATTATCTATTAGGGATGATTTCACCGGCCGCACTAGTTATTATTCCTCTTAAAGTAATAAAAAAGTGTCTTTCTTACTATTCAAAGACTAAAGAATTGGATGAAAGCTCCCAAAGATTTATCATTCATATTATCAGTTCTATCATTAAAAGATCTGAAAGAGCAGATATAGATGATTTTCTATTATTTTTACTGAATAAAGAAAATGGTGAAGGCACAAATTTTGAGATTTTATACGGACTACTAACAGATGGTAGGATAGAGAGAATACCTTATATCAATATGATATTTGATGAGTATACCAACAAGAAATATTTTGCCTATGCAATATATGAGTTATGGAAGGTTTCTAAATTTAATTGGGATTATTTTCCTCCTGAGATCACTCCAATTCCTGGACAAATTTATGATGGCAATTTCTTTGTAAAGAGCCATGATGAATTTAACACCAATAACATTTTCGAATTTTCAAGTGTAGATAATGTTGAGAGCAATCTCCCTTTTAATACTAAGGTTACTTTCAAATCTTATTTTAAGAATAATAAGTTAAATATATATAAGACTACACGAGTCTTGAAGTATTACAGTACTGGCAGTGGTATTACACCTCTTGCTGATGATAGTGTTTTAGAAGAATTTGGTTTATTTCATTTATATCAACCTATTACACTAATTGGATATAAGCCAAATTTAGATTTAGCATTTGTAGTCCCTCAAAGAGGAACAATACCTGCATTTTTATTTCACTTCGCAGAGGAATACAAAAAAATAGCAGAATTCGATGCTTTAATCTCTTTATCAGTAGATTTAACTGTCAATATTTTGCTAGCATATTTTGGAGGAGGCTCAAGTCTACTAAAGAATTTAAATTATTTAAGATACACTAAGTTAGGTGCAGCTATAATTGGGGAAGGCGTTATAGCTACCGAAGCAGTTGTGATTTGGCGGAATGCTGAAGGGACTGCTAACATAATAACACTTAGTGTCGCAGAGTTAATGTCGGTCAATCAATATTTGACAACAACAACAACCGATGATCTAGAGCAAAAATATTTGATAAGAATACAACAATTATTTCTAGTATTATTAATCATTGGCATAGGAGGCACACTCTATACAAGAGCAAGAGCAACCGAAGCAGCTACTCGAATTTTAGATGATATTGCACTGTTGGGTACAGCTGCACACGGCGTTCCAGAGTCTATTCTGCAAATACTTAGAAGTCTAAAGGGAGAAGCTACTGTTGCGAAAACGATATTTCTCGAAGATTTAAATCGTATAAACAATCGAATTCCTATCACTAATATTCTTTTCAAATATGAACATATATTTGATGAGAGTACAAAAATGAGATTTTGGCTTAATTTTAGAGAGTTAAATGATATTGAATGGAGAAGATTTAGTTTTTCGGATGATTACTTGGAAAACTGGATTCAATTAAATAGTAGAAATATTGATGAAGCTCGTTTTATTGATTTTATCACTAATCAAAAACTTGTTGATGGTATTATAAGATATTCTAATGAACCAGCGTTTAAAAAAATATTAGATACATTTAGTTATCATAGCAAAGTAAATTTTTTAGAGAATTTTTCGTTAACTACTACCAAAAATTTTAATAGACTTAGGGAATATCCTAAAGTACTAGAAAAATGGAAAACAGCAACTGGATATAGTAAAGCTCTAGCAGAACAAAATTTTGCCAATTGGATAGAGCAACAGATTTATGCACTTAGATACGAGGTTAAATATGTTGGTAAACCTTTACAAGGTGCACTTACGGACAATTATATACTTCAAAATTTTAGGCAAAATGGGTTAGTATTAAGGAATTTAGTTGAAAATAAGGCTGTAGAACAATTAGCTGAGAATTATAAACTTAGTGAAAAGCAGGTTGTTGTAGCATTTATGGAAAAAGAAGGGGACTTAAAATCAGAAGTTTTTACAAATTTTATAGGGAAGCAAAAGGAGGAAGGAAAAGAAATGGAACAATGGCTTAACAATTATGGGGAGTTTGCTGATACTGATAAGCCTTATTTACAACCTAGTATTAGGGAACGTTTGTTAGAAGCGGAAAAATATAAAGTTAGTGGAAAATTATTGACAAATGACCCTTTTGATATTACTCGAGCTGGGCCTGTGGCATCTCACGCAGAATTTAGATCGCTAAATGATTTAGCAGCAAAAAAGTTTGGGAATAACTATATAGAACCTAAAATTTTTGATGATTGGCTTAAAAATGATGTTTTGGGTTATGTTATGAAAATTAGGCCAGATAAATCTGGTAATATAATACAACATACATGTGTTCATTGTTATTATTTTACAGATTTGGTAACCTTTATGAGGATTAATTAAATATTAAAATTATGTTAAGAATAAATTGGACTGATCCCGATATTGATATTGTAGGTGTAGATGCAGGAGGCGGTGACATATACTACTATAAAAATATGCCATTTACTGGCATACTATATGAAAATCATTCAAATGGAAATTTAAACTATGAGATAGAATGTGTTAATGGCTACCCTGAAGGTGTACAGCGTCATTACTATGAAAATGGTCAAATTAATCAAGAATCATTTTTGAAATATAACCAAGAGTACGGCATAATGAAAGAATGGGATGAGCATGGTAATTTACTGAGCGAATATGATTGGGGCCCAAAACCTTAAAAGAACATTTTATAAAAGAATTAAATATTCTGATTGAATTACCCCCCTCGCTGGCGCACGCGTGCCGCGTGTCAAAATACACAGGCTATAATGTCGGCTCTTAAACCAAAATCTTATTAGGTCGTAGCCTTTGTTACGATCTTTTTTAATTAAAAGACCTATGCTTTTCTATGTAGTTTGAATCATGACTTTATTGTTGCAGGTTTTATAAAACACACGTCACGCGTGCGCCAGAGAAGGAGTTTTTTGGCAATGCAGGTAAAAAAGCGCCAGGAGGACATGCTGAAATAAGAGCATTGGACGATCTTGCTAAAGAAAGGTTTCCTAACTACAGGAGTAGCCCGCCTACTAATGAAGTATTTAATGCTTGGCTAAAAAATGATGTTTTAGGTTATAATCGAAACATTAAATATGGTACTTCTCAAGAGAAAGTAATTATGCATACATGTGTAGATTGTTTTCATATTCTAGATTTAGTTACTTTTATAAGACCTTAAATAATATTAAATTATGTTGCGAATAGAATATAATGATCCAGATTTAACACAAAGAGACCGACCAACCAATTGGGGCGAGGGAATTTATTTATATAAAGGTCATCCTTTTACAGGTATTGAAATTTATTATTATCCAAATACGAATCAATTATCAGCAGAATATGAATATAAAGATGGGATTTTTGACGGTAGACAGGTAAGGTATTGGCAAAATGGCAACATAATGGAAGAATATTTCCAAAAATATGATTATTATATAAACTCTTTTAAAAGGTGGAATGAGCAAGGAGTTTTAATAAGCCATCAAGAAAACGATCAGTTTGGAAATTGGGTAAAAACAATTCTTTAAAATGGTTCTAGCTCTTGATGTGCATTATAAAGATGATGGTTCAGCTAAATCAGTTGGGATTTTATTTAATTGGAATGATACTCAACCAAAAGAGATTTTGATAGAATACATTAAAGAAACAGATGAATATATTCCTGGCGAGTTTTACAAAAGAGAACTTCCATGTCTATTAAAAATTATAGAAAAAGTAAATATAAATGATCTGGAAGCTATTGTTATTGATGGATATGTATACATAAATAATGAAAAAGGACTTGGTCTGGGTGGATATCTTTGGAAAGCATTAAATAAACAGATTCCTGTAATAGGGGTAGCGAAAAATTTTTATCACGGTAACACTGAAACAACTCATCAAATATATAGGGGTAAAAGTAAAAAGCCTTTATACATATCATCAGTTGGACTCGAATTAAGTGCCGCATCAGACTTTATAATGCAGATGCCCGGTGAGTTTAGGATACCCGATTTATTAAAACAACTAGATATTATAACAAAGGAAAAATAATTTTTGTGGAAACACAAAACGCTTGCGCACGCGTGCCGCGTATGCAGTATATTATAACAGCTCATACTAATTTTATTAAAGAGACCGTAATTCCAACGGTCTCTTCAATAAAATATTAGCAAAACAAAATCCTAAACGAATAGTAAAGCCATTTACATCGATACTCGAACTCCACGGAATATTTAAGAGAATACCGTTTTATTTCTCGCTCATTTTCTTATATTTAATCGATATAAAGTCCCAAATATCAACCATTATTTGGCCAGCTATCCCACATGGTTAAAATGCTTGATTCATCCCAATTATAAAGAAAACGGACATATTTCTGCTAGCGCAGTCATGTTTAAAACATAAAGGGATGAGCCGTAAATACAAATTCCGTAAATTGTTAAACTAAATGCTATGGAAATAAAATATTTAACTTATTTAAGAGATAATCCTGTAATTAAGGGCCCTCATTATGAAAGGACTAATGAGTCTATTCAATTGTCAGAAATCGTTCAATTGGAAAATTTATTTAATGAAGGAAAGCCTTTTCCTCCAGTATTAAAAGAATTACTTTTTTTAGCTGGTGGCGGAACGTGTGTACTTGATAGAGGAAGGAATAAAACCCAACAAGAAATGCAGGAACATGTAAGGAAGTGTTTGGTTCGGTATAATAGAAGTATCAACAGGTCCTTCTATGCTATAGATGTGTATAATCCTGGAGATCAAATGTTGTTTATTTATCTAGATGAAGGGGATGATCCAATTGTTTATAACGCAGTTTATGAGGAACCTATCGAAGAATGGTTGTCGTCAACTATGTTGACTATTGCACAAATAATTAATGGCAGAATAGATAATGTAAAAAAAGGGTGGAACCCATTTTAAACGATTTTTTTTGGCAGTAGAACTTGATATTCTGTTAAAAATATCCTTCTCACTGGCGTAAGCATGAGGCGTGTGTAATATATCACAACAACTCTTATTCATTTTATTAAAGAGATCGTAATTCAAACGGTCTCTTTATTAAAAGTAACCAAAAGCAAATCCTTAACGCGTAGTAAAGCCATTTGCATCCATACTTTAGCTTGCCGGAATATTTAAAAAATACCATTTTTTTCTACTCATTTTCGTATATTTAGTTCAGAATATAGTCCCGCAGTAAAAACCATTGTCCCAACCAGTTTTCCCATGGTAAATGGTTAATTAATCCCACAGTTTTTTAATAGGATTACCAATTAACCTTAATATTTAATTAAAAACCATTTACCATGAGTTTAAACAACAGGATTTCAGCCGAAATCACCGCAAAGCAATCAGCAGCCATTGCAGCTGCTTTCGAACAGTTAAAAACCACTTTATCACCGGTTTTAAGTATTAATTTAACCGCGGAGGAGCGTAAAGCCATGCTGGTTATGGGCGATAAAACCCTGGCCTTTGTAAACAAAACGCTTGAGTATGCCACCCAGAACCCAGGCTTGGTGCCGAACTATGTCGATTTAACCGAAGCAAAAAAAGATAACAAACTTGCTTCCGATATATATGGCATTTTTCAGCAGTTAAGCACCCTCTTGCGAGCTATGGAAGATACCGGCATGGTGGCAGGTAGCGAAGCTTACGAAGCGGCCCTGGTGATTTATCATTCTATAAAAGGTGCCAGCCGTTCTAATATTCCCGGTACGCAGACCATTTACGACGACCTGAAGCAGCGTTTTCCGGGCCGTGGGAGAAAAATAATAATTACGGAAGAATAAGTCGATTTTATTAAAATCGGCTTCCATAGCTATTTAAAAGTACTTCCGGAGTGCAAATTGTGCTTCGGAAGTACAAAAAGCTACTACCGGAGTAGAAAAAGGTAATCCCCGGTTATAAAGAAATAGCTTCGGAAGTAGAAAAAGCTTACTCCGAACAACAAAGTTGATGTGCCGAAGTACAAAAAGATGCTGCTGAAGTAGAAAAAGATATTCCCCGGTTACAAAGAAATAGCTTCAGAAGTACAAAAAGCTTCCTCCGAACAACAAGAGCGATGTACAGAAGCACAAAAAGATGCTGCTGAAGTAGAAAAACGTACTCCCTGGTTATAAGGAAATAGCTTCAGAAGTAAAAAAAGCATACGCTGAACAACAAAGTCGATGTGCAGAAACACAAAAAGATGCTGCTAAAGTAGAAAAAGGTATTATTGATTGGCATCCTTCAGGTAATGAAGAATCTTTAACAGCAAAAGAGCCTAATCATTCCAATTAAAAGATCTTTCGTTATACTCAGGAAGACAGCATGTTTAAATGCGCTTGAAACCGTCAATATTGATTACACACAAGGACTTCGTATTCCAGAGGGGCAGACCTAAGACTGAGGACTCCAGACTAAGGACTGATAACAGCATCCAAAACCTGAATAATGGATCAAAATGTGCCAATACTTAACGGTTGCTTACGAATACTTAAACGATGCTTTGCACCCTTTCTTTTGGGTAGTATTCGCTGTATTTTTAGTTGTTGCTTTTGTAAATAACAAGTCTTTATTGTCCATTTCGGAACTGGCTAAATTACAGGGGCATGCCTTTTTAAATAGAACCGAAGCACAAAATTAAGTACATGCCAGCCAATCAAGTTGTAACCAGAAGATTTTATCCAGCCCTATCGGAAGTAATTACGGTAGATGACCTGCCGGAATTTTTACACTTTGCAGAAAATGGGTTAAACCAGTTGCTGGATAAGATTCACTATAAAAACCTGCAGTATTCAAAAAGTCAGCGTGGCGATTCAGCTTTCTATAGTTTAGATATTGTAACCAATAACATCGGACTGGATCTGCCTTTTGGATTGCGCTTGGTACTTAATCCCGATACGAACGGCGATTCGAACATTTCATCATTCCCTATTTCTATACAGTACCAATGGGAAATGCTGGCCTTTTTACGTTCGTTCAAGGTTCAGAATTTTGCTTTTACCTCCGAGGCTTTTTTTGCGCTGGGTCTTCGGATTTTTAAAATCACCGAAGATGAGGTAATGGCGCACATCCTCAATTATTTTATAGATGAGGTGCCCGGTACCGATAGCAAATTTGATGTTTTGCTCGATGCCATCAATATAAAATATAACACACATTTAAGTTTACCTCCCGATGAGGAACCTACCGTTGATATGGTGGTGAGCCTGATCAAAAGTGAAGTAACTATCCCTAAAAGTGTATCAGCCGTAATGTTTGCTGTGTTTATTTCGGATAACGATCTGGATAAAACCAAACAGCTGCTACAGCAGTTTTACAATCGTTTGGTGCCAAATGGTATCGAAGATTATATTAAACAATTAATCACACCAAAACTTAAAGCCACTTTAAAGCTATCGGCAGGTATACAGTTTCCACGGAGCATATTAAAGCCAGTAGACGAAAACGGTGTTCTGATTGAGGGCGAATATGAACCCAAATCAATGTTTACCTTTGGCGAAGCCACATTTTATGTCGATACCGAATCGGGTATTGGGGCCGATGTAGAGTTTGTAGGCAATTTGGCGCCAGAATTTGCGCAGATTGGCAATACCAATTTATTTATAGGGATAAAAAAAGCCAAACTCGATTTAAGTAAGAAAAAAAACATAGCCGAAGCCGATGCCGCGGGTTATGGCCCTGATTTTACCGGCCTGTATGTAAAAGAAGCAGTGATCGGTTTAAGCGGTTTCGGTAAAAAAAGCACTACCAAAACCAGTGTTGCGCTAAAAGGCGAAGATATGCTGATTGGTACCGGAGGTGTTTCCGGTAAAATCTCACTCCAATCCAACGGCGCTTTAAATCAAGATTTCGGATTATTTGAGGCAGAATTAAACCTATTTTCAGTTACCTTTAAAAAAGGCGTCATTGTCGAATCTGATATTGCCGGTAAACTCACCATTCCGCGTTTTAAGGATACCACAGGGCAGCAGGCCTTAATCGATATCCGTGTACACATTCAGGATAACGGAAATTTTGAACTTACCGCCAAACCACAGAAAGGTCTGTTGCCCATTACTTTACCAAATGTTTTTACCTTAAACATCAGGAGTTTTAATCTTGGCAAAGAACCCCGTGGTTTTTATATCCAGATTGCCGGAACATTGGATTTTATAGCTGATATCCCCGGACTGGGGCAGGTATTGCCCAAAAACATCGAGATCCAGAAATTAAGGATCTGGGACAATGGCGATATCGAATTTGAAGGGGGAAGTTTTGTTATACCAAAAGCCTTTAAACTTAAAGTTGGTCCGGTTAACCTCGAAGTTAGCCAGATCGCTTTTGGTGCATATAGCAAACAGTTAAATGGTATAGAACGTAAATACCGTTTCTTCGGTTTCGATGGAATGATCAATACCGGTAATGCCGGGGTAAATGCTACAGGTAATGGTATAAAATATTACTTTACTGTTGATAGCAATGATACCGATAAACCTTTTGATAGCTTTACCAGTATAGATGGTATTGGTATCGACCTTACCATACCGGGTAATGTGAGCAAGGAAAAGGCCGCATTTTTATTGAATGGTTACCTGAGCATGAGCAATCCGGATCCGGCCATTGTTGGTTCTAATGCCGGGTCGGAATATACGGGTTCCATTAGTTTCTCTATGCCGAAACTTCGCTTAAGCGGTTCGGCTGCCATGCGCTTAAAACCGGGTGTACCATCCTTTATCGTTGATATAGGCATGGAATTACCTGGGCCAATTCCGCTCGGTGCTACCGGTTTGGGTATTTATGGTTTTAGGGGGATTATCGGCAGACATTATATTGCATCCAAATCTGCTACAACGCCACCCTTGCCTGATACGGCCAGTTGGTGGGAATATTATAAAGCAAAAAGTAACATTACCCATAGAGAGGGGATAGAGATTGATAAATTTGCCGATAAACCCGGTTATTCGGTTGGGGCGGGTGTTTCTATTGCAACCAGTTTCGATAAAGGCTTTACTTTCTCTACCAAACTCTTTTTATACTTAGGTTTGCCCAACCTGTTTTTATTACAGGGACAGGCCGGGGTATTGCGTTCGCGCATCGGCCTAAATAAAGATGTAGATCCGCCATTTAGCGCTTTAATTGCGATAGATGATAAATCCTTTATCTCCAGTTTAGGTGTAAATTACCGCTTGCCCGAGGGTGGCTCGTTTGATGGGGCAATATTTAGTCTGAGCGGTAAGTTAGAGCTGGCTTTCTTCTTTAACAATGCTTCGGGTTGGTACCTTAATGTAGGTAAAGATCAACCCGAAAACGAAAGGATCAGGGCAAAAATACTCACCCTCTTCCAGGGGTATGCCTACCTCATGATCTCTTCACGTGGTATTAAAGCGGGTGCTGGTGCCAGATTCGACTTTAAAGCCGATTTCTGGATTGTAAAATTCGGTTTCGGTGCCTTTGTTGATATGGCAGGATCTATCAGCTTTAAACCGATACAGATTGGTGGTTATGTTAGAATGGGCGGTTATGCCTATATCCAGATCCTGAGGTTTAAATTTAATATTTCGATTACGGTAACCCTGGGTTTCGAAGCACCCAATCCATTCATCATTTACGGTTCACTGGAGCTCAATTTGGGTTTGCCATGGCCAATCAGAAAGCTTGGTCGTATAAAAATTACCCTAAGCTGGGAGTTTAACAGTAACAGAGGACCATTACTTGCACCAATACCGGTATTAAGCCTGCCCGATCCGGCAACCGGTTATATGCCTGCTGCGGCAACCAACATGTTATCCAGCGAAACCTTTCCGATCAACTATGTAAATTACGAAATTACAGGCGGTTCGGTAAATATCCCGGCACCTGGAGCAGGTGGTTGGCAATATAACTTTAACGATGAGAATGCGCTAACGCATGTAACCATACCACTGGATAGTTTTATCGATATTGATCTGTTAAAGCCTGTAAAGCCCGTGGCAGCACTCATAGGCGGAGCAGGTAATCAATTACCTGATGGTTATGTGGAAATGTTGCCGCCTCAAAAAGGAATCAGCAGCCAGGTGCGCCACGAACTGCAGTTTCTGGGCCTCGAAATTTATGCCTGGAATGAAAATGGAAGCTGGCAGCCATACCATATTTACGAAGCCGTTACCGTTATCCGTGCCGATAATACAGGTATAGGAGCTATCGACCTGAGTAAACTGAACAATGCTTACTGGCAGTTTAACGAAGCGAACCGTTACAATAAGATCAGGGTATTATCGCAAAACATGTTCAGCTTTAGCAATGGCATGAGCAATTCGGCAGCCGATCTTGATGCTTTAAACTTTCAGCGGAAAGATATCTTCTGCTACGAAAATGTATCAAAGCAGAATGTTGTTAACTGGATCGGTCAACCATTGGGTAAAGCGTACCAAACCGGCGAAACATTTTATCTTAAAAACGTTGCATTTAAGTTTACCGGCATAACTGGGAGTGTGCAGAATGATGCAGGCTTTAACAATGCCGTATTGCAGGTGGCACAGAGTGGTGGTTCTTTAAGTATCGTTTTACCGGAGCCCGTAACCACACTTGAGCTCGATTTTGGGGCAAATGCAAATGCACTGCGTGTTGATTATATCAAACATCAGTACCGTATAGATTATGATATAACCGAACTAGGGTATTTGGGTTTTAATTTCGGTAGGATACTGGTGCCAAAAACGGTAAAATACAATGTGCGGGTATTAACACAGTACCTGGCCGATACCGAGAGCAATACCAGTTTAAATTATAACGATTTAAACCAGCCTGTTAACGAAGTATTAATCCATTTTGAAAGCAGGTATCCGTTAAATTTTGAAGGCGATATTGTGCTGGGTGGTTATTTTAACTTACCGGCAACCTATATTTCTGGTACCATTTTCCCGCATGGGCACGAAGTTGATGCTGATAAAACACTGGTTTACGCCACTATTTACAATAAGGCCTTTACTGCTGCAGAGGTATTAAGTAAAGCATACAATAATCCGCAAGGTGCCGTGGGCCAGTGGCCAATGGATAACCGCATACCTACCGTAGGTGATCAAAATGCTCTTGTAGCCGGAAACCCGGGAATGACTTCCGGTTTTTATGGGAAAACTACCAGTAACGAATGGCAGCTGCACCAAACTTATGCCTATGCCACCAATAGCGATGCCCTTTTAATTCCTTTCGTACCCGAATTAAAAGTAGAAGAAACAAACTTTTCCATTGAGGTTACCGCTGTTTTTAATCCTTTCGAAGCTGGTGTAAGCACGCTTTTATCAAGGGTTACGCAGGATCCTGTAACCGGTAAGAAAAAAGGTTATGCCCTGCACCTGTATCAGGATACACCAGGCAATCCCGATACCGTTTACAGCACCGCACAGGCTGTACCATCATTTAAAATATGGTTTACCGCTTACCAGGATCTCGTTCACTCGGGCGTAAGTGCTTCAGAAAAATATACCATAAACTGTGATACCGGCAAACTGATAGAAAAGCAGTACAAACAGATACTGGTTTCCGTAAACCGCAGTACTGGAACCATTGAGGTTTTTATCGATAAAATACTGAAAGCAAGTGAAGATATTCCTTCCGAACTCGATTTTATTTCGCCTGTAATTAAAATAAGCAACCTAAACCAACTGAGTTACTTAACAGAAGTGCTGCAGCGCAGGTTGGAAGAAAATAACATTACCCGCAAGGGTTTTATTGATGAGGCAGAATTATTGAGCAATAACCTCAATAAAACCATCCAGCCGGTTTGGCGCCCCGATACCACATATGCCATTGTGGTTAAAACACGTGATGTGGTTGAAGGAAACATAGGTGCAGCAGTGCAAAAGAATCACATTTATGGTTTTAAAACCGTAGGACCGATAGGGCACTTCCAAAAGAAAAATGCCATTTACAAGGCACTCGAATCGCAGGATAAAGCCGCGGCATTTAAACTGGCCGATTTAAAGCATTATATTGATTATGAACGTTCTTTCCCTGATGCACAAAGCCGTTATGATTTAAGTAAACCTGTATTCTGTCATGATCCAAAGGTTAGCCTGTTGTTTGTTAAACCTTACCTTAATGCCATGTTCTCTGATTGGGATGGTTATTTAGGACTGCCAACGGTTAAGAGTACTTTGCAAATGCAATTGTTGGATCCTTATGGCGCAATTTTAAGTCCACAGTTGATCTGGGAGCAATTACCCGACGAGGAAATTACAAATGCCAACTTTATGAAATTACCTCCCGATCAGCAGGTATTGTATTTTATGAACAAGGCAGCACTCGAAGATTCGTGTAATGTAAACCCCGTGAGCATTAAAAAACGTAAAAAGCAGGGCACATACCATTTCCCTAACCTCGAAGCAAACCGTTTGTACACCGCACTATTTACAGCAGTATACCAACCCTTGGGCGAGGCAGAGCAAAGAGCAGAAATTCATCGTTTTAACTTTAAAACATCCCGTTTCAGCACCTTTTCCGATCAGGCCGGAAGTTATGTGCTCAATAGTACTCCTGGGGCTGAAAAATATGCACTTTATCCATTGGTTGTAAGGTTTACTCAATCAGAAATTGATGGGAGCATTAAAAATCTGATCGATGATAATCCTGAAAATGATGCACCGGAAGTAATCAGGTATGCATCAAAATACGATCGCTTGGTATATGGTGGTTTGGCCATCAAAAACCTCGAACCCATTGAAACAACCGTAATCCATCCCATCATCAATATCGATCCTGTTGATTCGGGCAAACGCCTGTTGGGGATATTGGTGAGGAACCCTGAACCTTTTAACAATCCAAAACTGCCGCTAGCATCATTAAATAATACGGTTGGTTTATCGCTTAGCCCTCAGGGGCAGGGCGTGCTTGCACCCGAAAGCTTTATTTATATCCATGCGCAGGATACCTCGGCCGTGTTTATTACAAATGCTGCCTTTAATATGCCGGTAGGTGATACCCAGTTACATTTTAAATACAAAATATTTAACGGTAACGATTATGAAACAGATTCTGAAAGTTATAACGGACCAATTATTCCGATAAGTCTTTAACCATCTGTTTAGCTACAAATTAATAATAATTAATAAAAATACTTTCAAAAATGGCGTCTGAGAACAATTTCAATGCTTATTCATCCGATTATACCCGTATAACAGATTGTCTTTTTGCTA
Source organism: Pedobacter sp. UBA5917 (assembly GCF_002432345.1). Lineage (GTDB taxonomy): Bacteria > Bacteroidota > Bacteroidia > Sphingobacteriales > Sphingobacteriaceae > Pedobacter. The sequence continues at coordinate 19,639 of NZ_DJDT01000182.1, forward strand.
TACACGCCTTAGAAGCCGGTGGTGGCTTAAATAACCATACAGAATTGCTGCGATTGTTGCGCCTGCTCGAACAGGATGTGTTAAAAAAACTATACCTGATCACCATCAGGGTGTTAAAAGAGGTTACCAATCCTGATAATACAGTTTACATCGGTGGTGATTTTAGTGAAAGGAATTTTTCTGACAGGGATTTTAACGTAGGCTCACCGGTAATCAATCCGCCAAAATATGAAGATTACTTTTATGGTGATTTTGATGGCGATGATTTCCTGTTTGATGATTTTTATGTAGGTTATCTCGATACCAGCGGTACAGGTTATAGTACCATTTTTAAGAGCATTTTAAATATGCTCAATGAGATTAACAATTACAGTGAAGATACTTTTAGCGAAGAAGACCGTTATGCTTTAAATGCAGCTTTAGAAGCATTGTTAGCCGCTTTTAAAGCCATAAAAGATTTATTGGTCCAATTAGGCCTTAACCCATGTGGTGTTGAGGGAGATACTTATTTGAACAACACCACTGGTATTTACCTTCAGGCGGCAGGTTCGGATGGGAGCAATGGCATTGCCCAGGGTATCCACTTAAGGTGGAGCCTTACCGGCGAACTGGGTGATAACCACCTGCCAAAAGGCGATTATTACAATGCGCAGAACGGGCAGTTATCTGGCTTTAACCGTAAAGATGATTATGTGAGGGTATTCCGTACACCCAATGTTAACCAGCATTTTGTTTTCTTTGATTTTGAACTTAACCGGCCGGTAATCAATTTTAAAACCAGGCAATGGATTTACACCTTCAATAATACCCTTAACGGGCATAAAATTACCAACCGTTTAATACTTACGTTTGATGATGCAAATGCCTATGCGCTACTGGCCAGAACAATTGACCCTTTACTGGATTATTATCGTTTTTTATCCTCGTATAGCGAAACCATTACTTTACAGGTAGAAAATAAAACATGTTATGTGGCGGGATTCAATTTTTCCAATATCAGTGAAGAAAAAGCAGTACTCAAGATTAAGACCCTTTCACAGATCGGTAACGATACTGAAAATACCACTGAGGTATGTAAAACGATGGTGCTGGAGAGTAACGGGATATCGATTGAGTTTATTAAAGCAGATAATATTGCGAAGGTATCGGCGAAAAAATCCCTAAACGGTGCGATCAGAGGTTTTTATTTCGGAACCTATCACGACTTTTTAATTACCCGTGAGGAAACCGACTGGACAGAAATAGGAAACGGCTTTGGGATTTCTTTAGATGATACTGTGGTTTTCGACCGATTAGAAAATGAAAACTATCCTATTGATCACCTTTGGCCACATTTTAATGATGGCACTACCGTAAAAATAGCCAACTATAAGGATAAATGGTTAAACACCAGTGCCGATAATCCCTCGGTAAAAGAAGTGCTTAACAAATACCTCCAATTAAGCAATACCGATCCCAGGGCAGAAGAAATGATTACTAATGTGAATCCAGAGCAACAGAACGAAGGTTTTATGATCAGTTATCTGGATATTATGAACCTGCAGGCACTTGATTATCATTTCGCGAGGATGCTGGGGTTGGGGCATATCGATACCCTGGCAAAAAATGAAGATTATATTTATCAGGTGCGCTATACTAATAAAAGTAGTTTAAATACGTCTGACACATCTACTTATGTGTATACTAGCTTGCCAGTTGGTAAAGCAGATTACCTGTTACCCGAAAAACCTAAAATGAGACCGGTAGTTTACCAGTTTTTGGGGAATAACGACAGCATGAATGATATGCTTGATGATAAAGGTTATGCAAAGTTAGATTACGCACGTGTGGTTAACATAGGTAGGATGCCTTTTGCCGACGAATTGGTTGGTCATGATTTCTTTGCAGATTTAAATGCCATCGAAAACCAGAATATTTTCGAAAATCCAAAACCGGTTTTTTATGGATTGGAGTACCGTGCAGAAAACCAGTCTATATATGTAAAACCCGAAATTACCAGTGGCGGTTTCCCAGATCAGCAACAGTATTACGCCTATGATGATGCCAATCCAGGGGGCGTATTGGAGCCCGAACCGTTAAGAGATGATGTATTGAGTTTATTTATCCATTTCGAAAAACATCCGGGTAAACATTTTTATGCCATTTATGGTATAAATTGGTTCTCGAGGGTTTCTGCATTAAGCGATGAGGTAAGTACTGATACAACCGAATTCGCAGCGATAAATACATTATTGCCACCAAGCGATGTTGCAGTACAATATGTTCAAAAAGAAGATCCATTATTGTTTACCACTATTGCTGAGCAGAATTGGCTGGCGGGGCGTAAACAAACTTTTGCAGGCCAGGATATCGGTTTTACCCGTGTAACTTTTAACTGGCTCGATATATTGGATGCCACCAGGTTGATTGATCAGTCGGCCGAACAACTTAATACACTCATCAAAGCAGACCATGTTAAAGCATATTTTAAACCAGAATTGCCTTTAACTGTAGCCGGACAGATTAAAGATGTGGTGCACATGCCAGGCAACGATAAATTTGTTAAACTGATTATCGGAAGCTATAAACAGATAGATGGAACTGAAATCGTTCCTGCAATAGCCCCTGATGATTTTCCTAGGTTTAACAACAGCATGTTAACGACCCCTGGAGGAAAGTTTCGCGTAGAAACCCTGGTAATCACATCTACAGATGCAGAGATTGTAGTAGAAATTATTTCTGATAGCAAGGTAGTAGACGATGAGAATAATCCAGGTGCCTACAGTACGCAAAAAAATACCACCTTTCCCGAAATTGGAAGCAGGTTTACGCTGGTTGAAAATTTAAGCCATCCTGCTAACTGGGAGCCGATTACTGAAACTGTTCAATTAAAAAGTTTTGCCGATCCCAATAATCCGACTATTGAACGCATTTCCGATTCAGAAGGTAAAGAAACCATTTATTGGGTAGGAGGTATGCATAACCAGGCAACCGTTACCGCATTATTCGGTGCAGACTATCCGGATGGTTTGTTGGGTTATTATAAGATCAGTTTCGATCATACCGGTAACTTAGATGATCACCCTCAAATTAACCTGCCTTTTGATGCCAACGATCCCAATAAGAATTCGCCCGATCAGTTACGTCAGGCGCACGTAGAGTGGTATAAGGGTTTAATCAGGGTACCAACTTTAAACGGAGATCCTGAACCGAAATTATTGGAGGTAATCAGGATAGAAAAAACACATCCTGTAGAACTGTATGTTTACGATCCGGGTTATCAGGACGATCCGATCCGTATTTCAGAGCCATCTGCCTTAACTGTTCCCGTAAACTTTCATCCGGGTTACAGGGCTTACTTTTTCACAGAGCCTGGGGCAGGTGATACCTTTAACGGTACCAATATACTTCCTGTTGGTAACGACAACGATAAACGTACCCTGCTTGGTTTGCAAACCATAGATAGCAGGCCCGAGGGCAATAACAGTGTTTCGGACGTTTCTGTTCCTGCTATACTGCTTGCACGTAAAATTGAAGAACCGGTGCAGTTTGAAGCCCCTACTATATTTGGCTTAAAAGTACGTCCTGATGCTACAGGTAAAGCCTCATTTACCTTTGATGTTAAAATTGTACCAACGGTAAATGGCATAAAACGTGCGCCATTTGGCTTTATGTTTTACCGTACAACCAATGAGGATGTGTTGGAAGCCCTGTATAAACCAAGTACCGTAACGCAGATTTTAGAAAGCCTTGCTGATCTTGAAGAAGATGCTTTTTATAGTCAGAGGTATTTAGAACTGGTTAATTTAACTTTCGATGATGCTACTCCCGATTCATTTAAACAATTCCCTGCGACGCCAAACCCTTATGGTTTCCCAAAACCCGATAGGATAGGATTAGTTGATGACGAACAGGATAGTTTGGCAATTAAGAAACTAAAATATTTTGCTGCCATACAGGAAACTTTGTTGCCTTTAACCGAACAGACCCCGATACTGAATTTTATTAAACAGGGCCTGCAGACGGAGAATGCAATACCGGTAATACGCGATCTGGATGGAAACCTGCTTGATGCAACAGATACCGCTTTTAATCCTTTCCCTATGATCAGGCAGTATAATAAACCATCGCAGCCCAATACCACTTATATCCGTTTTACCGATTACTTTTTAAGCGGAGCTTCGCGGAAATTGTATTTCTTTGCTGGTGTAGAGGTAACCAACCAGTTAGAGCCTGGGGTATTAAGTCCTTTTGCCGGACCGGTAACTATTCTGCAAACCTTACCTTCGGCACCGCCTTTGGTTACCAGGTATGCATTGAATCTCGATTCTTTTTCTGCTGAAAGTGGCGCATCGGTTGTTTTTAATATAGCACCAATATCTCCCGAAGACCGCATTTCTAAAATCAGGATTTACCGTTCAAAAAATATAGGCCATACAGTTACACTTCAAGGCATGGAATATTATGTAGACCGTGATATTGATGCCGATCAGTTTGAGGGGTATGACATTACCGACGACTTTAGCGATTTAACCGCTGCGCCACTTGGCGATACCGTTTATTATCGCTTAGCTGGGATCCGGAAGATCATCAACGAAAAAGAAGAAATAGAAGAGGTATTGTCATTAGGTACCGATGTAATTGCCATTACCTTGCCCGATTACCTAAATCCAGAAGCTCCTGAACTAGTTTACGATGAGGTTGGAAACAAATTAACCTGGCCTACTACTGCCAATAAAGCCAATTATTACTTGTACAAACAAAATAACCGTGGTAATTGGGAGAAAGTATATACAGTAGATGCAGAAAATGCATCAGCCCAGATGGAATATATTTTACCGACCCCTTTATTATTGGTTGATGAAGATGGCGATAAACTGTATTACCGCTTTAAAGTGCAGGTGCAGAATACCTCAGGATTATTTAACCTAACTGATAATGAATTAACCATTAAAACCACAATTTAAAAAGTAAAATTATGTCACAAACACCTACAATTACCGATGCTTATATTGATGAAATTATAAAGGCCCCCGATGCCTATAACCCTACCTTAAATAAAACACAAGGGGTAAAATTAAGGGAGTTGATCAAGCTGATGAGGGATGAGATTGAACAAGATAAAATAGAAGGAAAAAACTTCCCTATTCCGGTTACTTATCTTGAATTAATGGATTTGATTACAACTGGTATGTTGAGATATGATATACCTTATTTATTGACTGACTTTTATGGGAAATTTATATATTTTAATAGTGATTTGGAATTGATAAATGAAGTTTATGTTACCGATAATGAGCCGCTCATTCTAAATTTTATGGCCAATATCGAAGGAGGCTATTGGGACGAAATTAATAACACCTGGATCAATACACTAACACCTGTTTTTAAAGGAAAATCACTTTTGCATGGAGATTATATCAGATATACTCCAAATAATAGAATTCAGGGATATTTACTGTCAGAAAAAGGTGAAATCATATATAGGGAAGACAAGTTGAAAAATAGAAAATCTACGCTGGATTTTAGAAACTTAAAATACAAAGATGTCAATGATAATAGCATCATAGATGCTATCAACATAAATACTAACAGTGAATTAACAGTGCCAAATATTGATAGCAACGAGTATTATACTTTGGGGCAACCATTAATAATTGCATGGATGGTCGACTCAGTCTTTAAGATTAATCACATCCTTGGTAAAATAAAAAAAATAAAATTAGTGAAAAGTAACATACAGATAACTGGTTCTGGTTACTCTACATATACCCCAGATTTTGATGAAAAATTGCCAAATTTTAATTCAACAACTTTTCGAAATTGTAATATCAATGTGACCACTCTAGGAGGTGATTTTGCCGATGTATATATTGAAAATGTAACTACACCACTGGTAAATATCATGACAGATGGAGAATTAAAAGCTTCTAATATCATTAGTAATTCTGAATATATCTTTCAAAATAATAAAACTTTCAGAAGATATATAGACGAAGCTGACAACACGCAGAAAATTGAATTATGTATCTAAATATAATTAGTACAGCAACAAAAATTGGAGAGAATAGATTAAATACCCTTTTACCAATGCTCAATTGCTTGCCTATTGATTATCAAGTTATTTATAATAACGTAACAGAAATAGGCTATGATGCATTAACTGCTAGAGTAAAATTGTTAGTTAAACAGAACTATGATAATGATTTTTTTATTTTCGGAGAAGATGACCTTATTTTAACTGATTTTTTCTGTATAGAAGTTCTTGATGCTTTCATTAATGAGTGTTTGATAAGAGAAGCGGGTGTTCTTTTTACTGGATCTCATCATGTTTACGGAGTAAAAAAAACCAATATAAAGGGACTTGTTAAATTAAATGGAGGTAGGGGATGTCAATTAGTAGTTGTATTTAAGCCAATGTATGATTTGATACTAGGTATCGATAATAAAAATCATATTGATTCTGTTTTGTCAGCATTTGGGGTATATGCCGATTTGTATTTGACCATACCTTTTCTTTCAAAACAAATGCCTGATGCAGATTCTCTTATCAATAAATTTAAGAATAAAAAAGTTGGTGAACTTTTTAATTGTGCAGAACAGCAACTAATGAAATTAATAAGTAATGAAAGTTAAATTCACGTCTTTTTTTGAAAGCGATTACAAACTGCTAGCTTCAATTAAAAGTAGATATTGTAATAATAAAAATTATTATAAAGACCTAGAATTTACGGTAAACGATAATTATGATAAGTTGGTAATATTAACGTGCCCTAGTATCGAATTATTTACCAAAGGATTTGAAGAAAATAAAGCGGTAATATTTAAAACCGAGCCCAGCGCATCAAAATTTTATGAACAGAACAAATTTGGAAGGGTTGAAGAGATGTTTTTACCACTTCCATTCTTATTTTTCAATGATATTGAGAAAACAAATAAAAAAAATAAAAGTATATCATCAATAACTAGTGGGCTTTATAGTTTACCTGGGCAGAGAAGAAGATTGGATTTGTTAAGATTTCTTGATGGAAAAATAGAAATAGATATCTGGGGTAATAAACCAAGTTATCACTTGCTGTCACTAAAAGATTATCGTGGTAAATTAGATAATAAAAGTGATGGTTTGTGGAACTACAGGTATCATTTTGCAGCGGAGAATATTAGAGAGTGTGGATATTTTACTGAGAAAATAATTGACCCTTTATTATCAGAAACTTTATGTTTTTATGATGGGTGCCCAAATTTGGCAGAATTTATAGATGAAAGGTCTTTTGTACAGTTAAATTGTGAAGACAAAGAACATAGCTTACACATTATAAAAAACTATGTTTCAAATAATTTTTATGATAAACAGTTAAAATATATCAAAGAACAAAAAAGAAGAGTAATAACAATATTAAATCCTTTAAACATCATCTGGATGTCGTTACATGATAAGGATGTTGTTAAAGAATGTAAATTAAGTAGAGCAATGTAATAAACGTCATTCAAAGTATTAAAAACATTATAATCTAACTGTTTATTAGTGTTTTAACTATAATTTTGAAAGAGGCCCATTATAAATGTTTTATAAAATTATCATCATATAATAATTCAAAAAAAAACTATGCCAACTATTCTTTAAGACGCCAACATAGGTATTTAGTTTATTCGTTATTGATGTCTGGACATTGCGATTTGATCATTAGTTATTGATATTTGGCATTTGGCTCCTCAATTATTCGACTTAAGGCTTTGGACCCTGGACTGAAGACTAATAACTCCCAACTCCAAACTATTCCGTATTCTTGTAAAAAAACTCAAATGGAAAAACCATTTATAAACATAACTTACTGCCCTAAATGCGGTTGGATGTTGCGTTCGGCATACATGGCTCAGGAAATTCTGACCACCTTTGTTGATGAAGTAAAAGGAGTAAGCCTGTTGCCGAGTGAAACATCTGGCGTTTTTACCATAACCATTAATGAAAAACTGATTTTCGACCGTAAGCAGATGCAGCGTTTCCCTGAGATTAAGGAGCTGAAACAGCTTATCCGCGATGTAGTAAGCCCCGATAAAAATCTTGGCCATTCTGATGTTAAATAAGTTTAGGTATTAAATTACAGCTCAGCGTATTCTTTTGTTAAATTTTAAATGATCTTCAAAAATATGCTTATACTTACCTAAATTAATTCTTCCCGATTTAGTTCTAGGTTATGATTAAAAAAAGTCTTTTTTTTCTTTTTTTGCTGGTATCGCTAAGTTCATCCGTTTTTGCCCAGTCTTCAGAAACCGAAAGGTTAAAGGGCAGCCTCCAAAAAGTTACCGATAGCTTCAAATATGTTGATGCCCTTAATAGGCTCGCCATGTTGATGTATGAAAAAAACATAGACAGTACTTTTTATTATACGCGTAGTGCCCGCGAAGTTTCCAACCGCCTTAACTATGCAAAAGGCAAAGCAGATGCATTAAATAACCTCGGGATATTTTTCGATATCAAAGGCGATCTGCAGCTTGCATTGAGATATTATAACGAGGCGCACACTGCTTATGGCAAAATCAAGGATTCAGTAAATGTGGTACAAACCACGATGAATATTGCCATGGTATACAAAGAGTTCGGCAAAGATCAGCGTGCCGTACAATGGTTTAATATAGCCGTTAAAAAAGGTAACGAACTTCGGCAGGATTCGATCATGTCGCTCGTTATTTACAATTATCTTTTAATTTATCCAGCTAAATACAACGCAGAGAAGAAGAAAAATTATATCACCAAGGCAAAAGAAATTGCGCTGAAATATAAAGATGAGCGAACCTTATTAGCCATTGATCAGTTAATTGCAGATGAATTGATTGCCGGAGGGAAGTTAAAAGAAGGACTAAGTCTCCTTCACCTTACCACTAACCGCGCAATTGATAAAAAACTTTACTATGTTTCAATGGATATGTTGATCGATATGGGAGATCAACTGATTACATCTGATACAGCACTGGCCTTAAATTATTATAAACAAGGACTTGCCCTTGCCGACAAAAATGGCTTTTTGATCTACAGTGAGGTATTTGCTAAAAAATTATTTGATTATTATAGCTTAAAACATGATGGCCTATCTGCTGCAATTTACAGCAGTAAACTCGTTACGCTCCAGGAAGAACAGGATAAGATAAATAACTCTTCCAGCGTAGATTATTTAGATTATGCACTCAAAGAGCAACAGGTAGATGCCCTGGAAGAGCGGTCTAAATATCAGATCACCTTACTTGTACTCACTACCATAGCCTGTTTGCTGGCTATTGCCATACTTATTGTAATCAGGCAGAGTTTAAAACGGACAAAAAAGTTAAATGCTGTGGTAATCAATAAGAACAACCAGATGGAAGAAGCACTTGCAGCTTTAGAGCAGAGCCAGGCCGATAATACCAATCTGCTAAAAGTGGTAGCACACGATCTCCGCAGTCCGATTGCAGCCATTTATACCACTACTGAGTTGATGTTGGGGGATGAAGGACGTTCGAAGGATGACCAGGAAATGCTTGCGCTGATTAAAAATTCGAGTAAAGATTCACTGGCACTGGTAAAAGATCTGTTGCAGACACAGTTTACGGGTAATCCGCTTAATAAAACCCCGGTAGATCTCGGCGAACTGCTCCGTTATTGCGTTTCTATATTACAGAATAGCGCTGATGACAAAGGCCAGCATATTAAACTGGATGCCAAACCGCTAACCATTTTGGCCAATGGAGAGAAGCTTTGGAGGGTAATAAGTAATTTAATTGCCAATGCGGTTAAATTTAGCCCCAATAATGCAACCATACGGATTACAATGGAACAAGGTACCCATTCGGTTAAAATTGCCATTAATGATGAAGGCATTGGTATTCCTAAAGAAATTGAGGATAAAATTTTCGAGATGTTTACCGATGCCAAACGTACAGGCACGGCTGGAGAACAGTCGTACGGATTAGGATTGGCCATCTGCAAACAGATTATCAAAGCCCACGATGGTAAAATCTGGTTCGAGCGGAATGCCAAAAAGGGCACTACATTCTTTATCGAACTTCCGGTTTAACTATCTTACACTAAAATAAAGCTATCCAACTACCTTAAAGCCAAAATCAGTTTGCCCGATTTTATCCTGAAATAATAGGTTAAAGAAGTTTTGTGTTTTAAAATCTCAATACTTTTAATGGCGCCAGAGCTGCCGAAAGTATCCGAGATAACATCGCCAACTTTAAGTTGCTCTAATCGATGTATAGGGGTTAATGCATCAATATGTATCATGAAGCAAAAATATGGCTGTTAAAGTGCTCTTTAATAGTATTTTTGTATCATTATTATATTTCACGTTAGTGTGTAATATTGAAAAATACAGCCTTACTCCCTAGTGGAATTATTAATCGGAATAGGTTGTCCTGAAAGCATTCGGGATACCTAAAAACAACCCCCGCAAGTTGGGGGTTGAATATTTTATTTTTGAACTTTAATTTCCGTTCTACGGTTTAAAATTCTACCTTCTTCGGTATCATTAGCACTGATCGGGTTTTTCTCACCATGGCCAACAATGCTAAAGTTATCAGCTTTTAAACCTGCGTTTACAAAATAAGATTTAACGGCATTTGCACGGTCTACCGAAAGTGATAGGTTATGCTCCGGTGTACCTTCTGCAGATGAATAGCCATTAAGCACAAATTTGGTTTCCGGCGATTTTTTCATTTCGGCCACAGCTTTATCCAAAATCGGAAATGAAGAAGTTTTAAGTACGAAAGAGTTAAATTCGAACTGGATATTATCTAAATTAAAATTAGGTTTTTCAACTGGGGCAGGTTTTTCCGGCTCGGGTTCAGGAGCGGTTTTTTTCTCCTCAACCGGCGGTGCTGGTTTTTCAACAGGTGCAGGAGGAGTTGGTTTTGCAACCAGTTTTTTCGTCTTGCACGAGTACATGGTTAGCGTAAAAAGTGCAACAAGCGCAGTTAATAAAAGGTTTTTGGTAATGTTCATGTTTTAAGATTAATTTAAGTTTATTGTGTGTTTATTGCCCAAACATACTAATAAATGATCATAGCTATAACGGCGTTTTTTTAAAGAACTTATATTATCTTAATTAATTACACAGGTTTTACGGTTGGTTTTTAAATCTGGTTTTACTTAACTTATTTTAAATCAGTATCGTTTTAATGCTTTTTTCTTCAAACATATTCCCCGCAATTTTCTTTATTCTAGTATAAAATATTGATATGGAACGTTTTAAAAATAAAGTAGCTTTAATTACCGGAAGCAGCCAGGGGATAGGTGCCGCATGTGCTTTGAGATTGGCCGAAGAAGGTTGTGATATTATCTTAAATGGGCACAAATTTGATGAGAGGGGAGAAAAACTGATTGCCCAGATTAAAAAGCTGGGACAAAAAGCCGTTTTTTTAGTTGCCGATTTAAGCAAAGCCAAAGAAGCCATTAAATTGGTAAATGATGCCGTTACCGAATTTGGTAAGCTCGATATCCTGGTCAATAATGCAGGAGTAGAGAAAAAGGCCGATTTTTGGGAAGTAACCGAAGAAGATTATGATCTCGTGATGGATACCAATCTAAAAGGCGTATTTTTCACAATCCAATCTTTTGTAAATTATTGCCGTGAGCATAAGGTGGCCGGTACCGTAATCAATATGAGTTCTGTGCACGAAGAAATTGTATTTCCCCATTTTGCGGCCTATTGTGCAAGTAAGGGTGGCTTAAGGATGCTTACCCGGAACCTGGCCACAGAACTTGCGCCATTCAACATCCGCATCAATAATGTTGCACCCGGCGCGGTTTCAACACCCATTAATCACGATCTGTTAAACAATAAAGAACAACTGGAAAAAGTACTGCAGAATATTCCATTGAGGAGAATGGGCAAAGTAGAAGATGTAGCCGCTGTAGTGGCTTTTCTTGCTTCCGATGATGCCGCTTATGTTACCGGATCAACTTATTTTGTTGACGGAGGATTAACTTATCATTACGAAGAACAATAGGTTAATGACTTTCGCGGCTAAGCTGTTTATTTAGTTCAACAGCCGCGCTGATTAGTGCCAGATGCGTAAAAGCCTGCGGAAAATTGCCCAGGTGCTCGCCTTTCCGGCCCAATTCTTCACTAAATAACAAAAGATGGTTGGAATAGCCGATCATCTTTTCAAAATTTTCTACCGCACGTTCCAGTTCTCCGCTTTTGGCCAACGCTTCTATAAACCAGAACGAACACATGTTAAAAGTACCTTCCTCGCCTTCAAGTCCGTCTATTTTGGTCATGCCGTTTTTATAGCGGTAAACCAGTACGTCCAAAAGCAACTCTTCATCAATTGCTTTCATGGTAGAAAGCCAGCGGGGCTCTAACGGAGATATAAAATGCGTTAGGGGCATCAGTAAAGCACTCGCATCTACATGCTTTGCACCTTTATACTGTACCCAGGCACCCAGCTTTTCATTCCAGAAATTATGGTAAATGTCTTCATAAATTTCGCTACGGATCTTATGCCATTCGCTTTCAGGGTAGGGGAACGATCGGTTTTCGGCAATTTTAATCGCCCTGTCCATCGCTACCCAGCACATCAGCCTTGTATGCAGAAATTCTTTTTTCTCATTCCTGATCTCCCAGATACCATGATCTGGCTTTTTCCATTGTTTCATCACGCATTCAACCTGTTTTTCTATCAATGTCCAAAATTCGTAGGTAATCGGTTTGTGCGATTTGTTATAAATGTAAACTGTATCGATCAGTTCGCCATAAATATCAATCTGTAACTGGCTTGCCGCTTCGTTGCCTATACGCACCGGTTTTGACGAATGATAACCTTCAAACTGAGTTGCTTCTACTTCCTTTATCTCTGCATTTCCATCTATACGGTACACCAATTGCAGGTCTACCTTTTGGCATAGGTTAAATATCCAGTCCATAAAAGCAGTTGCTTCATCGAAAAACCCAAGTGTTAAAAAGGCGTACATCGTAAAGGCCGCATCCCTTATCCAGGTAAAACGGTAATCCCAGTTGCGGTTTCCACCAATGGTTTCAGGCACCCCGAATGTAGGTGCTGCCACTACCGAACCGAACTCGGCGGATGTAAGCAGTTTTAAAGTAATAACCGATCTTCTGATAATTTCGTCATACCGGCCCTTGTAAGTGGTTTGATTGATCCATGTCCGCCAATAATCTACGGTTTTGCGGTAACCATGTTTTATATAATGGTTTAAATCGGCAGCTGTTTGTCCATTTTCAATAATTTCGAGGATGATATGCGCCGTTTCCGATTCTTTCAGCGTAAATTCAGCATAACCTGTACCTTTTTCGATATGCAAGGGCACATCTGCTTTTAATCTTAAACTAAGCTTTTCAGGTTTGGAGAAAAACACCAGTTCATCCTTCTCATGTTTAATGTTATGTTTGCTTTCGGTATAGCCAAAGCTGGGCACACAGAATACCTTAAATGTAATATTGCCCCTAATGGCTTTAATCTGTCTGATGATGGCACTTGGGAAATCAGTTTCTTTTGATAAAGGCATGTAATCGCTTAACTCTGCAATACCCTGTTCGGCAAAAAAGCGGGTAAGCAGAACAGCCGTTCCAGGCAGATAAAGCTGTTTACTGGTGTAATTTTCCAGTTGTGGCTCAACCGAAAAATAGCCACCCTTTTGCTGATCGAGCATCGAAGCAAAAACGGTTGGCGAATCAAATTTTGGTGCGCACAAAAAATCTATCGATCCCTGTAGCGAAACCATTGCTACGGTTTTCAGGTTGCCGATAACGCCATAGTTTTCTATCGGCTGGAAAGGCCTTTTTTTGTGCTTTGCCATATTTTGAGGTATAAACTACTTAAGCAAAGGAATAATGCTTTGCTTTTGTTTTACCTTTTATGGCGCAGGCGATAGTAAAAGTTAGAAAAAGCTTAAACTTTTAAATTTGGCATCAGGTTTAAAAAAGCCTGTGCATTGGCCGCATATTTCTTTTTATCGAGTTTGAAATAAAATGCGCCTTTTTTCGAGCCAGACCTGTCTTTTTCGGCCAGTTTGATCAATAAACCGGTCGAACTGATTTTCCGGCTGAAATTCCGCGTGTCGATTTCGGTATCATTTACCTCTTCAAAAAGGATGTGCAATTGTGGGATGGTAAATTTTTTGGGCAGCATTTCGAACAGGATAGGATGGAGGGCCGCTTTGTACCTCAGTTTTTTCCTTGCATCGGCAACCATTTCATTGTGGTCGAATATAAGTTTTGGCCTGTCGTTGATCAAAAACCACTCTGCTTCATAGTCATCGTTTAACTGCTCTTCGTATTTATGGATATCGATCAGTGCAAAATAGCCTACCGAAAGGGTACGTTCTATCGGATCTCGTTTAGGTTCGCCATAAATCTGCATCTGTTCCAGATAAACGCCTTCTAAACCCGTCATTTTTTTTAATACCCTGTTTGCGGCATCATCCGGACTTTCATCCGGCCCAACGAAACCGCCCATTAAACTCCATTTGTTTATCTCGGGCTCTAAACCGCGCTTTACCAGTAGAATTTTAAGGTGCTCGCCATCAAATCCAAATACAATACAGTCAACAGCAACAAGGTAGTGAGGCTGTCCGGAATATTCAATCATTTTTTGTTAGTGGTTTTAAAGACCTCAATATGTTCAAATTTTCACGAATATAAAAATTATTATTAATTGTCGTTTTGACAATTAATAATAATTTTATAATTTGGCGCTGTGATAGATTAAGCTAAATGGCTTAATGTTTCTAACCAATTGAAAATATAAGATGAACCAGACATTCGAACTCGACAGTAATCCGCATACCAGGTTAAATATACTAACCGGAGAATGGGTTTTAGTTTCACCACACCGCACCAAAAGGCCCTGGCAGGGTAAGGTTGAAGACGTATCACCAGATAACCGCCCTGAATACGATCCTAAATGTTATTTATGTCCGGGCAATGGCAGGGCCGATGGCGATACCAACCCTGAATATACCGAAAGCTTTGTTTTTAACAATGATTTTGCCGCACTCTTAGAAGATACACCTACCGGCACCATGAACGAAGATGATCTGTTGGTGGCCAATAATCAGAAAGGACTTTGCAAGGTAATCAGTTTTAGTCCAAAACACAACCTTACATTGCCCGAAATGAGTGTTGAGGCCATTACTGCCGTGGTAAATGTTTGGCAGAACGAATTTAACAGTCTGGCCGAAAAAGACTGGATCAAATACATCCAGATTTTTGAGAATAAAGGTGAAATAATGGGCTGTAGCAACCCGCATCCACACGGACAGATCTGGTCGCAGGGGGATATCCCATTGGAAATTGCCAAAGAAACCGAACGTCAGAAAACCTATTACGCCATCCACAGAAGAAGTCTGCTGGCCGATTATTTAAAACTGGAACTTAAAAAGAACGAACGTATCATTTTCGAGAACGATCATTTTGCCGTTTTGGTGCCTTTCTGGGCAGTTTGGCCTTACGAAACCATGATTATCAGCAAACGCCATGTAAATAGCATCAAGTTATTTAACGAAGCGGAGAAGAAATCCCTGGCCGAAGCCATTAAAATATTAACCACCAAATACGATAACCTTTTCGAAACCTCATTTCCATATTCGGCAGGTATGCACCAGGCTCCGGTAAACAATGGTTATTATCCCGAGTGGCACTGGCACATGCACTTTTATCCGCCATTATTGCGTTCGGCAACCGTTAAAAAGTTTATGGTAGGCTACGAAATGCTGGCCAATCCACAACGCGATATTACCCCCGAATTTGCGGCAACCCGATTAAAAGAAATGTCGGCACAACACTATAAAAACAGCAAAGCTGAAGACTAAAAAAATTGATAATGAACGCACAACAATTAAAGAATACATTTAAAAAATTATATAATACCGAGCCGATTTTGGTACGCTCGCCCGGAAGGATCAACATTATTGGCGAACATACCGATTATAATGGTGGTTTTGTGATGCCGGCTGCTATTGATAAGGCTATTTATGTAGCCATTTCGAAAAGGGAAGACGACGAAGTTCATCTGTTTTCCGAAAGCTACCAGCAATTTGATATTTCATCAATAAAAGATTTAAAAAAATCAGAAAACAGTTGGGCCAACTACATTTTGGGTGTGGCCGATCAACTGAAAGAAAGAGGTTATAAATTGGGTGGCTTTAACTTTTATATCGATGGCGATGTGCCTTTGGGCGCTGGATTATCCTCTTCTGCAGCGGTTGAATGTGCTACAGGTTTTGCACTTGATCAGCTTTTCTCGCTTTCTGTTCCGAAAATGGATGTGGCTTTAATAGCACAGAAAGCCGAGCAGACTTTTGCCGGGGTTAACTGTGGCATTATGGATCAGTTTGCATCCGTATTCGGTAAAAAAGATCAGGCCATTATGCTCGATTGCAGGTCGATGAAACACATTTATATCCCCCTAAAACTAGATGGATATAAATTATTACTGCTGAACACCAATGTAAAACACAAGCTTGCCGACTCAGCCTATAATAAAAGGAGGGCACAGTGTGAACAGGGGGTAGCCTGGGTAAAAGAATATTATCCGAATGTAAATACACTGCGAGATGTAGACTTAAGTATGTTGGATACCTATGTTAAGGCCAAAGATGAAGAAGTGTATAATAAATGCCGTTTTGTGGTAAAAGAAATCGGCCGTTTATAAACCGCCGCAGAGCAATTGGAAAATGGCAATCTGCAGGGCCTGGGTAAACTGATGTTCGAAACGCACGAAGGTTTGAGCAAAGATTACGAAGTTAGCTGTAAAGAACTCGACTTTTTGGTTGATGCGGTTAAACCGCTTGATTTTGTGCTGGGTGCAAGGATGATGGGCGGTGGTTTTGGAGGCTGTACCATCAACATTGTAAAAGAAGATAAAATTGCCGATCTGGTTGAAGATCTGTCTGCTAAATATCTCCTGGAATTCGGGCTGAAACTGGATGCATATACGGTACAAACCGATCATGGAACCAGTTTATACAACTAAAAAAATATTACCACTGGTATATACTAACCAAATAACCAAAATTAATCAATGAAAAACAATTTATTAGACACGAAAGATTACATTGTATTTGCAGTGTACTTCGTTATTGTAGCGGCCTATGGTCTCTACATTTACAACAAGAAAAAATCGGAATCCACAGGTTCCAAAGATTATTTTCTTGCCGAAGGCTCTTTAACCTGGTGGGCCATTGGTGCCTCGTTAATTGCCTCCAATATTTCGGCCGAGCAGTTTATCGGCATGAGCGGTTCGGGCTTTAAAATGGGGCTGGCAATCGCAACCTACGAATGGATGGGGGCGGCAACACTAATTGTGGTTGCAGTTTTCTTTATTCCGGTTTACCTCAAGAATAAAATTGCCACAATGCCCCAATTCCTGCACCAACGTTATAATGGTACGGTGGCTATGATTATGGCTGTGTTCTGGTTACTGCTTTATGTAGTGGTTAACTTAACCTCGATCCTTTATTTGGGTGCTTTGGCTGTGAGCAGTATTTCGGGCTTCGATTTAAGCTTTTGTATGTATGCCATTGCTGGTTTTGCCATTATCATTACCCTTGGCGGGATGAAGGTAATCGGTTATACCGACGTAATCCAGGTATTTTTCCTGATTTTAGGTGGTTTGGCCACAACTTATCTGGCTTTAAACCTGGTTTCTACCCACTATGGTACTACCGGTATTTTTGAAGGTTATAGTTTAATGACTTCAAAGGCCTCAGAGCATTTCCACATGATCTTAAAACCGGATAACGAAAATTATATCGATCTGCCGGGCTTAAGTGTACTGATCGGCGGTATGTGGATTGTAAACTTAAATTATTGGGGCTGTAACCAGTACATTACCCAGCGTGCTTTGGGTGCTAATTTGGAAACTGCCCGCGGTGGTATCCTTTTCGCCGCTTTATTAAAGTTGTTAATGCCGATTATTGTGGTTTTACCAGGTATTGCGGCTTATGTTTTATATAAGGACGGAGCTTTTCAGTCGGAAATGATGCAGGGCGGTTCAGTAAATCCCGATCGTGCTTATCCGGTATTGTTAAACTTACTTCCTGCGGGTTTAAAAGGACTTTCTTTTGCGGCATTAACGGCTGCGGTAGTAG
>NZ_DJDT01000043.1 GCF_002432345.1 Pedobacter sp. UBA5917
AACCGATTAACCAGTTAACCAATGAACTAATTTAGCCTGCTAACCCCTGTCTCTTGCTCAATGTAATCCCCAACGTCATTACAATACTCGAACCCAGTACCACCAAGAACAAAAATGGAGTGCCTACTTCGGCTATTTTTAATGATGCCGGAAGGTTGAAGTAAAGTAAAATACTGATCAGTCCGCGTGGGGCTATGTATAAAATCGGACTTAAATTATCTTTCTTGAATATTTTAAGGAATAAGATCCGAATGATGTAAATTGAGATCAGGATAAAAAAGCCATTGGCCAGCACAATTTTATTGTTCAGTTCGCCAATGTTCATGGTGAAACCGAAAATTACGAAGAAAAATGTGCGTAAAATAAAAGCGCTTTCTGCCGATAACTGGTAAAGCTGCGATAAATCGGCTGTTAAATTCTTGTAGATAAAAATGCTCCTGAACCAGGCATGCTGTATCGTATCCGCATTGTTCAAAAATAATCCCGTGCTCAAAATCAGTACCAGAGAAGAAAGATGGTAAGATTGACCAATGGCATAAACCAATATCAGGATTGCAATAATGAGGAAAAACTTGATGTGGTGTACCAATCTGCCCATCACGTACAGCAACACAACGCAGGCAATAGCCGACAACAATAAAATGAGGAAAGTGCTTAAACCCAATCCGATAAAGGCCGATGCATTTATGGTATGATTGGTAATGGCAAAATTGAAAATAATAATGCCAAGGATATCTGAAAAAGAAGATTCGTAGATGACGAATTCTTTGTCTTTATCGTTCAGTGCTGCGGCCGATGGAATGGCAATGGCCGAGCTGATTACGCTAAAAGGAATGGCATTTGCAATACAGGTGTACAGATCGTGGTGGCTGATCTGGTAAATAATAGTGGTAATTACGCTGATAGTACCCAATAAAATGGTCAGTGCAGATAAAAAAGCACTCCTGATAATTTTATTTTTATGCTGATCATATTTAAGTTCGAGCGAACCTTCAAAAACAATCAAAATCAGGCCAACCGTACCTAATGTTGGCAGGATGGAGAGAAAATTGAAAGTCTGTATTTTAAGGTAATCAACCAAAAAACGTAAGCCAATACCCAACAAAAGCAACAATAAAACCGATGGTACTTTGGTTTTACTTGCCACTAAATCAAACAGATAAGAGAATATTACTAATCCGCTTAAAATAATAAGTATCGTATAAGTCGTCATATTTTTAGCGTAGGGTGAACCGCTAAAATAAAACAATCAGGCTAAGCAGGAAGTAATTTTTTGTAAAAATTATGCTTTGAAAAAAAGTGCCTTTAATTCGCTGGCATCATCCGGACTCATTTTTCCACCTAAAACCAGGCGTAACTGCCGGCGGCGGAGGGCCCCATCAAATAATTCAATTTCTTCAGCAGTTTCAGGAATTACTTCTGCAACAGGGATGGTACGTGCACTTTGATCAACCGCCACAAAGGTGTAATAAGCTTCATTGCTTTTCTGGCGGGCACCACTTGGGATATTTTCTGCCCATACATCTAAACGCACCTCTACAGAAGTATTAAATGCCCGGGTTACCTTGGCTTCGATGGTAATTACATCACCCAGTTTAATAGGGTGTTTAAAAGATACGTTATCAACAGAGGCAGTTACCACAATGCGGTTGCAGTGTTTTTGAGCAGAAATAGCCGCCGCAATATCCATCCAGTGGAGTAAACGGCCTCCCATTAGGTTGTTTAGCGTATTGGTATCATTTGGTAGTACCAACTCGTTCATGATGGTAAAACTTTCTCTTGCGAATTTCTTTTTTAAGCTCATTTGAATGCAAAAGTAGCAAAAATGTATGTTAAATATTACTCGAAATGCATTCTGGCAGGTTTAAAAAGGTTTTTTTGCAATATTCTGATTGATCTGTGCAATTAAAATTTAGATTTTTGGTGCCGATTCGTTTTAAATAACCTAATCGTAAGTCCCGACTTCACCTCAATGACTATAATAAGCCCGGCGGAATAAACCTAAAATGGAGTATTGTCAATTTAAACATGAATTCTCATGCCTTAAAAACAATTCTCTAAATAGCCTGTTATCCTATCAAAAATCGAATTAATGCAGAACCAGACCCTTATCCAATTTTTCCATTGGTATTATAACGAAGAGCAGAATTTATGGACGAAAGTAGCTACAGAAGCTGCTCATTTAAAAGAAATAGGCATAACAGCTGTTTGGCTTCCGCCGGCCTATAAATCAAACAACGCGGCTTATGATGTTGGTTATGCTGTTTACGATCTGTTTGATTTAGGCGAATTTGATCAAAAAGGTGGTGTAAATACAAAACACGGATCAAAGGATGAATATATCAAAGCGATAGAGGCATTACATGATAACGGAATAAATGCTTTGGCAGATGCAGTTTTCAATCATAAAGCAGGTGGCGACGAATTGGAGAAAATACAGGTGAGAACGGTAAATCCAGATAATAGAAATGAGTTTACCAGCGATGTTTTTGAAATAGAAGCCTGGACAAAATTTACTTTTCCGGGCCGTGCGGGTAAATATTCCGAATTTATATGGGACCACGAGTGTTTTAGCGGGGTAGATTGGGCCGAAAACCTTAAAGAAAGTGCCATATATTCTATTCAGAATTATTTGGGCGAAGGTTTTGAGAAAGTGCCCTCTACCGAACTTGGAAATTACGATTACCTGATGTTTAATGACATTGATTACCGTAACCGGTCTGTAGTGGAAGAATTGAAATATTGGGGCGAATGGATTGTTGAAACCACTAAAGTTGATGGTTTCAGGCTGGATGCGGTTAAGCACATCAATCCGGATTTTATCATCGAATGGATTGATCACCTTAACCAGAAATATAACCGCGAATTTTTTATTGTTGCCGAAGACTGGAATGTGGTGGATATTGAAGGACAGCTGGAATACATTGAAACTACCGGCGGCCGCACCCAGATATTTGATTCGCTTTTGCACCATAATTTCTTTCTGGCCAGTAAGGATGAGGGTTTTGATATGAGAACCATTTTTGATGGAACACTGATCCAGGCAAAACCCGATCTGGCGGTTACTTTTATTGATAACCACGATTCGCAGCCGCTACAGGCATTAGAATCTTATGTCGATTTTTGGTTCAGACCACTGGCTTATGCCATCATTTTACTGCGTATGCAAGGCATTCCATGTTTGTTCTTCCCTGATATTTATGGCGGCATTTACGACGATAAGGATAAAGAAGGAGATGAAGTGCATGTAGAGCTGGTGCCAATTGAAGCGGTTGAAACCATGAGTAAAATACGTACAGCTTTAGCCTATGGCGAGCAACGCGATTATTTTGACCATTTCAGCTGTGTAGGCTGGACGAGGGCAGGGGATGAGGAAAATGAAAACAGTGGCCTGGCGGTATTGTTAAGTACCGGCGAAGAAGGATATAAATCGATGGAAATTGGTAAACATTTTGCCGGAAAAACCTTTATTGATGCACTGGGCTACAGGCCGCAGGAAATTGTGGTCGATGACAATGGCTGGGCAGAGTTTCACTGTAATGCCGGCAGTGTTTCGGTTTGGGTGCTGAAGGTGGGGGAGTAATCTAAATTTGCAATAGTCTGTGCGCTATGGTCTGTGTTCCTAACTATGCCGTCATTTCGAGCGTAGTGCA
>NZ_DJDT01000303.1 GCF_002432345.1 Pedobacter sp. UBA5917
CCTCAACCGCTCTTCTTCCAGGTCGATCTGATAAAGCTGATGGCGGATAATCTCCTCATCAACGGCCGGATCTTTATTCAGCTCAGTAAGGTACGCCCGCTGACTTTCGAGCATCTCGATAAAAATGGTTTTGGCCTGCTCGCTCATCCAGCTGTCATCGCTAGCTTTCGATTTTTCTTCCCAGTGCCTTAATAACTTTTCCATACCTGCATGCCCTTTTAGTTCGTTATCATATTTATTTTTAAGGAACTGGTAGCTGTGCTGTTTCAGGTCGCGTTTCATTTTAAGTTTCAGCTCTTCTTCAACCTTTGGATCCATAAACCGGCCAAAAGCCCCGGTGCGTTTGATAATGCCGGGTAAGGTGAGGCCCTGTACCAAAAGCGTAAGCAGGATGACCACAAATGTGATAAACAGGATCAGATCACGCTGTGGAAAAGCTTTTCCGTTATCTAGGGTAAGTGGAATGGCCAATGCGGCCGCTAATGATACTACACCGCGCATACCTGTCCAGCCGAGTAGTAAAGGCATCGTCATCCTTACCCTGTTCGAACGTGCTGCGGGTGCTACACCGGGCCTGAAAATCAACGTAGCGAACATAGCGGCATAAGAGCTGATGATACGTGCCCCGATCAACACCCCCGTAACCAGCACGCCATAACCGATGGCCGTACCAAGCGGAATGCCCTGCGAGCGTAATCCATCCCTGATTTCGGGAAGTTCGAGGCCAATAATCAGAAACACAACGCCGTTTAGAATAAATATGAAACTTTCCCATACGCTAAACGCCCTGATGCGGCTGGCACTGCTTAAAAAGATCAACCGTCTGGCCGACATAAACAAACCTCCGCTTACTACGGCCAGCACCCCCGAGCTATGTACCTGTTCGGCGATCCAGTACATAAAATAAGGTTCGATTAGGGTAAGTGCGGTATCGGAAGGCGCATCCGTTGGCAGATATTTATGTACCTGAACAAATATCCATCCGAGTAATAAACCGATGCCCGCACCGCCCACTACCATCCACAAAAAGCTTGCAGCAGCATCCTGCCAGATAAACTGACCGGTGCCAACCGCTACCAATGCAAAGCGGAAAATAATCAAAGAGGAAGCATCATTTAACAAACTTTCGCCCTCAAGGATGGCAGAAGTAGATTTCGGGATTTTTACAAACTTGGTAATCGCCGCGGTACTTACCGCATCGGGCGGAGAAACAATCCCTCCAAGTAAAAAGCCTATGGCAATGGTGAATCCCGGAATAAGGTAATTGGTAACCAGCGCAACCGAAAGTGCGGTAAAAAAAACGACCAAAAAGGCAAAACTGCCGATAATGCGCCACCATTTTTTCATCTCCTTGAAAGAGATCGTCCAGGCGGCTTCGTATAGTAAAGGGGGTAGGAATATGAAAAAGATGAGATTGGGATCGATCTTCACTACTGGTAAACCGGGAATAAAGCTGATGAGCAATCCACCGATAACCAATAGGATTGGATAGGCAATTTTAAGTTTAGTGGCCCACATGTTCAATAGCACAATGATGGCTACCATGGCAAGCAGAAAAGGTAAAATGGTATGCATTAAGATCGTAAGTTAAATTTACAGCAGATAAACAGCATCTCAATTTATAAAAAAATACGATACGATTTATCGGCGCGATCAAAGCTTATGCACCATCGCTTTTGGTATAAACAATTATCCATCTGTTCGCTCCCGCACAACCAACTGTCCGATAACGGACATGTTTTCGAATCAAAAATTCAACAAACACTTGATTGTCAGATAAATATAAATTAACCAACGATCTGGCATCGCCTTGGCATGTAGGCAATTAAACGATAGCAATTAATAACAGTTCAATTATCGCTTAACGATTTATTAATACACCATTAAATAAACAATATCATGAAATTCAGCATCAAAACCCAGATTGCAACGGCTTTCGCCAGCATTTTATTAGTAACCGCAGCTGTTTCGACACCAGCACATGCAACAGAAGAAAAACCTATAAAAACCACTAAGGTTTTGCCTTTCAGGAAAATTTCTATAACAGGAAATATCGAGGTAACCCTGATCCAAAGGGTTAATCCGGGTATCAATTACGACGATAATAATGAGGGCGATGCCAAAGTTATACAGCAGGGCGAATCATTAAAAATTACCGGCACCAGTAAAATTCCAGGCAAATTGATCATTTATGTAAGCGACCTCTACAGGATAGAAGCCGACGAAAACGTAGTGGTAAAAACGGAGGGCATTTTATCAACAAAATATCTTCAGATTGTTTTAAAAGGAAACGCAAGTGCTGATATTTATTCGACAAGTGATGAACTGTATACTTCGATACAGGATAAATCGGCATTATACCTAAGGGGAAATACCAAAACCCATTTCCTTTTTATGGATAAAACCCCAAAATTGACATTTGATCAGTTTGCGGCGCTACATACCCAGGCTACAGATTTTTAGAAGACCGTAGCTTCCATCCCAATCTCCATCAAACAATAAAGCCTTAGCTTGTAAAAAAGTTAAGGCTTTATTGTGGCAGGCTTATTTCTTTTTCGTGCCTGCACCCAGGCTTTTAATCCACTGGATAGCAAAATTGGTGGTTTCGGGCGATTTCGAAGAGGATGTATTGTGCCCTAGTTTCTGAAATAACTGATATTGATAAGGTTTACCACTGGTTTTAAGCAAATTGAGGCGTTCTGTTGATAAACCCACCGGAATTTGAATATCCCTGCCACCAAAAAGCCAAAGGCCGGGGATAGAAAGCGCTGAGAGGGCATCACGCGGATCAGTTGCAGCAAATTGATAGCGGTCGGCATCACTACTGATGTGTTTGCGCGCATCCGCTTCGGTATGCGTATCCCAAAATTTAGAATCGCCGTTTGTATAAAACTGAAAACGCAGCTGCTCGAGCGTGGTAACCACTGGACAGCTGAACAATACCATAAATTTGATCTTATTGTTCACTTTTGCGGCCACAGGGATAACCCAGCCCGCCTGACTAAAACCCATTAACCCAATTGGCACCTTACTGTTGGGCAAAAACGTTGATAAGGCACGTGCAGCTACGCTTGCATCCAAAGCCAACAGTTTCAGGTTGGCCGAATCGATGTTATTGGTACCCACTTCAGGTCCGGCATATATCCCACCTGATTTACCCACTCCGCGTTTATCGTATGTTAATACGGCAATACCATTTTCAGCCAAAAGCGATGCGATCTTTACCATTCTGGTTTCCTGACCGGAGCCATGTACAAGGACTACAGCAGCATCAATATGTTTGGGTTTAAATACTGTACCTTCCAGCACAGCCCCGGCATTGGTAAATTTAATGTCTTCCGTGGTGAAGTCTGGTTGAGGGATAACCTCTGGAGCGGTTTGTCCGAATAGTTTAATGCTAAAGCAAAAGAGTAGAAAAAATAAATAGGATTTCATGTTTATTGATTTAAAGAGGTTATGGTGTGTTATAATTTAAATGCACTGCAATATAGCCCTGCCACAATACTCTTCGGGATAAATGTGATAGACTATTGAAAAAATGTGATGAACGGTGCTGAAAGGAAAATTCGGCTTCGTTAATCCTTGAACCTTGCTTTAAATTGTGCCGGCGTTTCGCCTGCAACCTTATGGAATAACCTGATAAAATAGGATTGATCTTCATAGCCCATTTGATAGGCAACCTCTTTTACGGATAAATTGTTGGTATACAGTAAACGCTTGGCTTCTATTACTGCTTCGTGCTGTATCCAATAACTAACCGGATGGCCCGTAGTTTTTTTTAAGGCCTCGTTCAGATAAGGTAAGGATAGATTTAACATTGATGCGTAAGCCGCCGGACTTTTAACCGCCCGTACATTTTGGATCAGCTTTTCTGTAAATAGTACCGAAATTTCTTTCAAACGCGGAACAGAAGCCGTTTCGGCCGATACACGATTATAAAAAGTTGCTGCCATCCCCAAAAATGCGGTAAGTAACCCAAAAGCTACTTTATTTGTTATACCGCCGGGTTCAAACTCCCTGGAACTTTCGTCAATCAGCATTAACATTTTTTTCAGAAGGCCAAACTCAGTATCCGATAATGGTAAAGGCGGTTTAGTGCTTAACTGATGTTCAAATATATCCCTGCAATCAGGCGGAACCACTGCCGGATCGACTTCCAAAACCCATCCCTCGCCCACATAAGGCGCTGTTCGTCTGTGCATTTGCGAAGGCAGTACATAAAATAGGCAACCCGACCCGATTACATGTTTCTCGAAATCGACCATAATGGAGCAGGTACTCAACTCTGAGAGAAAAAATAAATAATGGTTATTCCGGTGTGGTAATGTATTTTTTGTATCTGTTGAAAAGGGTGAGCCAGGCTTTAGATGCTGTGCACTAAAACACTCTGGTATAACATCCGAAGAGCCGTATATGGGATTTTCCCTGATCATAAAAGCCAAAATAGTTTAACCGCCTACTACCTACCAACACAACATGTCATCAACAGTTAGCACCAAAGCTAGTTATAATATCATCTTTTCATTGCAGAAAAAGATTCCAGATCCACTGAATTTCGATAAAATGAAGAAATTCCCACGTGTTGTACCAACAATACAACGATTAGTGCTGTAAGTGTTCTGCCTGCCGCCAGTAATTTTGTTTCAAATTATAACCATAAGAAATAAAGATAAATCCAATGAAAATTATTGTTATCGGTGCGCAGGGCACCATCGGAAAAAATGTTGTTACAGCTCTTGAAAAAGAAAATGATACCGAAATCATTAAAGTTGGACTCGATGCGGGCGACTTTCGGGTTGATATGCACTCCACAGCATCGATAGAAAATTTATTTAAACAGATTGGTGCTTTCGATGCATTGGTGGTTGCAGCTGGTGGCGCTCATTTTGGTCCTCTTTCAGCAATGACGGATGAACATTTCAGGGAAGGTATAAACAGTAAATTAATGGGGCAGGTAAACCTGGTTTTAATCGGCCAGCACTACATCAATCGCAAAGGCTCCTTTACCCTTGTATCCGGTACACTGGCTGAAGATCCAATCCCTTTTGCGGCAAATGTAAGTGCAGTTAACGCAGCCATTAACGGTTTTGTAACCGGTGCATCAATAGAGCTTGAAAATGGCCTACGTATTAATGCGGTCAGTCCGTCGGTTGTTGAAGAATCACCGGCGCTTCATCCTTTCTTTAAGGGCCATACACCTGTTAAGGCAGAACGGGTGGCACAGGCCTATATCAAAAGTATTTATGGGGCATTATCCGGGCAGGTGTTTAAGGTGTATCCATAATTTGTGGGGTTAATTCACTTAAAAGATTGAAAACAAAAAAGCCTCAACTTTTCAAGTTAAGGCTTTTGTTGCGGAATGG
>NZ_DJDT01000191.1 GCF_002432345.1 Pedobacter sp. UBA5917
GCGGCATAGGAGCGGAAAAAAATGTACCTGTGTCTGCCACATAATTATTTATAATCGAGCTCCCAGAGCTGCGGATTTGTAATCCGCTATATCGGATTCTTTACAAGTAGCTATTTGTAATCTACCACGATAAAACTTAGTTTTAACGCCATGAAGATTGCATTGATTACCTACCTTGACAAAGGTGCATATGATACTACTACAGTTGAAAGTGAAGACGACAAACTCCTGCTTTTTTTAAAAGAAAAAGGCCTGAACATTGAACAGGTGATCTGGAATGATGAGAACATCAATTGGGGAGATTATGCGCTTGCGATTTTAAAATCACCATGGGATTATTTCGACCTGATTAAAGATTTTTACCAATGGCTTGGTCTTTTAGAAGAAAAGAAGATAAAATTGCTTAATCCCACTGATACAGTGAAGTGGAATTCGAATAAAAAATACCTTCAGGAAATTGAAGCCGCAGGTTTAAAGATTATCCCCAGTGCTTTTATCAATAAACAGGAAGAAGTGCTTCTTACAGATTTCTTCGTAAAGTTTGATACCGATAAGTTAATCGTAAAACCATGCATTAGCGGCGGGGCAAAAAATACATTTAAGGTAACGCGTGAAAATGTTGAAGAAGTAAACCAAAAATTAAATCAACTCATTCAGGAGGAAGATTTTATTATCCAACCTTTTTTACCTGAAATATTGGAAAGTGGCGAGTGGTCTTTCATTTTCTTTAACGGAGTATATAGTCATTCCTTGATCAAACAGGCAAAAGCTGGCGATTTTAGGGTTCAACCGGCACACGGTGGAACGGTTCATCCACAAAAACCAGGTAAAGAATTGATTGCAATAGCACAGCAATATGTTGATTTATTTGCAAAAAACTGTCTGTACGCGAGGGTTGATGGAACTTTTGTAAACGACGAGTTTTTACTAATGGAACTGGAACTTATAGAACCTTTTCTGTTCCTGAATACCGAGCCTCAAATTTATGATAGGTATTACAAGGCGTTAAAGGAGTTGATGTGAGAGAAAGCCATCAAAATGAAGATTATTCCACTGCCCGTCACCCTGAACTTGTTTTATTAGCTATTTCTGTTGTTCTTAATTGTCTAATAGCTGCTTCGCGGTCAGGGTCTTTCCTGCAAGATTAGATCTCTCCATTTCACTGCGTTCCAGTCGAGATGACGCCGGTTTTATATAAGTCTTAGCATATCGGAATTGCAAATCCCGACCAACCTGGATGACGAAGTATGTTATTTAGCAGCAAAAACCTGTACCCAATAATTATCTGTTTTAGCTGCACCCATTTCTTTAAAAGAAGCGTTCATAATGTTTTTACAATGGCTCTCACTTACAATCCACTCATTAAAAACCTGTGTTTCGCTAGTTTGCCCTGAAGCCAGGTTCTCACCCACTGTAGTCCAGGTATAGCCAGTTGCAGTAACGCGATCACCGACTGTTTCGCCATTAGCCGAAGTATGCACTAAACTTTTTATCGAAGCGATATACTTACCCTGATAAATTGCCGCAGCACCTAAATTTACATTCCACGTAAGGGCGCCAACTGGCGGCATGGTAACCGTGCCGCACTTACATCCGGCCAAGCGGGTATCGTTAATCAATTTTAGCAGCACATCGTTGTTGATATTGGTCGCTGTAGAAATCTCTATTTTAAACGTTTTGGCATTTGTTTCCGGTGTATTGGAATCGGACCCTTTTTTACAGGATAAGGCACAGCAAAGCGCCATGCACATTATTGGAAATAAGATAGACTTCATTTTAAGTTTGTTTAATGAAAGATACGACGTTTTTACTGAAAAAAATATTTCTATCTATCCTTTTTACAGGCAAAAACAGATCAATATTAGACTTATCCCATCTACCTTAAACAAAAAAACTCCCGATTTTCATCGGGAGTTTCTGATTTTATTTAGAAGAATCTTCTTCCTGTTTTGGCTCTTCTTTTTTCTTTTCGCCTTTTTTATGTGCGATCAGAATCTGCTCAGTAGCTTTATCATAATCGATTTCAAGTACATCCCCGTCGGTTAATTCACCTTTAAGAATTTCTTCGGCAATCGGATCTTCAAGGTATTTCTGAATCGCTCTTTTTAGAGGGCGGGCTCCAAAATTACTGTCGAAACCTTTATCTGCGATGTAATCTTTTGCGTTATCCGTTAATGCGATATCATAACCCAGGGTATGAACGCGACCGAATAAAGCTTTTAACTCGATATCGATAATCCTGAAGATTTCTTCTTTACCCAGGCTATTGAATACGACTACATCATCAACACGGTTTAAGAACTCAGGGGCAAAAGCACGTTTTAAAGCACTTTCGATTACGCCACGGCTGTGAGAATCGGCCTGATTTGTTTTCGCTGAGGTAGAGAATCCAACACCCTGACCAAAATCTTTTAGCTGACGTGCACCTATGTTGGAAGTCATAATGATGATCGTATTTCTAAAATCAACTTTACGGCCTAAACTATCAGTTAACTGTCCTTCATCCAAAACCTGTAATAAGATGTTGAATACATCCGGATGGGCTTTCTCAATTTCATCCAATAAGATTACAGCATAAGGTTTTCTTCTAACTTTTTCAGTTAACTGTCCACCTTCTTCGTAACCCACATATCCCGGAGGCGCACCCACTAAACGTGATACCGCAAATTTCTCCATGTACTCACTCATGTCGATCTGGATCAACGAATCGTCGCTATCGAACATGAAACGGGCCAGTTCTTTTGCCAATTCGGTTTTACCTACCCCGGTTGGACCCAGGAAAATAAATGAACCGATCGGTTTTTTTGGATCTTTTAATCCAGCTCTTGTACGTTGGATAGCTTTGGTCAATTTCTTGATCGCATCATCCTGACCGATAATTTTTTCGGCCACCTTATCGTACATGTTCAACAGTTTTGCACTGTCTGTTTGTCCAACACGTTGAACAGGGATTCCGGTCATCATCGAAACCACCTCAGCTACGTTATCTTCTGATACTTCGTAACGTTTGGTTTTGGTTTCCGCTTCCCACTCTGCTTTAGCTTTATCTAATTCTTCAAT
Source organism: Pedobacter sp. UBA5917 (assembly GCF_002432345.1). Lineage (GTDB taxonomy): Bacteria > Bacteroidota > Bacteroidia > Sphingobacteriales > Sphingobacteriaceae > Pedobacter. The sequence goes on from NZ_DJDT01000191.1 coordinate 3,061, forward strand.
TAAATTTTTCTCTGTATCGCGGAGTTTTGCGGCTTCTTCGTATTTCTGACTGCGTACAACCTTGTTTTTCTCCAACTTGATATCTTCGATTTTAGCCTCGATATCGATAATGTTCTGAGGAACATGAATGTTGGTTAAGTGAACACGCGAACCGGCTTCATCTAAAGCATCAATGGCTTTATCAGGTAAGAAACGGTCAGAAATATAACGCGATGTTAAAGTAACACAGGCTTCAATAGCTTCCTGGGTATAAGTTACACCGTGGTGTTCCTCATATTTATCTTTAATACGGCTTAAAATTTCGATGGTTTCATCCGGTGTAGCAGGCTCAACCATTACTTTTTGGAAACGACGGTCTAAAGCGCCATCTTTTTCAATGTACTGACGGTATTCGTCTAAAGTTGTAGCACCGATACATTGTATTTCGCCCCTTGCCAAAGCAGGTTTGAACATATTAGATGCATCTAACGATCCTGATGCACCACCTGCACCAACAATGGTGTGGATCTCATCAATAAATAAAATTACATCGGTCGATTTTTCAAGCTCGTTCATCACGGCCTTCATACGTTCTTCGAACTGGCCACGGTATTTTGTACCGGCCACCAACGATGCAAGATCTAACGTAACCACACGTTTGCCAAAAAGCACACGCGAAACTTTACGCTGTACAATGCGAAGGGCCAAGCCCTCGGCAATTGCCGATTTACCAACACCTGGCTCACCGATCAAAATCGGATTGTTCTTTTTCCTGCGGGATAAAATCTGCGATACACGCTCGATTTCTTTCTCGCGGCCTACGATTGGGTCTAAACGGCCCTCTTCTGCGGCTTTGGTTAAATCGCGACCGAAATTATCAAGAACCGGGGTTTTAGATTTAATATCTGAAACCTTCTTCGGTGTACTAAAGCTTTCTTCTTCACGATAATCGTCATCACCGCCAGTTGAAGCGCTGTTTGAGATATCGTCTCTAAAACCATTTTTATTCACTTCAACCTCCTGTTTAAAAACATCATAAGTAACGCCATACTGTAAAAGGATCTGCGAGGCGATGTTGTCATCATCTCTCAAAACCGATAACAGCAAATGTTCGGTGCCAATTAAATCGCTTTTAAATATTTTAGCTTCTAAATAAGTGATTTTTAAAACTTTTTCTGCCTGTTTTGTTAATGGAATATTGCCTAAGTTTACTGTAACACTCGAAGTACCGCGAACGGCATCTTCAATTGAGCGGCGCAATTTACCGGTATCAACCCCTAACGATCGTAAAATTTTTATAGCCATACCATCGCCTTCGCGGATGAGGCCCAATAATAAATGCTCGGTTCCGATGTAATCGTGCCCTAAGCGGAGCGCTTCCTCCCTACTAAAAGAGATTACATCTTTAACCTGTGGTGAAAATTTTGCTTCCATAATACCTTTCTTAACAGCTACGTCCCTAAACTATAAAATAAATTATAAAAAGCGACTGTACCATTTTGTTTATTTTATCAACAATTGCGCCATATAGGTGGATAAAAGGCAGTATTCATATCCACCATCCTAAAAAATTCGGTTTGAATATCGTTCCTATAAATATATATCTATCTACGTAATAACTGTTTTATAGGTTTTAAAAGGGAATTTTATTGATTGCCGCCTTTTAAAATATCATTTTGTCGGTTTATTGTAAGGATTTCTTCGATTCGAATAACTGACAATTTGTTGCTTTTTACTTAGGCAATTTACAAGTTTTGACAGAAAAACAAAAAGAACGTGACATCATTTAACAATTTAGCCAGACAATTATCAATAACAAACAGATATGTACTGAATGGGACCGTACCATTAATACGAAAATAACTGTTAAATGGTTGTTTTTGTTTTAAAGAAGTAGGATTTACACTACTGTTTTTGTTGATCCTGTTAAACTTCCAAATCCATTTTGATTGGATATCACACCCTTGGCATCATACTGCAATTGGTTTGAGCAGCAGTACAATAAAAACAATCAACTTATGGAATCCCATAGATTAGGCCATCATCAAATAAAGCTGTTATTATGTTTAAAAAAGGTATACTCCTCTTATTATTTTTTACAACCAGCGTTACGCAAGCCCAGGAAAAATTTGATTTCAAGAATGATCCAAAAGTCAAACTGAGCAATGAAAGGCTCATGAAGTTTCTACCGAAAAAAATATTTGATAAACCCGAATTTCAATTACGTTTATGGTTTGCCATAAAACCTTTCGATGGCATTCATGATAATTCGGGATTATTATTAATAAGCTATAAAAACAAAAAATGGCAGGCGAATAAAATTTCTTTTAATGATATTACAAGGAAGTACAAAAAGAAAAGGGCAATTACAAGCATGAGAATAGACATTATGCCACTACAGCCATTCGATATTGAAAACCAATTTAACCAGTTAAAAACGGAGGGTTTGTTTACCTGCCGGAGTTTAGATGAAACAGAAATAATCAGACTGGCTAAACAGAGGGGCTACGATACCAAAAAAGGATATCCTATCGTGCATGATGGCTTTGGGTTTTCGGTAGAATTGATTACAGCAAAGGCCAAAAGATCATTTACTGGAAGATACCCAGATTTTTTCTACAATAGTACCGATAAGTTAGTCAATGAATTAGTCCCATTAATTAAAATACAGAAAAGATTATTCAATATTGCCGGTGTCGGCCTTGGGCTTTAGGCTTATTTAACTTAAGCTTAACTTCCTTCGTTATAGAAACTCCGCAGAAACTGCAATGGTACATCAGAAGGTGCTGATCTGTTGCAATGCTCGATAATATCATTCAGATTAAAATGTCCGTCTGCAGAACGAAAGGTATCATTATCAGAATCTTCAAAACCCATACTCCATTCGTTAAAGATGCGTTCATCATATTTCCCGATCTGCAATAAGGTTATTGCCCAGTGACGGGTATCGCTGGTTATTTTTTTATAAAGTTTGCGTACAATCCGCTCCTCCCCTTCGAGCAATTGCATAAACCTCCCTTTGCTTTTGGTGATTTTTTGTCCCTTTACATATAATAATATGCCTGTAATATCATTTTGTTTATTAAAATCCCTACTTTGATCGAGTAAGGTCTTTAACATGCCCGCATCACAAGGATTACTTTCTATACTATTGTAAATCAGGTAAAAAACAGGTTCTATATTTTTATCTACCGGTTGCATAAGACGATTAGCGTTTTAATTTAAAATTGACTGATAAACCATACACCGCTTTAAAAACCCCACATCCACAACGGATTAACATCAATGCAAAGATTGCACAAAATCTTATAAAATCGGTTAACATTAAACCAACAATTAAGAAAAATTATCTATCCATCGTCCAAAACAAACGTTTGTGCAGAAATTCTCTAATACAATATAATCTACAAGTTGCTCATTGTCCATTTTCCGTCTCACAATATCCATAATTAAATATATTATTCTTAAAAAATCTAAGGAAGTTTTTTTATCGTATATGTTGTTAATTCCCCTTAAAAATCAAGTCAGGCAAATGGCATCCCTTTATCAAAGGCTTCTAATTGTACTCATTCTCCTCATCGCTTTTGCGGGAAGAATAGCAGTATCTGCCGTTGCTTTACCAAAAGTTGCAAAGGAAACTCTAAAAGAAAACAATAGTAAATCAGAAAAACCCGAGACTGAAGAAAATGATGAACGGGCGGAAGAAAAAATTAAATTGGAAGATTTTATTTCCAACGGCTTAATAAAAATCCATTTTCTGAGTATAGCCATCGTAAAAAACAAATTGTTTTCTGGCGATTACCGACTTGTTAAATGCCCCCTTCAAACATTAAAATATCCCCCAAAGCAAGCTTAAACGCTTAACCCCAACTTAATTTTCTTAATTAAAATTCACAACATGATTAAAACTAAACACTTAATCATAGTGGCCCTATTGGCTATTATGATCCCTATTTTATTTTCTGCCTGCAAAAAAGACCGCAATAATGGTCCTGAACAAGAAACACTTACTCCTGGACCGGATATTAACTTTTATGCCCTTACAGCAGATGGCAAATTACTTTTGATTAATGCCAAAAACCCTAATACTGTAACCTCGCAGGTGAGCATTTCGGGATTGCAAACCGGTGAAACCATTTTAGGTATAGATTTCCGTCCGGCAACAGGCCAATTATATGGCGTAGGAAGCACCAGCCGCTTATATGTAATTGATCAGAAAACAGGAGCAGCCCGATCAATTTCTGCAGCCCCCTTTACCCCTACCTTAAGCGGCACTTCGGTTGCTTTCGATTTTAACCCTACGGTAGACCGGATCCGTTTAATAACTTCATCAGGACAAAATTTACGTTTAAACCCTGAAACAGGAACAGTAGCTGCAACAGATGGTATTATTAATGGAATTAGCAATGCCAAAGTTGCATCTGCCGCTTACACACAAAATAAAGCCGGAGCCAGCACTACGATACTTTTTGATATCGATGTAGCAAATGATAAGCTTCATAAACAAGATCCACCAAATGATGGAAAATTGGTTGAAGTAGGGAGCCTTGGTTTTGATGTTGAAGATAGCGGCGGTTTCGATATTAATCCTGATGGCACCGCAGCGTTGGCAGCTTTAACTGTTGGTGGCAAATCGGGCCTGTATTTAATTGACTTAAATTCGGGAAAAGCTTCAAAAATAAGCAATGTAGATCAACAGATTACCGGCCTGGCTATTCCGACCGAACCTGTTGCCTATGCAGTATCGAACAGTAACGAATTGTTGATCTTCAATCCTGCAGCAGCTACGCCGATGCTTGTGGTTAAAGCGATTACAGGTATACAGGCAGGAGAAAGTATTTTAGGTATAGATATCCGTCCTTTAAATGGACAGTTATATGCCATTGGAAGTACCAGCAGGATATATACTATAAACGCATCATCAGGCGCAGCTGCGATGGTGGGAACCGGACCTTTAACAACTTTATTAACGGCAAGCCAGGTTGGTATAGATTTTAACCCAACTGTTGATCGTATCAGAATAGTTGGAAATACCGGACAGAATTTCAGGGTAAACCCAAATGATGGCGCATTAACGGTTGATGGCTCTATTTCGTTAGCCAGCGCATCGATTTCAGGTGCAGCCTACACCAATAACTTTGCAGGTGCTACAACAACTGTATTATTTGATATCGATTCGACAGGCGATCGCTTATATAAACAAGATCCGCCAAACAACGGTACTTTAGTTGATGTAGGTCCTTTGGGCATAAATGTTGAAGCAAACAGTGGTTTCGATATCGGCGGTACAAGCGGACTTGCCTATGGTATATTTACCGTTGGTGGTGTACAGAAATTATACTCGGTAAACTTAACCAGCGGAGCAGCAACGGCAGGGGCAACTATTACTACGGCAGTAAGGGGTTTTACTCTTGGTTTAGGTTTTTAGCATAACGTAACATATAATTAAAAAAAGCAAAAGCCTTTCAATCCTGAAAGGCTTTTGCTTTAACTAATGTTTACGGTTTCTACTAAGAATTAATTCCGCGAGGCATAAAAGTAAAACTTTAATCTATGCTTATAACTGTTGATTTACTTTATGAACAAATTCTGATAATTACTTTAAAATGGGATTAGAATTGATTTATTTGTTGGTTAACTGGTTAATTGTTTACCCTTCGACTACGCTCAGGGGGTTAACTGTGCAAGCAGGCTAATTGTTTAATTGCAGGATTGTTAAATTGTTAATTGTAAACTGCCAACTGGAAACTGTTTAATGGTCATTAGTCATTCGACTCAGAACTCAAGACTGTGGACTATCCATAACTGGTTAATTGCTTAACTGTTGTATTAGGACAATTGGTTCATTGGTCATTGGTCATTAGACTCCCAAATATTCAGAACAAGGTTACGCTGAAGTGGTAACTGCTGTCAATCGCTTAGCGCCATGCGCCAAACACTCTGCCCCATGCTAACTAACACCGAATTATTTCAATCGTTAGAACTAGTCAAAAACAAACATATCATACTATTACGTAATATTAATACCACAATCAATGAATAATAATATTACTTTGGTTTTTGATAAGGTACTGGAACTAAACTATTAGAGCATCATTAATTGCGTGGTGAGAAGGGAATTATGCGCTTTAGCTAAATCCAAAGCATGCTTATCGTTTGGGCATTAGCAAATAAATAACCAAAATAAATCACTAACCAATTAATTAAATCTTATGAGAAATGCAACAAAAACATGGCTTGGCACCCTGCTGGCCCTAACCGTTCTTTATTCCTGTAAAAAGTCGGAAATCGTTACGGATCAGCAATCGCTTAACGAGCAAAAAAAGGAAGCTGCCACTACTGAGCTTATCCCGGGTTCATCGTTTAGGGTAGTTGGCTACATGCCATCATGGGCTGGGGCGGTTAACCAGATCCAGTTCAGTAAACTTACCCATGTAAATTATGCTTTTATCCTGCCAACGTCGACCGGAGGATTGCAGGCGTTACCTAATCCATCTAAACTGCAAAGTCTGGTAACATCAGCTCATGCGGCAGGTGTAAAAGTATCAATTGCTGTAGGCGGATGGAACAATGGAGACGACAGTGCTTTTGAAGCTTTTGCCGCAAATGCAACTTACCGCACCAATTTTACCAACAACATCATGAACCTGGTAAACCAGTACAACCTTGATGGAGTTGATATTGACTGGGAATACCCGAATAATGGCGCTTCGGCCAATAACTTTACGCTCCTGATGCAACAGTTGAGCACGCAACTTCATAATAACGGAAAGTTACTTACCGCAGCCGTGGTTTCGGAAGGTGGCGCTAGTATCCAAAATGCAGTTTTCAATGCTGTAGATTTTTTAAACTTAATGGCTTACGATGGTGGTGGTGCCAATCACTCTACCTATAATTATGCCGTGGGTTCTATCAACTATTGGCAGGGCCGCGGACTTTCTGTCGCAAAAACTACGCTTGGTGTGCCTTTCTATGGCCGCTCGTCTAATTCTTATGTAGATTACAAAGACATTCTGGCCCAGGGCGGAAGTCCGAATTCCGATACTTTCGGCAATGTAGGTTACAATGGTATCCCTACGATAAAAAGTAAGGCAAACCTGGCTTACGACCAGGCAGGCGGTATCATGATCTGGGACTTGAATGCAGATGCAACCGGCGGTAATTCGTTACTAAGTGCCATTTATACCACACTTGTTGACCGCGTAAATAACGGTGGATCGAACATTCCATTTGGTACGGTAATTTCGCTGAAAGGTTTCAACAATAAATTTGTGAGCGGACAGAATGGTGCAGCCGCCATGACCTGTACTACAACTACAGCTACATCAACTGAAAGGTTTACCGTTATAGATGCCGGTGGTGGCAAAGTAGCTTTAAGAAGCATGGGCAAATACGTATCTTCTGAAAACGGAACACAGGCCATTACCTGTAGCAGGCCAACGATAGGCGACTGGGAAAAATTTGACTGGATTGTTGCTGCAGATGGAAAAATAGCATTAAGAGGGAACAATGGAAGGTACATTTCGAGTGAAAATGGCACCCAGGCCATGACCTGCACCCGTGCAACCGCTTCGGGCTGGGAATACTTCGCGATCAACTAAGTTTAAATTATTTAACAATTAATAAGAAAACCGCTTTGACTTATGAATTCAAAGCGGTTTTTTAATATACCTATAGTAAGATCAGGAACAATATAACGGAATGATAAATACCTAGCCTCCGGTGCTTGATATGTTTACATTACCCATTTCAATAGCATAAGTCATCGGGTTGGATGGCATTAATGGACCTGAAACCCATTTTACCACAACATAACCTGAAGCGGTAATCCCGGTCTCCATCAAACGGCCATCTGCCTGTAGCTTTCTTCCATATATATAGGTAGAAGGGTGACAATCTACAGAGCCTATTACCACACCAACCTCCCACTGTCCCTGCGAATAGGGGTTGCTTCCAAAATAAGTAGCAGCATAGTTTACACTGGTTAAACTAAAAGAACCTGGTCCATAAGTATATGAAAGATTCGAATTGTTCGGGGTGAAAGTACAGGCAAAAAAAGGACGGTTTTTAACTGCCGGTACTCCGGTTTTTGCATTTAGCGCCACTGAAACATTAAGCAGCAATAAAATTACTAAAAGTGATTTTTTTAACATGATTTGGTTGTTTAAGGGTTAATTAAATATATGTGGATCTTTTTATAGGTATGCAGCTATTTTTATGCGATCCGATGTACAAAGCAGCTACCCGCAGAAAGAAAAAACCACTTAAATTCTGTCCAAAACAGTATTTTGAAATCTGCATTGCAGAAACAGTGCTCATATTATCGGTTTAAATTTGGTTACCTTAAATTATCACTTGCGATGCAGGTTAAAAATGCATAAACTGATCATAATGATGGATAATTATGCCATTTGAATACAGGGGTATAATAGCCTGTTTTCACAGGCAGGGAGCTTCTACCCCATTTGCGCTAACCACGAAAACTTGCGCCAGATAAGAGAAGATAAAGTAAGACTATTCAAAGTTAAAGTACACCTTTGTTCCGCAATTCTCGCTCTGCATATTCTCCAATTATAGGAATCTTGCTATTTGTAAGCAATTTTAACTTTTCAACTGCGTTTTCATCTCCAATTACTGATAATGCCTTAATACACTTCCGGGCAAATTGATAAGTATCATCATAATCAAGATAGGCAAAGCGAAGTTCTACTGCACTATATAAACAGTTCACCGCTTTAGGTGACTTTATTTCCTTTAACAGTGTAACAATATCCTCGTGCTTGATATGCCAATGCGCGCTAAGTAATCCACATAAGACTAATAAAAAAGATTCTGTTTTAAAATATCCGGTATATAATAAAACTACAACCTCTTCTATTAATCTACTATCCTTAATTGAAATTGCATATGCAATTAAATCTAAAATATCATGCTCTGAAGGTATTTTTCCATTAAAATATAATTTAACGAATTCTTCCTTAACAATAGTTCCGGAATATAATTTTTTCACTAATGAATCAAATTCTAAATTCATGTATAACTTTAAATGTTCGAATTAAAAATATTTAGCGCATTTCCGTTAGCTGATCCAATATTAACCTGGACTCTTTTTACTTTAAGAATTGTATTAACACCTTCCAACCTTTGTTAATAAAAAAGGGTGTTCATATAGATGTCTTTAGAGGTATTGTTAATCACTGAGAGTCCAATATTTCTGCTGGCCTTATCATGATAGCCAATTACAAAGTAAACATCCAAGGCATCTTAATCGGCATACCATAAAATATTTTCTCCCAAACTGTCCATATCATATCTTCCAATGCTTGTCTCAAGGCTATCTAATTTATTATGATAAACTCCAAAACACATCGCATTTAAATAATATATTTTACTTTTTGTATCCGTAATAGAAAAAATCCGATAATCTCCAGATATTTTGAAACCATAATTAGCTACGAGATACCCATTATCCTCATTTATTTCAGCCGCGGCGATTTCTATCCCATTAAATACCACAGGTATTAAAATATGTAATACCCCTTTAAAAATAATGTCGATATTATAATCCCGCTGCTTATTCTTTAAACACCTGATCAACAATTGACCATGAGTTGGAGAGTAATCGATTAGCTGAAAATTACTTGATAAATCTGAAAATATGGCCATTTAATTTTGTTTTTCTCTGTAAATCAGTTTCTGGATAAACAAAGTCCAATATTGTGTTAAACTGTGTTATGTAAGTTACATTTTGGTTGTAGCAAGACGTTAAAACCAGTTAGAGGCTCTCCCAACACCATAGCTTTCTACTATAAATATGCTTCAAACATATCTTTGCCATTATGATATATGGTGTAGCTTGTGTTTCGAGCATCCCATATCTGGATATAAATTGTTCCGTCATCATTCTTACCTACATTAATTGAAATATTGTCTTCTTCATCATTGGTTTCAAGTTCAACTTTATCGCGTACATTAATAAATCCTTCTATGGCCTCTGGCTCCTTATGGATTGACATCCTCTCATTACTGCAGTTTTGAATTTCGATTTTAATCTTTTTCATTAAAATGTGTTTTTAATAATTTGTAAAACTTGCGTGCATTTATAACCGATGCCTGATTCATTGCCTAAAATATCGTAGGCATTAAGGAATGAACCTACGCAAAAAGATAATTTGTATTTTTTTAACCAGCCCATTTCGTTCTTAAGCCAATACAGGTAATTCTTTACCCCTTCTAAATCGGATAGGCTGTTTCACTTTTTGGTTCCGAAAGCACAAAATAACTCTGTACCGTGGTAATATTGGGTAATGTGGCCAGTTTATTACGTAAAAACTCATGATAAGCATCCATATCCCGGGTTGCTATCCGGAGTATAAAATCGTGCGCACCTGTCATCTGCAAACATTCCATCACTTCAGGGAATTTTGAAACCTCTGTTTCAAACTTTACAAGCGTGTCTGCAGTATGTTCTTTGAGCAATACATGCGAAAATGCGATCAGGTTCCGGTCTATTTTCTTCCGATCAAGGATGGCCACAATCTTTTTAATATAGCCCTGTTCCTTTAAACGCCTGATCCGCTCGTGCACCGTTGCAATGGATTTATGGAGCTTTAAAGCAATTTCTTTGTTGGTAAAAGAAGCATCCTGCTGTAAAAGCCTCAATATCTGCACATCTACCTTATCTAAATCTCCCTGTACCATTTTTGATGAGTTGAAAAAAATTATAATTGATGTTACCTAAACAGCTTAAAAATGAAAATTCAACTAATTATTACGCAATATAACAGAAAATTTAAGGAAATAAACCATTGTATTGACAAAACAATATACATTATAGACTTTTACCGTAATTAATCATAACCAAACATAAACGCTTTAATGCTTTAATATATGATGTCAATGGTAAGTTCTCATACTGCGCTTCAGGATAAGTTTGAACATCTTTCGATGCTCATCGGCAATACACCAATGCTGGAGCTTTCCTATACTTATCAGGGTAAAAAAGGACTGATTTATGTAAAATGTGAGCATTATAATTTAACCGGCAGTATTAAAGACCGAATGGCGCTTTATACCTTACAAAAGGCCTATGCAGAGGGTAAAATCAAAGCAGGGGATAAAATTGTTGAGGCCACCAGCGGCAATACGGGGATTGCATTTGCTGCTATAGGTAAGGCACTGGGGCATCCTGTTACCATTATTATGCCCAACTGGCTGAGTAAAGAACGCATGGATATTATTAAAAGCCTGGGTGCCGAAATTATCCTGGTGAGCAAAGAAGAAGGCGGCTTTATCGGCAGCATTAAACTGGCCGAATTTATGTCCGAACACAACCCTGATGTTTTTCTACCCAAACAGTTCGAAAACCTCGCCAACCCGGAAGCGCACGAACAAACTACCGGAAAAGAAATATGGGAACAGCTGCGTTTAAAAAACCTTACACCCGATGCTTTTGTTGCCGGCGTAGGTACAGGCGGAACCATTATGGGCGTTGGGAATTTTTTAAAAAAGCAGAATGCAGCCATTAAAATACATCCACTGGAGCCGGCAGAATCGCCTACACTAACCACGGGCTACAAAGTTGGCAGCCATAGGATACAGGGTATCTCTGATGAGTTTATACCCGATATTGTTAAGCTGAACGAACTGGACGAAGTGGTACAGGTGAACGATGGCGATGCGATATTAATGGCACAGAAACTGGCCTCAAAACTAGGCCTCGCAGTAGGCATATCATCTGGTGCAAATGTTATAGGAGCCATAAAACAACAGCAAAAAATTGGCGCGCACAGTTGCGTGGTCACCATATTTTCGGATAGCAACAAGAAATACCTCAGTACCGACCTCATGAGGGAAGAACCTGTTAAAGCAGGCTACATTACACCCGAAGTAGATTTTATCGATTACCAGGCTTTTAGCAGATTACACTAATCAACAACCATAAACAAACAAACCACAACATGAAAAAAATTACTTTTTTATTCTGGGCTTTATGCCTAACCGGCCTTGCCGCACACAGCCAGATCTTAAAACCCGTTACCTGGAGCTATGCAGCAAAAAAAACAGGTGCAACAACCGCAACGGTTTTTATCAAAGCCACAATAGATCAGGGATGGCACTTATACTCGCAGTTTGTTAAAGAAGGCGGTCCGGTTAAAACTACTTTTACCTTCCCATCATCAAGCACATACACTTTAGTTGGTACTACAACCGAACCAAAAGCGGTTACTAAATACGAATCTACCTTTAAAATGAATGTAAGTTATTTTGGAAAATCGGTAGTGTTTCAGCAAAAAATTAAGCTAAAAGGTAAAACTGCAACCGTTAACGGCAATGTAGAATTTATGGTATGCGATGATAAACAATGTTTGCCGCCCGAACAGGTAGATTTTAACATTCCTGTAAAATAAGCGGAGCAGAGCATATGATATCCTTAAAGAAAATCTGTCTCGGGTTGCTGTTGCTTTGTGCCATATCCTTAAGTGGATATGCACAGAACAGCACCGATACCAACAGTCTCACTTTTACCGAGATTAAGCCTGAAACAGTTACCGATACGGTTAAAAAAAACGATTCTACTTCGAAAACAACAACTAACGTACCCACAACTGCTCAAAAAACCTTAATCCAAACAAAAGAGGCCCATAAAACCTTATGGGGAATTTTTATTGCGGGCTTTGTGGGCGGTTTGGCGGCATTGCTGATGCCATGTATTTTCCCCATGCTGCCCTTAACCGTTAGTTTTTTTACCAAAGGATCGGAAAAAGGAAAAGCGTTTAGCCGTGCAGCACTGTATGGTTTTTTCATTATCCTTATTTACGTAGTACTTGGGTTGCTGGTAACCGTAATTTTTGGGGCCGATGCGCTGAATAGTCTCTCCACAAACGGTATATTCAACTTTTTCTTTTTCCTTTTGCTGGTAGCTTTCGCCGCCTCTTTTTTGGGCGCTTTCGAAATCACCCTGCCTTCTTCCTGGGTAA
>NZ_DJDT01000246.1 GCF_002432345.1 Pedobacter sp. UBA5917
CCGCCATCAATAGTTGTCCAACGGTCTTTAAAATAACCCAAGGTATTTACGTTTGCACTTACATTGGTGCTCATCTGCAACCTGTTTGCGTTATATACATCTCCACCGGTTGCCCAGTTGATAAAAACACTTAAATCAAAACCTTTGTAAGAAAAAGTATTGTTAAAACCACCTATAAAATTCGGGATACCGTTTCCGATTACTGTTCTGTCGGATGGATTGATCACCCCATCGCCATTTAAATCAACCAGTTTTAAAAAGCCCGGCTGGGCGGCATAATTCACGTCTACAGGAATACCCGGTTTTAAGGTATACGTGTTATTTGTAGGATTGTAATTGAAATCGCTTACCTGGTAAACCCCGTTCGAGCGGTAACCGTACATCTGGCCGAGTGCGCTGCCAACCTGCACCAGGTAATCGGTTTGGGATGTCCAGCTGTTGCTTAGCCTAAAATCTTCGCCATTGCTTAAAGCCAGCACTTTGTTTTTATTTAGCGACATAGTAAGGGTGCTGTTCCATAAAAAACTGCTGGTTTTCACATTAACGGTATTTAAGGTAAGTTCCAATCCTTTATTTGAGGTAGCCCCGATGTTTAAAAACTGACTTGCAAAACCACTGGTATAAGGAATCTGGGTATTTAACAACAAATCTTTGGTGCGATTATCGTAAGCTTCGATGGTTAATGCAATACGTTGTTTGAAGAAACCTAGATCTAAACCGATGTTGAATGATTTGGTGGTTTCCCATTTCAGGTTCTTATTTTCAATATTATTCGGATAAACTGTAATGTTATTGGTATTGTTTAAAGGATAATTTCCGGTAGCCAGCTGACTCAGCATTAAATAATTGGGAATACGGTTATTACCGGAAGTACCATAACTCAAACGTAATTTCGCGTCAGACAGGAATTTAATGTCCTTTAAGAAAGGTTCGTTAATTGCCCGCCAGGCAAATGCGGCTGAAGGGAAATAGCCCCATTTGTTGTTATCGCCAAATTTAGAAGAACCATCCGCACGTACCGTAGCGTTAAAAAGATATTTGTCCTTATAGGCATAACTTACCCTCGAAAAGAAAGAAAGCATACTTTCTGCTTCGGCAAAAGATGTTGGAATGCCTGGCGTAGTACCCAGTGAAATATTATCCAAGCCAAGGTTTACGCCCGGAAATTTACTGTTACTCGCACTAAAAGCTTCCCTATCGGTGTAAAGCTGCTCCTGACCTAATAAAACAGATACTTTATGACTTTTATTAAAAGTATTATCGTAGGTAACGGTATTGCTGTAGTTCCAACCGGTAATATCGGTTTGGGTTAACGAACCGAATGCGCCACCGCTCCTTTTGGCCAGTACAGAGCGCGAATCGTTAAATAGTTTATCTTTTGTACCCGATATTTTTCCCGAAACCAATCCGCGGTAGGTAAAATGGTTCGCAAAGTTATAATCAATAGCTGTATTGAGATTTAAAGTACGGTTGAGCGATTCTTTTTGGGTTGATTCGGCACTTGTTTTAGGGTTTTGCAACGGAATCTGGTTTACATCAACCGTTGGGTCGTTATCAAGTGTTGCAAAATCCTCGTCGCTTAAACCAATGCCGCCAGTAGGTCTGTATTGAAAAAAGCTGATTAAAGTATTAAAACGGTCGCTGCCATCACGCGTACCAAACCCCGTTGTTTTTTGGTCGCTATAGTTCACAATGGCACTCAACTTTATCTTTTTGTTGATATTGTGCAAAAGGCTCAGTTTCGCTACGTTTTTATTCGATCCACCAGGTTGTACAATGCCCTGATCTTTATTATTCGAATAAAAAAGGTTAAAACGGGTTTCTCCCTGTCCACCGGCAATGCTAAACTTGTTGTACTGGGTATTTACCCAATCACCGAACATAATTTTCTGCCAGTTATTGCCCGGCCTGTTATCATAATTGGCATGGTAATCGGCAAATTTGCCAAAAGTATTTTCTACACCTGCCAAAAGCGTAGGGTTGTTTAAAAACCTTTCGTAAACCAGTACATTAAAATCGTAAGCATCCAATACCGGGATGTATTTATTGGCCTTTTTGGCTCCGTAATACATATCGTAACTGATGGTGAGTTTGCCGGGTTTTAATTGTTTAGTGGTTACCAAAATTACTCCGTTGGCACCTCTGGCACCATAAATAGCAGTTGCAGAGGCATCTTTTAATACATCAACACTTTCTACATCGTTGGGATCAAGAAAGTTAAGTCCGTCGGTTTGGGGCACTCCATCAATAACATAAAGCGGTTCGTTGCTCTGGGTGATAGATCCTCCGCCGCGCAGGGTAATGGCCGGACTTCCTCCTGGAGAACCATCATCGGCAGCAACCTGCAAACCAGCCACACGACCAACCAATGCTGAGGCTACATTCTGCACCGGACTTTTAGCCAGTTCGTCGCCTTTTACTGATGAAATTGAACCTGTTAAATCGCTGCGTTTTTGTGTTCCGTAACCAACAACCACTACTTCATTGAGGTTATTTTCGTCGTCAACCAGTTTCACATCGATATTCGTCCGGTTTTTCACCAGCATTTCTACCGATTTAGACCCGAGATACGAAAACACCAAAGTAGCATTAGCTTTTACCTTGATCTGGTAAGCACCGTTATTGGAGGAAACCACCTTATTGTTGGTTCCTTTTTCGGATATGGTTGTACCGGGCATAGGTTGATTGCCCCCATCCCTCACCACACCGCTTACTGTAATTACTTCCTGTGCATAAAGTGCATGGAAAGAAACCAACAATAAAAATATAAGTATAATTCGTTTCATTTTGAATGATTATTTAAGTTGAAATGCAGCCTTGATGAATAAATTGGCAGCGGTTTTTACCGTAGCCGTTAAAAGGTATTCGTCGAAAGCTTCCGAAGCGGGGCCAACAGTTAAATTGGTATTTCCGCCTATACCAATCAGTTCGATACCGGCCTGTATGGTTTTCGTTTCCCTGTTTAAAAGTCCTGTATCGATATCGTAAACGGGGTTTAAGGTGCCAATCATCGAATCGTTGCCAGTTATAGGTAATAGATCGGTTCCATCGGCATCATTCCTGCGGATACTCACCCATGGGCGCAGGTATTTTAAGGTTGCGATCTGCAATTTATTAACCATTTGTCTTAATTGGGCCGAATGGCGAGCTTCTATAGTTTGTATACGTGCTGCCAGCGCTAAGGCCGAAGTACCCATTAGTGAAACCAATTGCCCTTTATAAGCCCTTTCTCCTAAATCTTCGAGCACCACAGCGGTGCGCAAAAACGTACCGTAATTGGTGGTTACATTAGCATTTACCTTAGTATAATCGAAATTGGCATAAGGCATAGATGCGCGTGGAACCCCTCCCAGATCGGTGATGGCTTTGATGAGTACATTGATGTGTGCCTGTTCCTGATCGCGAAGGGTATTGATAATGGGTTTATCGGTTGCAGGAATTAAATTTGGTGTAGTGGTGATGGCATTATTATAAAACTGGAACTGCATATAACCCAATGCCAAAAGTAGATTAAGCGAATCAACCGTGACACTATTGGCTGTGGTTTGGCTGTAAGCTTTTTGAAAAATACCACTTAATGTTAGCGGCATTGCAGCCAAAGTTACTTTTTTACCAAAGCCGATAAAGTTTTTTAGGGCGGCACGGCGCGGACTAAATTTTTCGTAAACCCTGCCATCAATTTTTTCTATCTCGGTAAGGATATTTAAAATATTCATATAATGGCGGTTTAAAGATTAATGGTGTTGAGTTTGGTTTTGATATATTTCGAGGCCTGCTCTAAAACTTTACCCGGAGCCAGACTAACATCAAGTGCATTGGTGGCATCGGCACCTAAAGCGGCCAGCTCGTTCAGATCAGCAAAACCCAGCGCATCAACCAGACTGCGTACATAAGCTGCATGGCGTGCTTCTACGGTTGCCACCTGACTTAAAAGAATGAGGTTATAATCGTTTTTACACCTCAGTAAAGCATCATTGTAAGCGGCTACACCTAAATCTTCGAAGGTTTTGGCTGCAGTAAATACCGAACCGGCATCAGCAAAATTGATTGATGAAAAATCGAATTCCAAACTGCCTATTGCAGCTGTAGATAATATTCTCTTAAAAAATTCGCGGTGGGCAATTTCGTGCAGTTTAATATCGTTAAAGAATAGCACCTGCGTTGGAGAGAAACTAGCGGGCAAACTTTCGATAGCTTTTGTGTAAAATGCTGCTTCCAGTTGCTCAAGGGCATAAATATAATTTAACAGTCCTACATCGTCCTTAAAATCAATCGTGTTATCGCTATTTACATAAGGAGGCTCAATTCCATCTGTTTTTTCTTTTTTACAGCCTACTGTTCCCATCGCTAATGCAGATAGTCCTGCAAACTGCAAAAACTGCCTTCGCTTTAGGTTAACTGAAAAAGAATCTCTTTCGGTTAAGCTTTCAGAATTACTTTCAATCATTTTGGTTAGTTGATTTATAATGTTCGGTTTTTCCCGTTATTGATACCGGCCTGGTTACAACCTGCATCAATTATTATTATCCGGCCAGATGTTTTAAACCTTTTCAAATTTGGTTAGTCTTAAAGGTTATTTAGGAAATCATCCGAGATTTATTTTACTCATCAATTTCCATTCATCTAACGGTAACGAATTTAGCATTAGGGATAGAAACAGGCTTTTAAATTTGTTTAAAATACTATCAAATTTGAACAAACATGCCTTGAAGGGACTATTTTAAGCTTATTTACACTGATTTTGGCTTAAAATCAGATCAAAAATTATATTGGCGGGCATTATAAAAAATAAATCGTTTTGCATTTCCCTGTAAGCAATATCCTACATTATCTAAAAAAAAGGAAGGATATCCTAAATTAGAATATCCTTCCTGTATTAAATATCCGAAAAGGATTTGAGAAATTTAAATATCGATCAGATCCTCTACAAATTCTTCAAAAGTAATATTGTAGGCTTTTATCAACATGTAAACATGTATAAAACTTGGAGTACCCACATCATTCTCCCATTTAATATAGGTGGGTCTGCTAATTGAAAGTAAATCTGCTACTTCCTGCTGTGTTAATCCTTTCTCCTGCCTAAATCGTTTTAAAATCTTCCCTAATCTTTTATTCATATAAATTATGCTAATAAAATATTTTGGGATGTGTCCAAATATAAAATAAATAGGTTCGATGTAAAAAATTATATCAGTAATGTAAAGAAATGTATCACTTTTGGTGTTGATGATTACAACTACCCTATTGGTCGGCGCACTCATCGGCCAATAAATTTCTCCCTGAAATCCTATTGTTTGGACACGAATACCAATATTTTTTCCGCTC
>NZ_DJDT01000167.1 GCF_002432345.1 Pedobacter sp. UBA5917
CGCTCTTCTTACCTATCCTTACAGGGCATTACCGAGTATATCCTCAATTACGAAAAATTAGCCAGGGAAACTGCCGCTAAAATGGCCGAAGGACAGGCATGGGAAAAAGCCAACCTCCTTGCCATTGCTGAGCGTATGAAAAAACTGGCTACAGATAAGCCCGAAACTTTTGTAGAAGCCGTACAGTTTATTTTTACCCTACACTCGTGCCTGCATCTAAATGGCGAACCTACAGCCATTGGCCGTATGGATCAGCTATTGGAGCCTTTCTACAAAAAAGGCGATGTTACAGAGGATGAAGCCCAGGAAATTATCGATGCTTTTTATATCAAACTCGATGAAAAAGTGCAGCAGAATCGCATCTTTATGGAAGATCACCAACCTTTTGGTAACCTTGCCATGGGCGGAGCTTCAGGGCCATATCCACAGGGTGCTTCATTGGGGCAGTGGATCCAGCAGATTACCGTAGGTGGAACCGTGGCCGATGGAACCGAAGATTTTGCGAAATCAAAACCCGCTTATAACCATGTAACCAAACTTTTTATCCGTGCTTCGGGTAGGTTGCCTCTAAATGCACCTTGTTTATCGTTGCGTACCCGTAAAGATATCCCGAAAGATATTTTGGAAGAGGCAGCACATGCCATCCTTTCGGGCGGTGCACACCCGATATTGCTTAACGACGAAAAAATTATCGAAGGTTTATACCGCAGTGGCGATGATGTTGGCGGGAACCTTGCCTACGAAACTAAAAAATGGAATTCGGCCGTTAGCATGCAATCAGCACAAAATTATGCCTGCGATGGCTGTTACGAACCACAGTTTCCGGGCGAAAACTGGTTTTCGCTGGGCGGTTTTTCTACATTGCAACCTTTAGAATGTGCCTTAAACCAGGGGCGTACTTATTCTTCGGCAGGGCAATCGTATCTTTTCGGACAAAATGTTTCGCTCAATTCGAAACCGGCCGATCAGATCAAAAGTTTCGATGAACTGGTTAAAATCTATTTCCAGCATTTCGAACTGCTAAACCGCAAGGCTTTTAACGGCCAATTGATGGGCTTTGGTGCCAATACCAAATTCTGTCCTTCGCCGATATTAAATGTATTAATGGACGACTGCCTTGGCCGCGGGCTCGATTTTTACAGCGGTGGTACCAAGTACAACATTTACGGGCCATGCTACATTTCGCTAAGTTCGGCCATTAACTCGTTGTACGCCATTAAAACCATGGTATTTGATGATAAAAATGCGGTAACTACATTGCCCGAACTTTTGGAATGTTTATGCTGCGACTGGGGTTATAAAATGACAGAACCATTTATCAGTACTTTGGCCGGCGAATCGCGTATTACCGGCCGTTCAGATCGTTTTAAACGTTTACGGGACATTGCCCTGAGTTTACCACGTTATGGGCGCGGTCACCACGATATCGATACCTTTGGTAATACCATTGTAGAGGGCATCGCGAGGATTTCTGTAGAAACCTTTACCAAACCACTACCTCAAATGTATAGTGCTTTGCAAAACCTGGCCGCACGTTATGGTACGGAAGAGCATCCTTTCGGGATCCAGATCCAGCCGGGGGTAGGTACTTTCGAAAACCATGTAGAAATGGGGGCATGGAACGGTGCCAGCGCCGATGGACGTAGATTGGGTACTGCAGTAGCTTCCGATTTAAGTTCGGCACCAAGCCCGATGGATTTACCTATCGATCACCAGTATGCAGGTTTCGAAACTTCGCTGGCCGGTTTTGAAGGTAAGGGTACCGATATGATGACCGATGGTGCGCCAACTGATTATAATATCGACGAAAACTACCCTGCCGATAAAATTGTAGCAGTAATGCAGCAATTTGCCCAAGGTCATTCCTCAAATATTTTAACCATTACTGTAGCTAGTCCCGATACTTATGGCCAGGCCGTTGGCTCGCCCGAGCAGTTTGACCTGTTGCGTGTACGTACAGGTGGTTGGTCTAACTTTTTTACCTCAGTATTCCCGCTTACGCAGGATCAGCACCGCAGACGACCGGTTTCTAAACCGGCAGTTGCTGCACCGGTTGCTGCCGAAAAGAGGGAGGGAGATATTAGCAAATGCCCTTTCCATCAGCAAATGGCTGCAAAATAAGAAATAAGAATAAGCCGCCTGTAAGAGATTACGGGCGGTTTTGTATATACAGAATGGTGCTGATGTGAACTTTAATGCGAAAAAGAAAATGCTGAGAGTTTTTCTATGTTGGATTCCGATTTAATCAAACATATCTAAAACCACAAATATATTGATATAGTTATTTATTATCGGTACCAAAACTCTTATTGCCCCTTTATTTTTCGTGAACTTTTTTAAATGTATAAATACTGGGTTTTGCACTTCCAATAATCATACTCGTTGAAACCATCTTCAATGTATCATTGCTTATACTTGAAATAGCGTATCCATTCATCATCCATTCATCATATTTTCTACTATTCGACAAAATAATCGCGGCCTGATATTCAATCAATTTGCCTCCCATCATGTACGAAATGTAATTAATCTTATATTGTTTCGGTAGAAAGTTGTTTTTGGTTGATAAAAAATATTTACTGAAAGAAATAGTGCTGCCATCACCACCAATAAATGCAGTTTTAGCATACTGATTATGGGAAACTAAAACCCATGATCCTGATAGTTCTTTTCTAAGGTCTTTGGAAGCCAAACTGTCTGAAAACATTGAACTTAAGGCAGTCTGGAAATATGCTGCAATTAGGAGAACAAATAAAAAAAGGTAAAAGAACTTTTTGTAGTTACTTTTTAAATTTATATGTTTTTTGTTTGTCATTTCCTTATGATAATAAATTCTGTGATAAGAATCTATTTTAATACACAGCTTAAAAAAGTGAAGCGCTCTCGAAATGTTGTTATTTTTTTCATTGGAGCGTATAAAGTTTTAAATATAGTATATCGGTTTATAAATGGAAAAAATAAAAATATTTTATATGCTATCCATTAGTTTGCCCGCAGATCCTTCGACTACGCTCAGGATGACAATCTGGATTGAAAATTAATATAAACTTGCCAACTGCAGGTATAAGGCAATCTACTCGTTAGTCGGGATTTGTAATCCCGTCTGTTGAGTTAAGAATTTTTAATCCTTAATACTAGATTTTGCCCCACAGATGCTTCTATTGAGCCAAGGATTTTTAATCCTTAATAATATATTTTGTCCCGCAGATCCTTCGACTACGCTCAGGATGACAACGT
>NZ_DJDT01000128.1 GCF_002432345.1 Pedobacter sp. UBA5917
CAACCTATTTTAGGACGAGTCATCCCCATAAAAAAAGTCCCGATTTTCATCGGGACTTTTTATTGATTCTTTAGAAGAATGCTTATTCAGCAACTACTTCGAAAGGAACCTGAACTTTAACTTCTTTGTGTAAGTTTAAGTTAGCAACATATTCGCCAACAAATTTAGGTTCAGTTTCGAAAGTAATACGACGACGGTCTACATCAAAGCCTTGAGCTTTTAATGCTTCAGCAACCTGGATGGTATTAACCGCTCCGAAGATTTTTCCGCTTTCGCCAGCTTTAGCACCGATAGTCAATTTAACATCAGTTAAACGCTCAGCAACGCCTTCAGCATCTTTCTTAATTTTATCTTGTTTAAAAGCAGCTTGTTTTAAGTTTTCAGCTAAAACTTTCTTAGCAGAAGAAGTAGCCAATGCTGCAAATCCTTGAGGGATTAAATAGTTACGGCCATAACCTGGCTTTACTGTAACTACATCATCTTTCTCACCAAGGCCTTTAATATCTTGTTTTAAAATAATTTCCATATCTCTAGCCTCCTATTTTAATTGATCAGCAACGAAAGGTAACAAACCGATATGACGGGCACGTTTAACGGCCTGAGCCACTTTACGTTGGAATTTTAACGAAGTACCAGTTAAACGGCGTGGTAACAATTTACCCTGATCGTTAATAAATTTCAACAAGAAGTTTGCATCCTTGTAATCGATGTATTTAATTCCGTTTTTCTTGAAACGGCAATATTTTTTACGGTTATCCTCTACTTTAGGGGCAGTTACGTATTGAATTTGTTCTCTTGCCATTACGCTGCAACCTCCTTAGTTTTTTTGTTAAAAGCACCACTACGCTTTTTCTCATTGTAAGCAATTGCGTGTTTGTCTAAACGGATAGTTAAGAAACGTAACACACGCTCATCGCGTTTTAATTCAAGCTCTAATTTTGCGATCAAATCTCCTGAAGCTTTGTATTCAGTTAAGTTGAAGAATCCGTTTGATTTTTTGTCAATTGGATACGCTAATTTTCTCAAACCCCAATTATCTTCTTGGATAATTTCGGCATTGTTGTCAGTAAGAACTGCTTTAAATTTAGCTAATGCTTCTTTAGCAGCCTCCTCTGATAACAACGGGGTTAGAACGATAACAGTTTCGTACTGATTCATTGTTATTAATTAAGTTTTTAATTTTTTAATCCCGAGCTATATTACGGGGATGCAAAAGTAACAATATTTTTCTTAAAATCAAATGATTATATGAAAATTATGTAAGATGAAAAATGTATAACCGAAGATGGAAAAACATTATGGAAAATGTAAGATGTGTGATGGATAATGGGAAATCAAGCTATGCCCTCATCCGCCCTACATCATCCATTTTACATAATTACATCATCCATCAAAAAAAAAGGGATCATCAATTAAGACAATCCCTCTACATCAATTAGCTGTTGTTGTTAGTAAGTTTGTACTGTTTTTACAAAGCACTCATCTTTAAATTTAACCACAAAGGTTAATTCTCTAGAATCTGTTTTGCTGATGTTGAATTTTTTGATCAACTGTGCTTTATTTGTAAACACTTCGTTGTAAACCTCATCATTGTATTCGTTGTATACTTTAACTTCGATCGGGTTTTTATCCAGATTATCCAAGCTAAGTGTTACTACTTTATCTTTTTGTGTATAAACAGGTTTGAATATGTTAGAAATTGTTGGCTCTGAAACAACAGCCTCGCCATCTTTAATGGTAACTGCATATTTTGCCAATTTTGCCTCAGATTCTACTTTAAGCACATAGTTTCCATCAGGAAGTGCATTTAAATCGTAGATTTTGCTTGAGAATGCAGCTGCATGGATGCTTTCTTCAAATAAAACCTCATCATCCGAGCCTAAAAGTGATAAATTCACATTTTCTGCTTTATCAGCAGTAAAACGGATATATTTTTCTTTCTCGCCTTTTACCTTTAATGTAAAATCATCATCGTTAGCGTGAACACCCGTAGCAGTAAAAAATAAGGCTGCTATTAAACCGATTTTTAAGAACTTTTTCATAACCAAATATTTTTAAAGAGTTAATAATTATATGATGGTACTAAGGTAGGGAGCTAACACAGATATAGTTAGTTACATATTTTCCACTTTCTATGCTATATTACCCCTACAATACGCTTATTTGACAAAATGCTATAATAAAGCATATTTTTTATGTATTTTGGAGAAGTAATTTAGAAAATATGAAACCAAGTTTCGAAGTCGTTGAACCCTCTTTTGGTAGCTCGTTCTATTATTCGAAGTATGTAGAAAATGCCAATAACATGGCACACCTCTGGCATTACCATCCGGAGATTGAAATGGTATTTGTAAACGGCGGTGCCGGAAAAAGGCAGATTGGCAGCCACGTTTCTTATTATACAGATGGCGATCTGATCCTGATCGGCAGCAACCTCCCCCATTGCGGCTTTACCGATACCAATACCGGAAATAAAAATGAAACGGTGATCCAGATGAAACCGGATTTCCTTGGAGATACTTTTTTAGGTCTGCTCGAAATTAAAGGAATCCACGAACTGTTCGACAAAGCAAAGGCAGGCATTGCTTTTGGTGCCGAAACCATGCTTGCCGTTGGCGACAAAATCGAAATGATGGATGATCAGTCCCCTTTCGAAAGACTGTTAACATTATTAGGTGTTTTAAAGAAACTGGAGCTGGCAAATGACTATAAAATTTTAAATGCGGATGGTTTTTCGATGGAAATGCAGGTACAGGATAACGACCGTATCAACATGATATTCAACTATGTGAAAGATCATTTCCAGGATCAGATCAGTTTACAGCATGTAGCCGAAATGTCGAGCATGACCGTTCCTTCCTTTTGCCGTTACTTTAAAAAAATTACCAAGAAAACCTTTACCCATTTCGTAAATGAGTACCGTGTGGTACACGCCTCAAAGCTATTGGCCGAAAAACCCATCAGTATTGCCAATATTTCCTACGAAAGCGGTTTTAATAATTTTAGTCACTTTAATAAATTATTTAAGGAGTTTACCGGCAAAAGTGCTTCGGAGTATAGAAATGAACTGAAGTCGGTGATTAAGTAATTTATGCCTCAATCAACTGGTAATAACCAGTTTTTTAGTTATACTTGTTTTTCAATCTAAAATAATGAAAAGCAGTTCTCTCTATCAAAAAATTATCCTTGCTTTCTTTCTGTCGACAGTTACAGTTAACCTTCATGCCCAAAAAGAAGGTAATCATGCTGGGAAAACCAACAACATTTTAACGGAAGCAAATCAAAACCTACTTCCTGATGTACTTTACACAAGCTGGTACAATAAAAACAATAGCAGGCTTGAAATTGCCTTTTATAATGAATCGGTAGTATATGATAATAAAGTTTGGGCATATAAAAACGCAGTTAAAAAACCGAACAGCACCCATACATTAATAACTATTACCAATGGGAAAGAAACCAGGCAGCTATCGCTTAGTGGATTAAATAACAGCGATATCAGCCTTACCGTTAGTAATAAAACCATCTGGTTAAGCCGAAACCAGGATAACTGCAAAAGAATCGCCGGTAAAGAACGTTACCAGCTTCCTATCCTTAAAAACGATAGTGCTATTTTTAGCGGTTATATCAAAAATTACAATCCTGAAACAGGCCCAAAAACAATGATGCTTTATTCATCAAATATTGTATCGGGCATGCAGGACAAGAAGATGATAAATATTCAGAAGAATGGATACTTTACTACAAAAATTGACATCCTTCACCCCGGAAGACTTTTTTTAAGTCCGAAAATCAACACTGGTTACAACATTTATCTGGAGCCTGGCAAAGAACTGTTTATAATCATTGATGAAGAAAAAATAAAATACGCAGGTGCACTGGCGCAGTTGAACGAAGATCTTGATAAATTATCCACGCTTAATTTATTTAACGACTTCGAAGTGAAGCGAAAAATCGTTAACATGACTGCTAACGATTATAAAGCTTACTGTTTAAACCTTCAGAAAAAAGAAATTAGCCAACTAGACTCGATACATCAGCTTGGAAATCTTTCTGAAAAAGCCTACCAGGTTAAAAAACTGGATATAGTATTCGATTATGCCAAAAACATTATGGAATACAATTGGATTTATGAGTCGGCAATTGGTGATCAGAATGAAGAGCTGAAAAAAAAGTCGAGACGTTACCCGAGCGATTATTATGATTTTTTCGACAGAACAATTATTAACAACGAACTTTCTTTAATCTCCGGCAATTACGGCATTTTCGTAAACAGAGTTAAGTTTTTACCTGGACTTAGACCTGACAAAGGCGTTTACCTGTACAATTATTTAGAAATGTTTAATGGTCTTAAAAAGGGAAAGGTTACACTTACAGCTAATGATATTGCTTTCAGTAAATTAATTTCCGCAAATGGCGATTCACTCAAAACAGACAGCACTACGCAGCACATACAGGATTTATGGTTTAAAGAGCGTAGTGATTATTTAGATGTTTACGGTATTAAAAATGCTTCGAATTCCAATCTTAAACGTATTGATTCGGCTCTTAACCTAAAACAGGGGATTTTATTGGACCTGATGAGAGCTCAGGAAATTCTAACGCCTATTGTTTTCCAATCTACACCTATTAATGACACCTATATACCTTATGCCCTATCTGATATCGGCAATCCTTTTATTAAGAACTATATCAAAAACAGAAATAACGAAACTAAAAAACAGTTGATTGCCAATAAAAAGAACAGCGGTTATTTTATAAATCAAACGCCACAGGTAGAAGCAGATAAAGTATTGGAAAATATCATCAGCAAATATAATGGCAAGGTTATCCTGCTCGATTTTTGGGCTACGTGGTGCGGTCCCTGCCTTAACGGAATCGAGGAAATAAAACCTTTAAAAGAGGAAATGAAAGATAGCAATGTGGTATTTGTTTACATTACAGATGAAAGCTCGCCGCAAAAAATGTATGAGAATTTGGCACCTACCATAAAAGGGCAGCATTATCGGCTAAACGATAAGGAATGGAGATATTTAACAGAACGGTTTAAAATAACGAGTATACCGCGCCAGTTATTAATCAGTAAAGAAGGGAAAGTGTTAAACCCGGATTTGGGCTTTATGGATAACGGACAGCTTAAAAAACTATTGGAGAAACAGCTTTAAAGCTTATAGGCCATGATTAAATTTATATTATTTGCATGCTTAAATCTTATCGGCTTATCGCTTTATGCACAATATGTTGAGATCAACCTGGTAAACTGTAAAATAAACGATAACGAACAAAAGAAAATAGAAAAACTGATTGCTTACGAACGTATGTTCTGCAACGAAATTTTCGAAACCAGTAGTAATATCACTGTTCCAGTCAAAATCAATCTTTACGGGAAGTATAAAGATTACCGGGCAGAAAAAGTTAAATACAATGCGCCGTCATCAACAGGTTTTTATATCGCAACCATAAATGAAGCCTTTATCATGAAGGGAAGCGATTTTATTCCGGTGGCATTGCACGAAGCCAGTCATAGTATTTTCCAGTTCAATTACCAGAAAGCGCCTAAATGGCTAAACGAAGGTTTGGCCGAATTTTTCGAAACACTGGATTTTGACAGCGAAGGAAACTTATATTCTTACCCGCAAAACAACCGCATCAAAATTATAAAAGCAGGTTTGGATTTTAAAGATACCGACAGGTTAAAAAAATTCTTCAAAATATATGATGGTGCGTTTTACGGACATGGTGTTGACGATAATTATAACACGGCCTACAGCATGATATATTATTTTATCAAAAACAAAAACACCAGGGCATTAAAAAATATCATCAAACTCACCGCACAGGGCTACGATACCGAAAAAGCCATCGAACTTACCTTTGGCAGCTTTAGCGCATTTGAAACAGGCTATAAACAGTTTTATAAGATACACCCGTAAATCATTAATGAATGAGTGAGTTTTGAATGATTGAATTTTGAATGAATGGATTTTGAATGAGTGCATAAAGTCTAAACTTCCAACGATATAATAAACCACTGATTGAATTTTGAATGATTGAGTTTTGAATGAGTGCATTAAGTCTAAACTTCCAACGATATAATAAACCACTGATTGAATTTTGAATGATTGAGTTTTGAATGAATGAATGATTACATTAAGCTTAACCTTTCAATCTTCCAACATTAGAACATTCAACAATAAAACCATTTAACAATTGCCTCCATCAACCTTCCAACTTTAAAACATTCTAAAGTTTCAACCTCCGAAACCCAACTTTTCAACATTCCAATTTTTCGCCCTTACAACACCTAAATTTTTCCTATTTTCGTGCCGATGGAAAATTTTATCGTTTCTGCCCGTAAATACCGCCCAGCCACCTTCGAAACCGTAGTTGGCCAGCAGCATATTACCGGTACGTTAAAAAACGCCATCAAAAACAATCAGCTTGCCCAGGCATTTTTATTCTGCGGGCCGCGTGGGGTGGGTAAAACAACCTGTGCACGTATCCTTGCCAAAACCATTAACTGTACCAATCCTACAGCCGAAATGGAAGCCTGCGGAACCTGCGACAACTGTCTTTCCTTCCAGAACGGGCATTCTTTTAATGTGCACGAATTAGATGCGGCATCAAACAACTCTGTTGATGATATCCGTAGTTTAATTGAGCAGGTGCGCATACCACCACAGGCCGGAAAGTACAAGATTTATATTATCGATGAGGTCCATATGTTATCGCAAAGTGCATTTAATGCCTTTCTGAAAACTTTGGAAGAACCTCCTTCATATGCCATTTTTATCCTGGCTACAACCGAGAAACATAAAATCCTGCCAACTATTTTATCACGCTGTCAGATTTTCGATTTCAACCGTATCCAGGTAGAAGATATTGCCAATCACCTGTCAACCATTGCCCAACGCGAAAATATTGCTTTCGAGAGTGATGGTTTACATATTATTGCCCAAAAAGCAGATGGTGGTTTGCGCGATGCGCTTTCGATGTTCGATCAGATTGCCAGTTATGCCAACAAGAACATTACCTATAAAGCGGTAATCGATAACCTGAATATTTTAGATTACGATTACTTTTTTAAACTTACTTCTTACTTAACCGCAGCAGAAGTTAGCCAGACTTTGCTTTTGTTCGACGAAATTCTGAACAATGGTTTCGATGGCAATAACTTTATCAATGGTTTGGCCAGTCACTTCCGTAACCTGTTGGTTGGTAAAGATACGGCTACCATTAAATTGCTGGAGGTTAGCGAAAATATCAAGCAGAAATACCTCGATCAATGTCGCCAAACAGAACTTTCGTTCCTGTTAACGGCTTTAAACCTGGCCAATACCTGCGATTTAAATTACAAAAACTCTAAAAACCAGCGTTTACAGGTGGAGTTGGCATTGATTAAAATGTGTCATATCCGGTCGGTCGTCAATTTGGCACAACAACCTTTAAACACTAATAACACAGCAACTGACGGAGATCAGGATAAAAAAAAAACTAATGTCGTAGCCGCTCCAACCGAAAGCCCAAAGCCTAAAGTTGAAGCTGAAAATACGGTTCAAACTCCTGCTCCTGTTGTTAATATCCCAGCACAGCCCCTTACTGCTGTAGAAGAAAAAGCGAAAGAAAGCCCAAGGGTGAGTAGTCCGCCACCATCTACAACTTCCATCAGCATCAATATACCAAAGGCGAGTGCTACCAGCATGCTTATTCCTTCGTTGAACGATTTCGACCGTATTGCGCAGGAAGAGGAAGAAAAAGGCCCGAAAAAAGCAACCGGAGATGCACGTGAAGTATTTAGTTACGACCGCTTATTGGAAATCTGGAGTATTTATACACAAAAACTCAAAGCTGCCGATAAAATCAATCTGTTCACCATTTTAAATAATTTTGCGCCTACCCTTCTTAATCCACAGTTGATCGAGATTTCGGTAGAAAGTAAAACACAGGAGCACCTTATCCAACAGGAATCTGTTGAACTTTTAAACTTTTTACGGAACGAACTCCGTAATTTCGGTGTAGAAGTTACCTATAAACTGGTAGAGCGTAAAATAGAAAACAGGTTGTATGGCAACCGCGAAAAATACGATTACCTGGTAAATAAGAATCCCAAGCTTGACGAATTACGCAGAAGGTTTAACTTAGATATTAATCCGTAAAAATTTGCAATTGTTCCTTTTAAAGGATAATTGTTTAATGAGCCTCTTTCTTTATATCCTGTCACGTTGAGCCTGTCGAAACGCCTTTTATAATATAACATAGATCCTTCGACTACTTGTCCTGATTTCTTCTATCGTGTGGACACAAATCCAAAGAACCTTTTATCCGCTCCTATGCCGCGGAGGCATGGTAGTTTTTCACTGTTAATGTTGTTTTTAATTGTGTTCAAGAATGCTACGCATTTTGG
>NZ_DJDT01000190.1 GCF_002432345.1 Pedobacter sp. UBA5917
TGGTTAATCGGTTAACTGAATCATAGCGCCAATAGAAGGTTAATTTCTCATTTGCGATCGTCATCCTGAACTTGTTTCAGGATCTATCCGGCAAGCGTTACTCTCTTATAGACTTATCTTTTCCCTTTCGTTAAAGACCCTGAAATAAATTCAGGGTGACGGTCGAGGAAGATTACCAAGCCTCTAAACTTCGGTCATCGGACCTCTGACTTCAGACTTTTTAAGAATTCCTGTAACCTTTTCAAAAAACGGTCGTCTTATTTATAACTAAACAATGGGGAACCTTTCGTTCCGAGCTAAACTTTAAACAAGCAAGCAAAAAGTGAAAAGCGCATAAATAAGCGTTGTGGATTCTTATTGCCCATTTTTTTAAACTAACAAAACCTCAACATGAAAACATTTTACACCATATCGCTAACCTTAACCCTGCTTTTAAGCACTGCAGCAGGTTTTGCACAAACAAATCCCAAACCGAATATCAGTGGGGTAATTCTTGACGAGAATAAAAAACCTGCAGATTACGTTACGGTTGTACTTTTCAAAGCAGCTGATTCGAGCATTGTTAAAACGGCCTTTACCGATCCGAGCGGTGCTTTTGCTTTTAATGTGGTAAACAAAGGCAGTTATTTTTACAAAGCCAGCAACATGGGCTATAAAACCCTGAAGAGTAAAACTATCGTTTTAACAGAAAATAACCAAAAGGTTGATTTCGGTACCGCACAGCTTGTTGCCACCGCACAGAATTTAAAAGAAGTAAATGTGGCGGTAACCAAACCCCTGATCGAGCGGAAAATGGATAAGGTGGTGATGAACGTTTCGAACAGCTCAATCATGACAGGCTCTACGGCGCTTGAGGTTTTACAGAAAGCCCCTGGCGTAACGGTAGATCAGAACGATAAAATTTCGATGATGGGCAAACAGGGCGTCCTGATCCAGTTGGATGGCAAGCAGACTTACATGAGCAGTGCCGACGTGGCCAATCTGCTCCGTAACATGCAAAGCTCAGAGATCGAAAGTATAGAACTGATTACCAATCCTTCGTCTAAATACGATGCTGCCGGTAACTCAGGGATCATCAATATTAAAACAAAGAAAAGTAAAAGCGGTGGCACCAACGGAAGCTTAACCGGGACAGCAGGATATGGTAAAAATTTCAGGGGCAATGCCGGCTTAAACCTCAACCACAGAACGCAAAAACTGAATCTTTTTGGCAACTATAATTATGGCCGCAATGAACGCGATAACCTCATTGCCATCGACAGGATTTCGAACGGCACACCCGATACTTATTTTATGCAGGTGGGTACAAGCCACAGGAAACAGCAGAATAACAATTTTAAAGCCGGACTAGATTATTTTATCGACAAGAAAAACACCATTGGTGTATTGGTTAACGGTTATTTTAACCACGGCACAGAGGCTTCGGTAAACAATACGGTTATCGGCCCGTCTTTTCAGAAAATTGATTCAACATTGGTCTCAAATACCCTGCAAACCAATAAGTATAACAACATTTCTTATAATTTAAACTATAAATCGGTTCTGGATACCGCCGGTTCTGAAATTTCTGCCGATGTGGATTATTCTAAATACAATGGCAACGACGGATCAAACTATGAAAACGATTATCTTTTTGCAAACGGAAACAGAATCCGCCCGATTAACTATACAAGGAATAATACCCCTTCAATAATCGATATTAAAGCGTTTAAAGTTGATTATAATGTTTCGTTGAGCAAAACAGTAAAGTTAGAAGCAGGCCTTAAAAGCAGCTGGGTTAAAACCAATAACGACCTGCAGGCAGAGGAGCTGATCAGCAATAACTGGCAGAATGATGTACGCCGCAGTAACCAGTTTATTTACGATGAAAATGTTAATGCTGCTTATACCAATTTAAACAAACAGTTTAAAAATACCAGTGTACAGGTTGGTTTAAGGATGGAACAGACCAATTCGAAAGGGAATCTGGTGACCACCAATACTGTAGTTGAGCGCAGTTACTGGGATTTCTTTCCTACATTATTTGTTCAGCAAACACTTTCGAAAAACAACCAATTGGGCTTTTCTTACAGCAGGAGGATCGACCGCCCAAGTTACGATGCTTTAAACCCATTTATTTATTATCTTGATCAGTATACATACAGTAAAGGAAATCCATTTTTAAATCCGCAGTACACGCATAATTTCGAAATAAGTTATACTTTATTGCAAAAATATATGTTATCAGTTGGCTATAGCAGGGTAAATGATGTAATTACAGAGGTGATTTTACCCGATGCAGCGAATAAGGCGCTGTACCAAACCAATGCTAACATTGCCAAAAATATCAGTTATAATGCCAACTTAAATATACCGGTACAGATTACCAAATGGTGGCAGACCAATAACAACCTGAATGTATTTTACCTGAGTTTCGAAGCACCTGATTTAGCCGGAAGTGCCCTAAAAACAGGAAAAACATCTTTCCAGTTTAAATCGCAACAAACCTTTACCATTGTTAACGGTTTTACAGCAGAGCTGAACGGAAGTTACGAATCGCCGCTCGATTATGGTACTTTAAGTTTAAAAGCGCGTTATTATGTTGATGCCGGGGTAAGCAAATCGCTCTTTAACAAAAAAGCAAGTTTAAAGCTGGCACTTTCTGATGTATTTAACATGTCTGAAAATAATTTATCGAGTGCATATCCTGGTTTAACCTACGAGGTGCACCAGAAAAACGAAACCCGGATAGGCCGTATCAGTTTCACTTACCGTTTTGGCAAGAACGAAATTAAACCGGCCCGCCGCCGCTCAACCGGCACAGAATCGGAACAGGGAAGGATGAAAAATTAGAAATAGAAAAGCCTCAAAATCTAAAGATTTTGAGGCTTTTTGTTTTGTTGTTATTTTAATTCAATTCGTCACCCTGAATTTATTTCAGGGTCTATCTTGCTTTAAAGATCCTGATCCCGAAGATTCGGGACAGGATGACGATTCGTAAGTAATTAAAACCTATACTCCATTACATAATCATCCATAAAAAAACCTTCACCGATATCGAGTTTCACAGATTCTTTAATGGTGAAACCTCCTTTTAAATAAAAATCTTTGGCCTTATTGTGTTTATTTACATTAAGTTGTAATACACTTGCACCGGCATCTTTTACCTGGTTAAATACTTCGTTGATCAATATTTTCCCAACACCCTTGCCGTGCGCAGAAGGCAGTACATAAAGTTTATGTAATTTGTAAATCCGTTCTTCATGCCCGGTGATAGAATAACCTGCAAAACCCAATTGCTTTTCACCCTCTTCAGCGATGAGGAAAATATGCCCTTCCATTAATTGTTTAAGCAATTCGCCCCTGTTGTACATTTTATCAAGCATATAATCTATCTGCGCCTGTCCGATAATATCCAGATAGGTTGACGGCCAGGTTTCTGCTGCAATATCCCTGATGATTTCTAAATCTTCTTCTTTTGCTTTTCTAAGGGTGATCATATCGGTTCGCTAATAAAAATGGGTTGTCCTGAAAAGGTAAATTCTACAAAACCGTCGTTTACCACTTTAAAAATCCCGTCTTCGTCCTGCATTAAATTGGTTACTTCGAGGTACCGGTTGCCATGGATCAAGAACTCACTTCCTGCAGGTTTCCAAACCGAAAAGCCCGATTTTATCGCATAATGTTTTGCCATTTCAGTAAAAACCACAAGATTAATTTTGTCTTCAAAACCCGCGTATTTTTCCAGGTCAAATTTATGGGTGATTACATTTACCGCCGGATATTTTTCTTCGTACAGGTAGTTTATTGCTACCATTAAGGCATCAACCGGCCCCTGGATTACTTTGGTGTTTTCCTGTGTTTCAGTCTGTGTTCCGTTTACCAGAACATCAACCTTTAAACCCAGCGATAATATTTTATCGTAGTTTTGGGCATTAACCAAAAGCGTTGGACTCCATTCTAAGAGTTGGCCCAAAAGCTCTTCGTTAAAATTTCCAAGTTCCTCTATAAATAAAGCAGGCTCTTGTTTTTCTTTTACAATATGGTGTGAAGACATACTGCGAATATAGAAATTTCGACGTAAGTACAGTATAAGGAAGAATCAGCTTCGGGTAAAATGATTACCGGTTATAAGGATGTTCGCTTACCCAGTGGAAGCCCCTGTTAATGAGCCTAAAATCTTTTATATCTTTCTTTTTAAAGCTTACCGCTATAGAATCTTTAGCCGTCAAACCTGAGATAACGAGCCTGTCTTTTCCAATAATATTGTAATTTAACACATATTTCAACGAATCTTTAGCCGTTGATTTTAATATAAGTTCTTTCTTTTTCTGGTTAAAAACAGTAGTGAAATTGGCGATGCTATCATTCATTTTTTTAACCTTGGCATAACCTTCATAATTGATGATCATCTGTTTCCAGCGGGTACTATCGGTAGTTATCGGGGCAAGTGTTTCTCCTTTAAACCTCATGCTTTCTACATTATATATTCCGTACAAAAATGGTTTAGGGGCCGCACTGCCATAAATTTTTGCCTGCTCAATAAACGAATACAGCAAAAAAACAACAGAAGCCGTAATATAAAGGTACTTTAGGCTATAAGCACCAATATACATCCATCGCTTTTTAAATGCTGGACGGTACATTTTTTCAAGTTGCTGGTTTTCGTATTTGATGAAGAAACGGTATAATTTTAAAAAATGCGGGGCTAAAATAAATACACTCATAACCACCAGCGCTGTAGAGAGTAATTTTACAGGAACATCGAAGAAATAATTCATCGACATTACGTGTGCGGTTGCTGCCAGCGACAGAAATGCTCCAACAACCACCGTTCTACGGAATAACAGTAAAATTGAAGAGACCTCTACAATGCCCATAAAAACATTGTAGCCCTTCGAAAAACCGAGAAACGTCCATGCCAGTCCCATTGGCGACGCATCCCCAAAGGGCTGCACCAACCTCATTAGCGAAGGGTCAGGAAATTGAAGCTTGATTACTTTTATTAAACCGTAAAATATCAGGGTAAAAGCCAAATAAAACCTCACCAATACCACCAGCCAATAGTAAGCTGCGTTGTAGCTTTTGCGTTTACGGTCTAAAACCGACCAGATGATGCAGCCAATTACCGAAACGAAAAGCAAAAAAACCAGTAATACCCAATCATACGAAGTATCGCCACTGCCATTCGTATAAATGCTAAAATCGTAATGATATTGGATAATGTGTTTAGAAAACCATGGAATAAAATCGTGCAGAACAAGATTTGATAACTGCAATAAACCAGATAGGAAAGTGAAAGCCCCATTATTGTTCAGGAGAATAAAAAGAGGGAGCAGGATAAAGAAAAACCTGAAGGATATTTTTTTATAAATATTCCAGGGCATGTTGGTTTTAAGCGCGTTTTCTGACATTTTAGGTAGGGGGTTTATCCCAAAACTAAAAATTATCCTACAGGCTTCAAATTATAAAACGTTAATTAACAGCGTTCTCTTTAACAGATGTGTAAAAATCCTGATAGGCTTCAATAAAATCGTCGGCAAAATTAACTGCTCCAGAAACAGCTATTCCATATACACCTGTCTGCATTAAAGCTTCTACATCGTAAATTTTAATACCACCTACCGCTAACACGGGGAGATCAATTGATAAACGCTGCAATTCCCTTACGGCCTGCTGGTAATCCTCAAGGCCCAAAAGCGGATAACCGTTAGGCTTGGTTTCAGTTGCTGCATACGGACCAAAACCTGCATAATCTGCCCCTTCGGCTGCCAATCTGATTAAATTTTCAAGAGTATTTGCAGAGCCGCCCAATGTAATATCATGCCCAACCAGTTTACGCAGGACATTAAAGTCAGCATCCATATTTTCGATGTGAAAACCCTGGATATCGGCTTTTCCATTTAAATGAACATGATCTGTAACGATTAAAGTGGTGCCCCAATCATCGCAGATTTCGGCAATAACATTGATATCCTGCAGGAGTTCTTCATCTGTTTTGGTCAGGCAGCGGTACTGGATCCATTTTGCGCCTGCCTCACAAGCCAGTTGTGCCTGTTCGATGTGGCTTAAATTAGGAATATCGTGTGTAATGTATTGGAACTTTTCGATGTACTTCATCAGGATTGGTAAATTAAAGGATTTTAAGATCAGCGTGGCAAGATAAACAAAATCGCCATTACAAGCGCTCCTTGCAATGACGATCCTGGTACTTTTAAGCTGTAACCTTTCTGTTTTAATCTTTCTTAAAACTTAACGTTCAAACTTAATAAGAAGTTGGTTCCGGCCTGCGGATAGAAAAAGTTTTCCGTTGTACGGCTTCCACCATACTGGTAGCCATAGGTATAACCGTTGCTGGCGTATTTCTTATCTAAAATATTGTTCACCAATAAGCCAATGTTTATATTTTTAACGCCCACAAATTTAAAATCGTAACCTAAACGTGCATTATTTACCCAGTAGCCGTTAAGGGTACGATCGTTATTCTGTGTATTATCCAGATATTGTTTACTTACATATTTACTTTGTAACGCTACTGCAAAACCACTGATAGGTTTATAAACCAGCTCGCCAAAGAGTACAGCAGCAGGGGAATAAGAAATATCGGTAAGGTTATAATTTTTAACAACCTGTCCGCCGTTGTCATAATCATCATAATATTCGGTAAAATTCTTGATCTTGTTCCTGCTGAATGCTGCATTGGCATTTAAGATAAACTGTTTGCTAATGGTATAAGCACCATCCAATTCGATACCTAAACGGTAACTTTTATCAACATTTTGGCGGAAATTACCTCCAACATCGTTTATTTTTCCGGTAACCACCAGTTGGTTTTTATAAAACATGCCGTAAGCATTGGCGCCCAGATTAAATTGATCATTTTTAAAACGGTAACCCAATTCTACGTCGTTCAAACGCTCAGGCTTTGGAGTGATACCCACTGTTGCATCAACATAATCATCCCTGTTTGGTTCTTTGTTGGCCACACTGAACGAAGCATATACATTAATTTGCGGATTGATAAAATAGGTTGCCCCAAATTTAGGATTAAAGAAATTTAAGGTTTTATTTATCGCCAGGGTATTCAGCTTGTTTTCCGTTCCGGCAATATCATAATATACGCGACGGTACTGCAGATCGGCAAATAAGCTTAAGGCTTCAACAGGACTGTAATTTACCTTGCCATAAACATTAAAGTCGGTTTTAAAACCGTCATTATCGTAGTAATGCCTGTCGATATCTCCGTTTGAGGCATATTGTGCCCAAATTACCTGTCCGAAATGTGCTCCTTTATATTCGTTATAGGCACCGCCCAACGTAAAATTCAGACTTTTTTGGGGTACATAGTTAAAAGCATAGGTAACCCCATAAAAATCGTTATCCAGCCAGCGGCGGCGGATAAGATCTGTTGCTTTAACCGGATCGCCACCAGCGATAACAACCGGGTTTAATCCATAATTTTTCAGTGAGTCCTGAACCTTGTATTCTTCGTAGTAACCCCGGCCTTTGGTATAATGTAATGCCCCGTTAAAAGAAAACTGTTCAGAAAGTTGCCTGGCATAAATTAACTGATAATGGTTTTGCTCATAGTTATCCGTTTGGTTATTATAAAGGAAACTGTTGTACCTCCGGCCAGAGTTTAAAAGGTTTGCGGCATCTTCTGCACTTAATCCGTTCCTATCGATATAGGCATTCATTCCGGCTACATCATTTTCTAAACGCGATTGCGGAATACCGTTCCATGATTGGTAGGTTTTCTCATTTCCGGAAAATACATTTACACGCAGTAAATCTTTATCGCCATGATAAGCGCCAGATAAGAAGTACGATTTTAGCAACGATGATCCACGGTCAACATAACCATCAGAACTGATCCTCGATAAACGGCCATCAAAGCTAAAACGGTTGTTAATCAAACCTGTTCCTACCTTTACCGTGTTTTTCCAGGTATTAAAACTGCCATAAGTGCTGTTTACCTCTGCATAGGGTTCGGTTTCACTGGCAGTTGTCTGTATGTTCAAAC
Organism: Pedobacter sp. UBA5917; assembly: GCF_002432345.1. Taxonomy (GTDB): domain Bacteria; phylum Bacteroidota; class Bacteroidia; order Sphingobacteriales; family Sphingobacteriaceae; genus Pedobacter. The sequence goes on from NZ_DJDT01000190.1 coordinate 8,003, forward strand.
TTGCCCCAAAAGCACCTGCGCCATTGGTTGATGTACCTACACCACGCTGGATCTGTACGTTATCAACCGACGAGGCAAAATCGGGCATGTTTACGTAAAATGTTCCCTGGCTTTCGCTATCGTTGATCGGAATGCCGTTAACCGTTACGTTGATCCTGCTGTTATCGCTGCCACGGATGCGGATACCTGTATAACCCACACCGGCACCGGCATCGGAATTAACCACTACACCTGGCGTATTCTGAAGGATAAAAGGAAGGTCCTGCCCAAAGTTATTCTGTTGGATTTCTTCCTTACCGATATTTTTATAGGTAGTAGCCGATTTATCTGTGGCACGTGTTGCCCGTACGATTACCTCATCGGCAAGAAAATTTTGTGGCAACAGGCTAAAGTCCAATGAGGTGTTCTGTTGTATCTCTATTGTTTTTTCAACTGATTTATAGCCAATATAACTTACTACAATAGTATATTTTCCGTTCGGCAAGTTCGTAATGTTATAATTTCCGTTCGCATCACTCACCACAGCTGTTTTTTGATTTCTTAATTTAACCGTAGCCCCCTGAAGGGCATTCTGTGTTTGATCTGTTATTTTCCCGGTAACCGAAAGCTGTGCCGATGCAAACATGGGCAGTATTGCAACAAGCGCTGCAAAAAGTAAATTTTTCAATGTTTTTGTTTTTAGTTAAACCCATCGGAAAAAGGGGTTTCCCCGATTTCAGTTAAACTTCCATAACTCCAATCCCTACGCCGGCATTACCCGGATCAGGTGCATGGTCTTTAAATTTCAATGATCAAAATTCAATTTTCAAACCGTTTGGAAATTGAATATTTTGATTTGGTTATTTAAAGCCAATGGGTATGATCTCAGCCTGTTTTTGTGTTTATTTAAACAAGGCACCCCTAATGATGTGGCAAATGTAGAAAATATTTGGCAATTCAGGCAGTTTTTAATATGTTATGGGCTAATCAGACAAAAATTGACAGTATTATTTGAAAAATAAGGGCTTTTAGGTTTAGATATTAACGGATAATTATCAAACGTTCCTACGGAACGGCGCAACAAACAAATATTACAAATCGTCCCATCGGGACGATTCCTGGGTAGAAAAAATGTTTTCGTTTTTTTTCGTTCCATCGGAACGTTTCATGTTCGGCCCAAAAATCCATCAATCGCTTTCACCGCATTTGCGATCCGCTCATCACCCAAACCGCCTATAACCTTATAATTGGCATTGAGGGCCTGAAGTTCTTTGTGCCAAACCTCCATAAAATATTCGCGTTTGTTCGGAAAATCGCGCAGCGGATCATCCTGCCATGGCAAATCGATATCCATTAACAGGTACAGATCGTATGGTTTTTGGGGCAATGCATCAAGCACCACCTGCGGCGTTTCGCCAAGTACCTCATCGCTCCATATTTTTACCGTAATAAAAGTGGTATCACAGATGATAAAATCACTTTCAGTAATGGCCAGAACGGCATCTTCTAAAGCCACCTGACCATAATACATATTAACCTCATCCTGCAGCGTATAATCGGCAACCAGGTTTTCGCAATAGTAACGGGCATATTCTGGCACCCACGAAACTTTGTAATGTTTTGCAAGTAACCGGGATATGGTAGATTTCCCTGTGCTTTCGGGGCCAACAATGGCGATCTTTTTGATATTCTTGTTCACAATGGCCAAATGTAAAGGAAAAAGCCATAAAAGAAAAAATCCGGTTGAGGAGGGCTCCTCTAACCGGATAATAAACCAAACAAACTATTTATGAAGAAATCCTCATGGCGGGTAACTAATCCGCGGAGGAAGCTTTAGATCTTTTTCTAAAGTATATACAAAACGCATATATGTTCTGCTTATTACAACATTATTGCCAATATTTAGATCTTCACAACTTCGTGACTTAAATCTGACGCGCAGGCCTGTTTTTCCGAATTTCTTTTAACAAAAATTAACGTTTGCGGTAGTATTGTACATTTTGTTTTTACATCCGTGTATAATTTATAGTACAATCTGTTTTTCGAGTGTTCATTATTTAAAACTATTTGTAGTAAATGGTGTTATTTATTTCGGACATGAACAACTAAAACGTTATACCATGAAAAAATTATGCGTTGTATTATCCCTTTCAATTGTATTTGCCCTGGGGGCAATTGCCTTTACAAATATTAAATTGGGCGGAATAATCGGAAAAATAAGCCCAACAGATGCTGCTTCTTCTGTTACGCTTGTAGCTGCAACAGACACTTTAAAAGCAGACATTAATCAGGGCGTTTTTACTTTCACCAACCTTAAACAGGGGGTTTATAATGTGGTGATTAAGGCCAATGCGCCATACAAAGATGCCGTGATAGAAAAAGTTGCCGTAAAAGATAGCGCCACCACAGATTTAGGCGAAATTAAATTGCAGCAATAGCAATTTTGGCAAAAGAAAAATTTAAAAAGAGGACTTTACAAATCCTCTTTTTTATTTTAAAAAAATCAGCTTAAAATCGCGCTAAAGATGTATCTTTGCATCCCGACAGAACAGTTGGGATTTTTCTTCTTACAAGCACAAAATCTCGTTGCTTCCAGGTTTTAAAAGACCTTTATTACTTTAGAATTTTAATTATTGTTTAAGCTTTATCATGCCTAAAGACACTTCCATCCGCTCAGTACTGATTATAGGATCTGGACCAATTATCATTGGCCAAGCCTGTGAATTTGATTACTCGGGTTCGCAAGCGGCCCTTTCTTTAAAAGAAGAAGGGATTACCGTTTCCATTATCAACTCTAATCCGGCAACCATCATGACGGATAAGGTTATCGCCGACCATGTTTACCTGCGTCCGCTAACCGTTGATTCAATAGAGGTTATTTTACAGGAGCACATCAACTCTGCAGATTTACCAAGGATTGATGCGGTACTTCCTACAATGGGAGGTCAAACGGCACTAAACCTTTGTAAAGAGGCCGAAGAACGTGGTGTTTGGGAAAAATATGGCGTAAAAGTAGTTGGTGTAGATGTTGATGCGATCGAAAAAACCGAAAACCGTGAGGCATTCCGTCAATTAATGGTTGATATCGGTGTAGGCGTAGCCCAGTCGAAAATTGCCAACTCATTTTTAGAAGGTAAAGAAGCGGCACAGGAAATCGGTTATCCATTGGTAATCCGTCCTTCATATACACTGGGTGGTTCTGGTGGCGGTTTCGTTCACAAAAAAGAAGATTTCGATGCTGCTTTAAAACGTGGCTTAGAAGCTTCGCCAACCCACGAGGTATTGGTAGAAAAAGCTGTTTTAGGCTGGAAAGAATACGAACTGGAGTTATTAAGGGATAGCAACGATAACGTAATCATTATCTGTTCGATCGAGAACTTCGACCCAATGGGTATCCACACAGGAGATTCGATCACTGTTGCGCCAGCAATGACATTATCAGACCGTTGTTACCAGGAAATGCGTAACCAGGCCATCAAAATGATGCGTGCAATCGGCAACTTTGCCGGTGGCTGTAACGTTCAGTTCTCGGTTAACCCGGCAGACGACGAGATTATCGCAATCGAAATCAACCCGCGTGTATCGCGTTCATCAGCTTTGGCAAGTAAGGCAACCGGATATCCGATTGCGAAAATCGCTGCTAAACTGGCGATCGGTTACAACCTTGACGAAATTGAAAACCAGATTACCAAAACAACTTCTGCATATTTCGAGCCTACCTTAGATTATGTAATCGTTAAAGTACCACGTTGGAACTTCGATAAATTTAAAGGAGCTAACAAAGAACTTGGCTTACAGATGAAATCTGTTGGTGAGGTAATGGCTATCGGCCGTACCTTTATCGAAGCTTTGCAAAAAGCTTGTCAGAGTTTGGAGATCAACCGTGCAGGTTTAGGTGCAGACGGCAGGCAGGTACGCAATATTGAAGAAATTATGGACGGTTTGGAGCATGCTTCATGGAACCGTTTATTCCTGATAAAAGACGCCATGGCGATGGGCGTACCTTTGGAATCCATCCGCAAGGTTACCAAAATCGACAAATGGTTCTTAAACCAGATTCAAGAGCTTGTATTGCTCGAAACTGAATTAAAAAGATATTCTTTAAACAATATCCCCCAGGACTTCTTCTTCACGCTTAAACAAAAAGGGTTCTCTGATGTACAGATTGCCTGGTTGTTAGGAAACGTTACCGAAGATGAAGTTTACGATCGCCGTAAAGCTCTAGGCATCAACAGGGTATATAAAATGGTTGATACCTGCGCAGCAGAGTTTCCGGCCAAAACACCATATTACTACTCTACTTTCGAAGAGGAGAACGAATCTAAACCTTCCGATCGTAAAAAGGTAATTGTCTTAGGTTCAGGCCCTAACCGTATCGGCCAGGGTATCGAATTCGATTATTCTTGTGTACACGGTTTATTGGCCGCAAAAGAATCAGGTTTCGAAGCCATCATGGTTAACTGTAACCCTGAAACGGTTTCTACTGATTTTAACATGGCCGATAAATTATACTTCGAGCCGGTTTTCTGGGAGCACGTTCGCGAAATTATCGAACTTGAAAAACCTGAAGGTGTAATTGTTCAGCTTGGTGGACAAACCGCGCTGAAAATGGCCGAAAAACTGACCGAAAAAGGAATCAAAATTATTGGAACATCTTTCGAGAACATGGACATCGCCGAAGATCGCGGTCGTTTCTCTGATCTGTTAAAAGAATTAAACATCCCTTATCCAAAATATGGTGTTGCAGAAAATGCTGAAGAGGCAATTGTTGTGGCAAATGAGGTAGGTTATCCGGTATTGGTACGCCCTAGTTATGTATTGGGTGGTCAGGGAATGAGCATCGTAATCAACGATGAAGACCTTGAAAAGGCTGTAGTGAAATTACTGGGCGATTTACCGGGCAACCGTGTATTGATCGACCACTTTTTAGATAGGGCTGAAGAAGCAGAATCTGATTCAATCTCAGACGGCGACGACGTTCACATTGTAGGCATGATGGAACACATTGAGCCAGCGGGTATCCACTCAGGAGATTCGTTCGCGGTATTGCCAACCTTCAGCTTATCAGAAACGGTAACTAAAGCGATGGAAGAATACTCGATCAAAATTGCCAAAGCATTAAATGTACGCGGATTATTGAACATCCAGTTTGCCATTAAAGATGAAAAGGTTTATGTAATCGAAGCGAACCCTAGGGCATCGCGTACGGTACCTTTCATTGCAAAAGCTTACGATGTGCCTTATATCAACATCGCAGCCAAAATTATGCTGGGTGTGGCTAAGCTGAAAGATTTTACAATCGTTCGAAAGCTTGAAGGTTACGCCATTAAAGAACCGGTTTTCTCTTACGAGAAATTCCCGGAAGTAGCGAAAGAATTAGGTCCAGAAATGAAATCTACAGGTGAGGCGATCCGTTTCATCAAAGATTTAGAAGATCCTTACTTCCGCAAACTTTACAAAGACAAATCGATGTACTTAAGTAAGTAATAAAATAACAAAACAGGCTCCCGGTGTAAATCGGGAGCTTTTTTGTTTATTTTGCTTAAACCTCGCAGGTTTTGAAAACCTGCGAGGTTTTTCATATATCATTTATAGTCTTCGTTTGTAACGAGGATTACCAAGAGGTGCATTTATAATGCATACAAAGAAAATACATAAAGCGATAAAATCGCTTCTCTCATACATCCTCGTTAAAAACGAGGACGATGGTAAAACTATCATTCGTTCATAACCGGATGAAAGATTCTGATTTTTCGGCACAGGCTTAAGTAAAACAAACCCGATTGACGGGAAGAGCTTCCGATCCTTCATCGGAACTCGTACCAAAAAGCGGGACTGAAACAACCAGAAGCACAGAACCATTCATTTCCGATCAAAAAAACAAACCGGTTTCGAAATAAAGAACCACATTTCATAACAGAAAATATCCCTTTCGCATCATTACGACAGCATATTTCACCTGATCTTAAAACTGTATTAACATATTTTTATTTTTTTTTATACCTTGATGCAACGTTTTAAAATCCCTTATGTCTTATAATCAGAATATTCGAAATTTTGGAAGCCGTATACATCGATAAAAACCTAGAGCTAGTAAAAAAATGCATGCAGGGCAGCCGCGCAGCACAGTTTGAATTATACAAACTGTATGCAAAGGCCATGTATAATGTGGCGCTGCGCATTTTAAATTATGAAGAGGAGGCAGAAGATGTTTTACAGGAAGCATTTTTGGATGCTTTTACCAGAATTGTTGATTTTAGGCAGGAAACCACTTTCGGACTTTGGCTAAAGCAGATTGTGATCAACAAATCCATCAATTACCTGCGTAAACGCAAGATGGAATTTGTAGGTACCGAAGAAATATCGGAAGTACCTGATGAAGATAGTTTTGATGACAGTGATGTGCAGCTGCAGGCCGAAGAGATAAGACAGGCCATTACCCAATTACCTGATGGTTACAGGGTAGTACTGAGTTTGTACCTGTTAGAGGGTTACGACCACGAAGAGATTGCACACATTTTAAAAATAAGTGAAAATACAAGCCGTACGCAGTACATGAGGGCAAAAAAGAAGTTAAAAAGCATTTTAGAACAGAAAGGGATGAGAGATGAATAATAGATTAGAAACCTTTGTAAAGGATAACCGTAAGGCTTTCGATATCATGGAGCCATCGGCAGGGCTTTGGGCAAAGATTGAACAGAAACTAGATACCAAAAAGAAAAAAAAGCCAATAAAGCTGTACCTATGGATGAGTGCTGCAGCAGCCATAGTGGTGGTTTTCGGTTTAGTTTGGCTGTACGCAGGAAGGTTGCAAAACAAAGATTTAGAAATAGCCGACGTTAGCGCATCGTACGCAAAAAAAGAAGTTCATTTTGCAGGTTTGATTACCGAAAAAAGAGACAGTTTGGCCATTTTTGCATCGGCAAATCCTGAATTATACAAAAAATTTACTGCCGACCTGAAAAAGCTCGATGAAAATTATGAAAGGTTAAAAGCAGAACTGCCAACCTCGCCCAACCAAACTTTTGTGGTAAAGGCCATGGTTAAAAACCGCGAAATACAGCTACAGTTATTAAAACAACAATTATTGATTATTAACCAGGTTGACGATTATAAAAGGGTTAACCAGATTTAAGAAAAAGAAACTAATGCCACAAAAGCCCTCCCCCCAAGGGGAGGGTTTGGGAGGGGCCACCACATTTAAATTGCTTATTACCAGCCGGCAGGTTTTAAGCGCTTAAATGTTTAACAATTAACAACATGAAAACAATAAAAATATTATTAGCCTTTATGGCTTTAATCGCCGTAAAAGCCAATGCGCAAGAAATTGCGGTAAATAGTCCGACAGAAAAAGCAATTGCAGAAGCCTCTGCCAATTCTTCTTCACTGGCCATGGTCAATTATTCTAAACCTACCCAAACAGGAGGCGATGCCGAACGTTCTAAATCTTTTAGCAAGAGTTTTAGTGTAGATAATAATGATAAGGTTAATTTAAACAACCAATACGGATCCATCACCATAAAAACCTGGGACAGGAAGGAAGTGAAAGTTGACGTAGATATTAAAGCCTACAGCAACTCGGATAGCGACGTACAAAGGTTGATTGATGGTGTAAATATCGATGCTACCAAAAATGGTGATGTGGTTTCGATCAGAACCAATATGGGTGATAGGAACGGGCGTTATGGCCGTAGTGTTAAAAACGGTGTAACTACCTGGAGAAGGGAAATTAAGGTAATTTATACCGTATATATGCCTGCAGTAAACCCTTTAACGGTTTCGCAACAGTATGGAAGTGTAGAAATGGGGAATTTCTCAGGTCCAACCTCTTTAAAGGTAGAATATGGAAATCTGGTTGCCGGTAATTTAAGCAACACCAACAATTACATCAATGTACAGTATGGCAAATGCGATATCCAGGATTTAAATGCTGCCGTAGTGAAACACGAATACAATGGCCCGGTAAATATTGGTGCGGTAGGTACTTTAGAACTCGATGCAGAATATGTTGCGGTAAATATTAATACCATTAGGAAATCGGCTGATATTAAAGTCCAATATGGAAGAGGTTTAACCATCGGTACCATCGGCGGAAACCTGCTTTTAAATTCGGAATACGCCAAAGTAAATATCAATACGGTTAAGGGCAATACAGTTGCCAAACAAGCCTATGGCGATTTAAATATAGCATGGGCAGGTAAAATTGCCGTAAATGCCGAATATTCGAATGTTACTTTAGGTACCTTAAATGGTGATGCCAATATCAATATGGATTACAATAAACTGAGCGTAAGCGAAATTACGCCAGCCTGTAAAAACTTTACCTTTGGTGGCGAGTATGTTAGTGTAGGTTTGGGTTTTGGTGAGCGCTACAACGGTACATTTACTGTTTCTACCTCATATGCAGGCTTTAAATACGGATCGAATGTATCATCAAGCATGGTAAGTAAGGATGATGAAACCAAAAAATATTCGGGCAAGATTGGTAGTGGCGGAGCTTCAACCGTATCTGTTAAAACAGAATATGGTTCGGTTACCTTTAAATAAGAATTTTCGAAGCCAAACAAACTATAAAGTCCTGCCACATTGGTAGGACTTTTTTTATATTTATGGCCGATGAAAATTTACCTGATAATTCTGCTATCCCTTTTCTCTTTACCATTATTGGCACAGGATGCGCCGGTTAAATGGGCTACACAGGAAACTTTTTTCGAAGATCTGGCCGGAAAAGAACTTCCATCTTTTAAAGGGTTAACGGTTGATAAAAAAGCATTCAGCAATGCCGATTTAAAAAACCAGGTAACCGTAATTAATTTTTGGTTCGAAAAATGCCCGCCCTGCATTGCCGAAATGCCCGAGTTAAACAAATGGGTAGCCAGATATGGCGCTAAGGGTGTAAGGTTTATCGGTATTACACACGATACGCCAGGTATTGCGAAACGTTTCCAGAAAAGGAGCGGTTATAAATATGAAATTGTATCATTAAGCAAAGAAGAGATCAGGAAATTAAACATCAATCATGGTTTCCCATCAAATGTGCTGGTTGGCAGGGATGGAAAGATGATTTATGCCACCGCTAATATTTCGTTTTCAGATCCTTTATTTAAAACCAAATCGGTTCTTTTCGAAGAGAAGTTGAAGAGCGCGTTAGACAATAATTAGTGTACGCTAATGCCCTTAAGAACACGGGCTATGGAGAAAAGAATATGGACGACTTTTATTTGAAATGACTATCTTAGTTTTTGAGATAAGCATTTCTTGCATCCCTAAACTACGCTATGAAATCTTCAACAAGTGCAAAATTTTATGTGGCTATTGCCGCACTGATTATCTGGTTCTCCATCGGCCTTCAATTTGCGGTAAGCTTAAAACAGGCCGGTTATAATTTTCCAACAACGATTGAAGAGTTTCTTTCTTACTTTACCGTTACCACCAATATTATTGTAGCCCTGTGCTTTACCGCACTTTGGCTTTTCAGGAATGGTGCATTGGGCAATTTCTTCGCAAGACCGGCAACGCTTACCGCCATAACGGTTTATATTGTAGTGGTTGGACTGATTTATAATACCATGCTCCGTGGTTTAATTGTACTTAATGGCTGGCCAAGGGCAGCCGACGAGTTATTACATGTGGTAAGCCCGATTATATTTCTGGTCTTTTGGATTTTCTTTGTTGATAAAACTGGCCTTAAATACAAAAGCGCAGTAATCTGGTTGATTTATCCTTTAATTTATGTGATTTTCACAGTAATAAGAGGCTATTTTATCAATCGTTATCCTTATCCATTTATTAATGTGGTGAAATTGGGTTATCCAACCGCCATTACAAATGCTGTAATTATTATTTTTATCTTCTGGCTGTTATCGCTCTTTTTTATTTTTATCGGAAAGAAAACAGCTAAAGTTTAAAGCACATACTCATCATTTATCGGCTTAACAGGCTCTGGGATCTCGTCTTCCTCCAGCATCTGCAACAGGTTGATCTCTATGGTTCGGGTGATCTGGTTCAAAGGTACACCTGCCGAATTATTTTCGAAAGGATTAACCAGGCTCATTCCGTTAATCTGTGTAGATACAAATACAAAACCGATCAACCAGCCTAAAAATATGGCCGCAGGGCCGGCATCCTGACTGATAACAAGGGTGAAAGTAACCACAAACAACCAGATAAATACTTTGGTTAAGTAACTGTAGGTAGTAGGGAATATGGTGTTCTTTATCCTTTCGCTCATGCCCATCGAATCTGAAAAACGGGTCAGCATTTCGTTGATTTCAATGAAACGAAAACCATCAATTTTATTCTCTTTTGATAACTTTTGAAGATCTCTCGCCTGTATATTTAACAGTGCATTGTGCAGATTTTTGTGTTTTTGTATTTCTTTTAAATCGGCATCAGGCAAATATTTGGTATAGATTTCATCTACAGTGCTCCTTAAATTCGCTTTTAAGGCATATAGAAATGCAATGTGCCTGTAAACCATGCGTTTTACACTTGCTTCATCTTCATCCACATAATTGATCAAAGCCCTTGCAAAAGACCGCGAATCGTTTACCAATGCGCCCCATACTTTGCGGGCTTCCCACCAGCGATCGTAAGCCTGGTTGTTATTAAAACCGATAAAAAAGGCAATGGCAGTACCCAAAACAGTTGGAATAATGGATGGGATAGAAAAATGATGGGCAATTAAATATTCGCGAACGAGGTATGCGGCCGTGCAGGATGCGATCATAATTAAATCAACCTGCCATGTGTTTCTTAAAATCCTACTTAGCCTGATATTTTGTACTAAAAGCATATATTTTGATTGGGAAAGAAATTCTTACGGTTGAAAATACAAAACTAAAGCCGAAATGTTTTAGAATGTAACAAATTAAATGACAGACAGTACAGGTTGCCGATTGCCAGCTAAATGTTTATCTTGGAGAACCAAATAAACTTTTCTTATGAGCGAAACCTTACCCAAGAATAATATTTTTAAAGTTATTGGTGCCTCATCATTGGGCACACTGATAGAGTGGTACGATTTTTACATTTTTGGAAGCCTGGCCGTCATCATTGGCCACCAGCTTTTCCCCGAAGATGCAGGCGCTTCGGCCCTGATCAATACCCTGGCGATTTTTGCGGCAGGTTTTATTGTCCGCCCTTTTGGTGCATTGGTTTTTGGCAGGCTCGGCGATCTGATCGGCAGAAAATACACTTTTTTGCTCACGCTTGTACTGATGGGTGGTTCAACTTTTTTTATCGGGCTGATCCCTTCCTATAAAAGCATTGGTTATGCGGCACCCATTTTAGTTTTAGTGTTAAGGCTCATCCAGGGCTTGGCCCTAGGTGGCGAATATGGCGGTGCGGCAACTTATGTGGCCGAACATGCACCGAAAAATAAACGTGGCTTTTTTACGAGCTGGATCCAGACTACCGCAACCCTTGGGCTGTTTCTTTCGCTGGGAATTATCGTAATTACGAAGAATATTTTAGGGGCCGAAACCTTTGGCAATTGGGGCTGGCGGATTCCTTTTCTACTTTCGATTGTACTGGTGGTGGTTTCTATTTATATCCGCATGAAAATGCACGAATCGCCTATGTTTTCGAAACTGAAAGCCGAAGGAAATGTATCTAAAAACCCCTTAAAGGAAAGTTTTAACAACAAGGCAAATTTTAAAATGGTGCTGCTTGCTCTTTTTGGAGCTACCATGGGCCAGGGCGTAATCTGGTACACGGGCCAGTTTTATGCACAATCGTTTTTAGAGAATACCTGTAAACTGGATTTTAACGATTCGAGGTATATTTTACTCTGGGGAATTGCCTTTGCGACCCCATTTTTTGTAGTTTTTGGTGCCTGGAGTGATAAAGTGGGCAGAAAATGGATTATGTTGAGCGGAATGCTGCTGGGAATCCTTTTTTACCGGCCAATTTACCAGGTGTTTTTGGATGATACCGATTATACCAGAATTGAACAGACAACTGTTTTATCTTCAACGCCGGCACCCGTTACTTCGGTTTCAATTGCAGATTCGCCAGACAGTTTAAGAACAACATCTGTTAAAATACTTTTGAAAAACGGGGCCTCTTTTAACAAAGTCCAAATAGACACTGTTTCTGCCACAAAAGGTATTTTAACGGGTAAAGAAGTAATTAAAGACAAAGTTTTACCAATGCCTGTTTTCTGGAAATTTGTGGGTTTAATTTTCTTTCAGATTTTATTGGTAACGATGGTTTATGGTCCGATTGCAGCTTTTCTTGTCGAATTATTTCCAACAAAAATCAGGTATACTTCCATGTCGTTACCGTACCACATCGGGAATGGTGTTTTTGGAGGGCTAGTTCCGTTTATTGCCACTTTGATTGCAAGTTTTTCGGGCTCTACACCTTTATCCGGCTTATGGTATCCGATAGGTATTGCAACATTAAGTTTAATTATCGGCGCCATTTATTTATCCAATAAAAGAGACGAAAACATTAACGATTAATACGAAAAAAGATGAATACGTTAAAGAAATTTTTAGGATTGGTTTGGATGGTATTAGGCCCCTTAGCCATGACTTTTCTGTTTTTACAGGCGATTGAGAAGGTTGGTTTAACGCACACCGATATCGAACGCACTAATACGATTTTACAATGGGCCATTATTCTGTTTATTTTCCTGCCGATTAGCTTAGGACTGATGATTTTCGGTTTTTATGCCTGGAAGGGAGAGTACGATCGTTTGCCGGAAAACTCGGAGGAGCTGTAGTGTATTTTAACTATAAAGACACAAAGTTTTTTTACAAAAAAGGCGTCGTCATCTCGACTGGAGCATAGCGAAGCTAAATCTATCTAGAGATAGATTTAGCTTCGCTGAGCACTCACGTGGTTCTCGACTTCGTTGTACTCCGCTCGAAATGACGTTATTATAAAGATCCTTCGACTACGCTCAGGATGACAGACTGAATCCGTGTTAATCCGTGAATCCGTGGCTGAAATAAAATATTACCCATGGATACATAAACCAAGGTAGGTGGGTCCTGCACCACGCTAACCAATGAACGAATGGCAATTGAACTAATTGAACCCTCCTGAACCACAAAGGCACTAGGAAGTTTTCAGTTGGCAATTGGCAGTACCCAAATCTGAATCATGCTAACCAATGAACAAATGACAAATGAACTAATGAACTCTACAGAACCCTTAGCAACAATCCCTTCAAATACTCTCCTTCTGGAAAAGAAATCCTAACCGGATGATCTTCTGGTTGGCAGAACTGTTTAATGATCTGCACTTCTTTACCGGCATCGAGTGCTGCCCAGGCAATAATCTGTTTAAAAGTTTCGATGTCAACAGCTCCGGAGCAGGAGAAAGTAGCCAATAAGCCTCCTTTTTCCAGTAATAACATGCCTAAACGGTTTAAATCTTTGTAAGCCCTCGCCGCTCTATCCAATGCGGAGCGCGATGGTGCATATTTAGGTGGATCGAGTACAATTACATCAAATAACTCGCCCGAATCTTTAAAAGCACGCAATTGTTTATTCACATCCGATTGGATTGCGGTTACTTTATTTACATCGAATTTGTTTAAAGCTACATTCTGTTTCAAGGTTTCAACAGCAAGGCCAGAACTATCAACACTGGTTACACTAGCGGCTTCATTGGCCAAACTGTTTAAGCTAAAACCACCGCTGTAACTAAAGCAGTCTAAAACTTTTTTGCCTTTGGTATAACTTGCCAAAATACTTCTATTATCGCGCTGGTCGCAATAAAACCCAGATTTCTGTCCTTCGGCAATATTGATGTTATAAATAATTCCGTTTTCCTTTACTTCCAAAAATTCCGGTGGATTTTCACCCCAAAGTAACCCATTTTCAACTGGTAAACCTTCGTGGGTACGGGCTGTGGCATCACTTTTATCGAAAATTCCTTTAGGTTTTAACTCTGTTCTTAAAATGTCGACAATTTCTGTTTTTACTTTTTCAATGCCCGAACTTAAAATCTGCAGGGAAAGAAAATCTGCATACTGATCAACGATTAAACCCGGCAGAAAATCGGCCTCGCTAAACACCAATCTACAGGTATTGGTATTTTTATCTAAAATAAACTGACGTGAGGCAATGGCCTGTTTTAAACGGTTTTGGTACCAGGCGTTGTTAATGGTCTGGGTTTCATCCCACTCCAATAAACGTACGGCAACACGCGAATTGCTGTTGAAATAACCATAAGCCAGAAATTCATTATCGAAAGCAAAAACTTTTACCACATCACCATCTTCGGGTTTTCCCTTAACTTTTTCCAATGCGCCAGAAAATACCCATGGATGTCTTTGTAATGCCGCTTTTTCTTTGCCCTTTTTTAATACGATTTCTACCATGGTGCAAAGGTAATAATTTGTAGGGAGTTTAGCGTAGAGCGGTTGGCGCCAAGCGTGGTAGATAGTTTGGAGAGGATAGCGTTAAACGCCAACCCCCACAGCCTAGCGCTTAACCATTTTAACCAACTCGGTATCAAGCACCTTCGTTTCGAATTCAGTTACCGGACGTTTGGCTTCGATCATTGAAATCAGCAGTTCGGTGGCTACCTGTCCCATTTCGAATGCCGGTTGTTTAACGGAAGTTAAGGATGGGGAAAACAGTTCGACCAGATTAGAGTTTGTAAAACCGGCAATGGCAATTTTATGCACAATTTCTGGATTCGTTTTTTTAAGGGCCATGATGCAGCCTGTGGTTAAGCGGTCGCTCGAGATAAAAATGCCATCAGGGTTTAAAGGTAAAAGTTCTGTAACGGCCTGCTCCAATTCGGCACTGTGCATGCCTCCGTGCTGGCAATATTTAACCAGTTCGGGTTTAAATTCGATATGATATTTGGCTAAAGCAGCTTTATAACCCTCTAATCTCTCTTTCGTTATCGAAAGATTCTCCGAATTGGTTAAATGGGCGATAGTCCGTTTTCCAGACAAAATGAGGTGTTCGGTAGCATCAAAAGAACCTTTAAAATTATTGGCGATTACTTTATGTGTTTCAAAATCTTTAGGTACCCGATCAAAAAAAACAATCGGCAAACCTTTGGCATATAAGTTCCGCAGGTAATCGATATCCTGTGTTTCAGACGAAAGTGCAATCAAAAGGCCATCAATAGAGCGGGAGGCAAGATGCTCTACGTTCAGTTTTTCCTGCTTATAAGATTCGTGGCTTTGAGAAATGATAACATGGTAATCTTTATCATAAGCAATTGATTCAATGCCATTTATAACCTGCGAAAAGAAGTTATTGGCAATCTCGCTTACTATGATTCCGATAGAATAACTGCGGCGTTCTTTCAAACTACGGGCGATGGGATTTGCACGGTAATTTACCTTTTCGGCATAGGCCAGAACCAGCTTTTTTGTTTCCTCGCTAATTTCGTAACGGTCTCTTAAAGCCCTCGAAACCGTAGAAGTGGAAAGCCCCAATGCTTTAGCAATATCCTTTATGGTAGATGTTTCAAATCTCATTTTCGTAGTGGGTACAAGTTACGAAAAAATATCGCTCAAGAGACTATATCACTTAGTAAAGAGTTTTTAATCACTACTTGTCCCAATTGTCGAATATCGTGTGAATACAAATTATTTTTTTTCCGCTCTTATGCCGCGGGGCATGGTACTT
>NZ_DJDT01000248.1 GCF_002432345.1 Pedobacter sp. UBA5917
TGAAGCGTATTTACAGCAGCATCGTCGATATTAACATTTTTGATCTCTTTATTTCCTATTTTGATCGAGGTTACTGCGCCATCCGCCAGTTTTGCCGTAGTTACCGATTTATCTACCAGTTGAAGTGTATTTATAGCAGAATCTGCAATATTGATATTTTTCACCTCTTTATTTCCGATTTTAATTGAGGTTACTGCTCCATCGGCCAGTTTTGCCGTGGTTACCGATTTATCTACCAGCTGAAGCGTATTTACAGCAGCATCGTCGATATTAATATTCTTAACCTCTTTATTACCAATTTTGATTGAAGTTACCGCTGCATCGATCAGCTTTGGAGTAGTAATCGCACCATCAGCCAATTTAACAGTACTTACCGCACCTGCGTTAATATCAACCACCAAATCTTTTAACAATGCGGTTGCTCCATTGGCACTGATACTTAAATCAGTTGAAGTTAGTGCTTTTGCCCCTGATAGCTGATTAACATCCAAAGTAACCGGTTTCCATGTTGTTCCATCAAATAAAAGCACTTGATTATTTGTAGGAGCGGTTGCATTTAATGTTTTTCCTTGTAAACTGGCTATAGTAGGATTTGGATAATTTCCAGTTAAATCGCCACCTGCGGTTCCGGTAGATGGTCCGGCAGGGCCAACATCGCCCTTATCTCCTTTGTCGCCCTTTGGTCCCTGAACACCAGTTGCACCTGCAACACCCGCAGGCCCCTGTATACCTGTATCTCCTTTTGGGCCAATTGGTCCGTTGGCTGAGTACAATGCATAAGGAACGCTCAACAATTGTGCTGTTCCGGCTAAATTAAAATTATTCCCATTTTCAGGATCGATCTCAACCTTTACAAATTTTAATCCGCTTGCCCATGTAACTGCCGCTATACTACCACTAACCGAACTGGCCCCGGCAGAGCCGATAGCAACCGCATATAGTCCCAAAGTATTGGTGGTAACATTTCTTACTTCCGAATACTGAGCATTACCTGTCGATGATGCATCCAGAATACTGATCCGCAAGGCAATGTTTTTATTGGCCAAAGGCGAACCATTGGCATTTCTGGCTGCGCCCTGGTAGTTAAATTGTTGTGGCGCCTGTGCTTTAACAGCAAATGCCAGGCTCATACCTAGTATTACAAGGAGTAAAAGTTTTTTCATAGGGAGGGATGAGATCTAAACGTTAAGCCTTAAAAAGTAAAGAGCCGAACGATCAAATCTAATAATTAGTACATCCTCCGGAAGCTCCTTTACACGAAAGCCTATTTACTAATACTCACAAATAGACAAAACATTGTACATCAAGCGAATACACAAAACTATATTTCATAATTTTACACAAACACCCAATTTCAGCACAATTAGCACTAAAATAGCGAAAGAAAAAGTAGCTATAGCATTACTGAGCTATGTTTCTGAAGGGAAAGAAATGCCCTTTATATTACGGTACAGATCAACCGCATACAGATCGGTCATACCTGATACAAAATCGAGCACACTCTGAATAATAGAATAAATATCGGTTAAATCGGTATGGTATTGCTTAGGGATCAGTTTAACAAGTTTCTTATAATAGTGCGTATTATTATGGATTAATGCGGGTACAAACTCTTCAAGCAAACCGGCCATAATTTTATAACCGGCAACTTCCTTTTGTATTACCGACGAGAAATTGTAAATCCGTTCTACAGAGATCTTTTCTACCGCCCTCCAGGCCGAAATATAAGGCTCAGGCAGCATATCGGTTAAACTTTGGTTAAGCTCTCCTTTTAACAGTTTTTCCTGTTCTTCGTAAAATATTCTGGCACATTGGTTGGTTAACGTATTAATTGCTTTTGCCCTTAACAGGCCAATTTTAGCATCGTCGTCTTCATAATCGTTTTTCAAACGGTCTTCGATGGTGGTTGAGTTGGCAAATGGCAATAAATAATTCTTTACTTCTTCGTAAGATAAAATCTTTAAGCGGTGCGCATCTTCCAGGTCGATAATGCTGTAACAGATATCATCGGCTGCCTCAACCAGGTATACCAAAGGATGGCGTTTATAAACCAGGTGTTCGTTCTCTTCCTGCGCTAAATGAAGTTCGGTGGCGATTTTTTTAAAGGTTTCTTCCTCGGATTGGAAAAAACCATATTTCTTGCGGTGCAAAAGTCCCTTCTGTTTACCGGCTATTGATGCACAGGGATATTTTGCGATAGATGCCAGGGTAGAATAGGTTAAAGCATAAGCATCATTCCCTTTTCCCTTTAGCGGGTGGGTAAGTATCCTGATTGCATTGGCATTTCCTTCAAAATTGATCAGATCGTGCCATTGCGATTCGTTCATCTCTTTTTGATAAACACGGCCATCGCCATCGGTAAAGTACCTCGAAATGGCTGCCTCACCCGAATGGCCGAATGCAGGATTTCCCAAATCGTGCGCCAGTGCCGCCGCTGCTACAATGTTGCCTACTTCATTGATCAAAGGAACTTCTTTAATCAGTTCGGGCTGGTGTACACTTACACTGTTCAAAAAAATATTGGCCATCGAGCGTGCCACACTCGCAACTTCCAAACTATGCGTTAAACGATTATGTACAAAAACACTGCCCGGCAGCGGGAAAACCTGTGTTTTATTCTGCAATCTTCTAAAAGGGGATGAAAAAATCAAACGGTCGTAATCACGCTGAAAATCAGAACGTGCCCGATCGGTGCTGGCACCATATTGTTCCTGTCCGTACCGTTTATTCGAAAGTAAATATTTCCACTCCATTTATACCCTTAAGCCTTTAAAATTTGGCGCAAGTTAAACAAAACAGGAAAATGGTAAAGCATAAACTTTAAGGTAATTTTTATAACCAACAATTGGTTGGTGCAAACTATTTATCGCTCAATCTGTTTTAATAACAAAAGCAATCTTATGAAAACGAGCATCTATAACAAAGCAGAACATAGCGAAGGTTATGTAGGACCGGATAAACACGAGGATGAAAAATCGGATGTACAAAAAGCTTTCGAAGCAGGCAATAATGTGAATGAGGTTACTGCTTATGGAAAAGAGCCAAGTGAACTGATTAAAGGTAACCCTGAAGCAAAAGACGGCCTGGATAACTCGGGCACACAGGGCAAGGATTCGCTTAGTGATGATGCTTACAACAGTACCGACAAACACCCAACAATTAAAAGTGCCGAAAGTCATACCGGAAGTTCATCTGAAGATTTTAAAAACAATACCGGTATTAACGAAACAGACGAAGACCGGGCCTTAAACACCGGAATATAAACTATTAAGTTATGGGATTATTAAAATATGCCATTTTAGGCGCAGCAGCAGTTTATGGTTTTAAATATGCTACCAAAAAGAGGTCTACAGATGGGAAATCGCTAGTAGATGATTTAAAAGAGAAAGCCCCAGGCTATCTGGAGAAAGTTAAAAATTACGGGGAAAGGGTAAGACAGGACTATTCGCAGACCAGCGAATTGTACTGACAGTAAAAACAACCAACAAAGACATTTTTTCTTGATTAATATCAAATCAATTATCACGCTGTTAATTGCATAATGACTTTAAATGGTTGAAATTTGCGCCCGCTCTAGGATTCGCGGCATTATTAACTAAAAATCAGAGACTAAAACGATTTAAAACATTAGCTGTTTGATTAACGCATTTCAGTTGTAGAATCCTAAATAATTTCCATCTACCGGAAAATGCATCATTGTTATCAGGGAATTATTCTATATGGATATTTCCCTTTTAACATGCCCAGCTAGAGGTCTTGACCTTTAATCCCCTTATCTGCTTCTTTATTGCGGTTGCCAATATCTTCATTCTGACTCAAATTGGCATTCTTCAAACCTTCGTTGATGTTATGGTCTGCAGATTCTGTTTTTGCCAGGTGCGCCTCATCAGGCTGATCTTTTCGTTTAAAGTCATTACGCTTGTGCCCATAAGTTGCTTCGCCATTATCCCAGTCTATATCCTGATCGGCACTGATCTGCGGATCTGTTTTTTTATTCTCCTCATTCATTTCCATAACGTATTAATTTCCAGACATTATTATCTTAATAACAATAGATAATGCGAAAAAGTTTAGATAAGGATGATATTAACAAAAACCAGAAAAATATTAAGTAATTACTATTAACACCCCACAAAAAAATAGGGCGTCATCTCGACTGCAGCGCAGCGAAATGGAGAAATCTATCTCGAGGCAGATTTCTCGACTCCGCTCGAAATGACGGTGATTTAAGAATACTACTCCACCCCTTTCTCCTGGTTAATTTTGGTATCGCTATCCACATCTTCTTTGCTGGATCCATTCTCTTCGCGGTGTTCGGGTGGATTCTCCATCCTACTTTCTTCGAGTTCGGAAAAATCGCCGTTTTTTTGGTTGGCTACTTCTCCGTGTGATGATGGTTTATTTTTTGCCGCATCTTTTGGATCGGCAAAATCTTGTCCTTCGATAGGCAGTTCTTCTTTTTTCTTCTCATTGCTCATGTGAGTTAAACCGATCATCTCAGTTTTTGTTTGAAATATCGGGGCATAAAAAAAGGCCGGGGTTTGCACCTCGACCTTTTTTGTTCTTTTTAAAATCAATTAAACTTTGATTTCAACTTCAACACCGCTAGGTAATTCAAGTTTCATTAAAGCATCAACTGTTTTAGAGTTAGAGCTATAAATATCCAATAAACGTTTGTAAGCGCATAATTGGAACTGCTCTCTAGCTTTTTTGTTTACGTGTGGAGAACGTAATACAGTAAAGATTTTTTTCTCTGTAGGAAGTGGAATCGGACCACTTACAACTGCACCCGTAGGTTTAACAGTTTTTACGATTTTCTCAGCAGATTTATCTACCAAGTTGTAATCGTAAGATTTTAATTTAATTCTGATTCTTTGGCTCATCTTTTATTTTAATTATGGTTTCTTGTTAGAGCTATTAACAACAGAAACCGGATTTATTTTTTAACAAGGTGGAGGGTTTAGGGTGTAAGGCTTAGGGTTAAAAACCTTTTGCCTTACGCCTTTTACCTTATACCTTAATTAGTCTTCAGATTTTACTCTGCCTTTTGATTTAGCAACTACTTCGTCCTGTACGTTTTTAGGTGCTGGCTCATAGTGATCAAATTCCATTGTAGAAGTTGCACGACCTGAAGTGATGGTACGTAACTGGGTTACATAACCGAACATTTCTGAAAGTGGAACCAATGCTTTGATTACCTGAGAACCATTACGGGTATCCATACCTTGTAACTGACCACGACGACGGTTCATATCACCGATAACATCACCCATGTTTTCTTCAGGGGTTAAGATTTCGATTTTCATGATAGGCTCCATCAAAGCAGGTCTACATTTAGGTAAAGCCTCACGATATGCCATACGGGCAGCAAGCTCGAATGATAAAGCATCTGAATCGACCGCGTGGAATGAACCATCGATCAAACGTACTTTCATATCAGGAAGTGGGTAACCAGCTAATACACCGTTCGCCATTGCAGAAGCAAATCCTTTCTCAACCGAAGGGATAAATTCACGAGGAATTGAACCACCTACAATTTCGTTTACGAACTGTAAACCACCTTTTTCAAAGTCTGCATCAATTGGAGAGATAACAACTTTAATATCAGCAAATTTACCACGACCACCTGATTGTTTTTTGTAAACTTCGCGGTGTTCTGTTGTACCGAAGATAGCCTCTTTGTATGCTACTTGCGGCGCACCTTGGTTAACCTCTACTTTAAACTCACGTTTTAAACGGTCGATCAAGATATCTAGGTGAAGCTCACCCATACCAGAGATAACTGTTTGACCAGTTTCCTGATCTGTTTGAACCCTGAATGTAGGATCTTCTTCAGCCAGTTTAGATAAGCCCATACCCAATTTATCAACGTCAGCCTGAGTTTTAGGCTCAATAGCTAAACCGATAACCGGCTCAGGGAATACCATCGATTCAAGAACGATAGGGTTTTTCTCATCACAAAGTGTATCACCTGTTTTGATATCTTTAAATCCAACTACCGCAGCAATATCACCAGCAGCCACATTAGGAACCGGGTTTTGTTTGTTTGCGTGCATTTGGAAGATACGAGAAATACGCTCTTTACTTTCTGAACGGGTATTGTAAACGTAAGAACCAGCTTCTAAGTTACCTGAGTAAACACGGATAAAGCATAAACGGCCTACGAATGGATCGGTTGCAATTTTAAATGCTAAAGCTGCAAACGGCTCTTCGATACTTGGTTTTAATAAAACTTCTTCGTTAGTATCAGGGTTAGTACCTACAACACCTTCTGAATCCAAAGGTGAAGGCAATAACTCCATTACATAATCTAACATGGTTTGAACACCTTTGTTTTTGAAAGATGAACCGCAAACCATAGGTACGATTTTAGCATCTAAAACAGCTGCACGTAAAGCGTCTAAAACTTCACGCTCCGTGATGGTTTCAGGAGCTTCGAAGAATTTCTCCATTAGAGACTCATCATAATCAGCAACTGATTCTAATAATTTCTCTCTCCACTCAGCAACCTCGTCAATCATATCATCAGGAATTGGCACTTCGGTAAAGGTCATACCTTTATCGTGCTCGTTCCAAACGATACCACGGTTGTTGATCAAATCAACCACACCTTTAAACTGGTCTTCAGCACCGATAGGTAATTGCAATGGAACTGCATTACTACCCAACATATCTTTAACCTGTTTAACAACTTTTAAGAAATCTGCACCTGAACGGTCCATTTTGTTCACGAAACCGATACGGGCAACGTTATAGTTATTAGCTAAACGCCAGTTGGTTTCTGATTGAGGCTCAACACCATCAACAGCAGAGAACAAGAATACTAAACCATCCAATACACGTAACGAGCGGTTTACCTCTACGGTAAAATCCACGTGTCCCGGTGTATCGATAATGTTCATATGATAGTTCTGGTTTCTGTATTTCCAGTTAACTGTAGTTGCAGCAGAAGTAATGGTAATACCACGCTCTTGCTCTTGTGCCATCCAGTCCATTGTTGCAGCACCTTCGTGCACCTCACCAATTTTATGACTTACACCAGCATAATAAAGAATACGCTCAGTTGTTGTAGTTTTACCTGCATCAATGTGAGCCGCGATTCCAATATTTCTTGTAAATTTTAAATCTCTTGCCATGTTATGTTTTTGATTTCTGATTTTAAATGATTGCACCGATTATGTAAAAACAAATCGGTGCAATTTATCTAATCAGTATAATCTTCTAATTAAATCTGTGTAATCTTACTAATCTGTTAATCCTATTACTAGAATCTGAAGTGAGAGAACGCTTTGTTAGCCTCAGCCATTTTATGCGTATCTTCTTTCTTTTTAACAGCAGCGCCTTCACCTTTAGCGGCAGCTACGATTTCACCAGCTAATTTCTCTTTCATCGTTTTTTCACCACGACGACGGGCATATAAAATTAACCATTTCATACCTAAAGCTGTTTTACGCTCTGGTCTAACCTCGGTTGGAACCTGGAAGTTAGCACCACCAACACGACGAGATTTAACCTCTACAGCTGGCATAATGTTAGTTAATGCGCGTTTAAATACCTCTAAACCGTTTTCACCTGCTTTTTTCTCAGCAATTTCAACAGCATCGTAAAAAATAGCATAAGCGATAGATTTTTTTCCATCGTACATCATGTTATTTACAAAACGGGTTACCTGAACATCATTGAACTTTGGATCAGGAAGAATAATTCTCTTTTTTGGTTTTGACTTTCTCATTTCTTATTTCCTCCCGATTATTTCTTTTTACCTTTAGTTGGCGCCGCAGCTACTTGACCTGGTTTAGGACGTTTAGTACCATATTTAGAACGACGTTGGTTACGACCAGCTACACCTGATGTATCTAATGCACCACGGATGATGTGGTAACGTACACCTGGTAAATCTTTAACACGACCACCACGGATCAATACGATAGAGTGTTCCTGTAAGTTGTGACCTTCTCCAGGAATGTAAGCATTCACCTCTTTACCGTTCGTTAAACGAACACGGGCTACTTTACGCATTGCTGAGTTTGGTTTTTTAGGGGTAGTGGTGTACACACGTGTACATACACCTCTTCGCTGTGGACAGCTGTCCAACGCTGGAGACTTACTCTTGAACTCCAGTGCTACTCTACCTTTTCTAACTAATTGTTGAATGGTTGGCATTGTGCTTTTTTATGTTTTTTATTTAAAAAATTTACCGCTCCCCCGGCATCTTTACAGATAGCCCATAAAACGGACTGCAAAAGTAGAACAATTCTTTTTAAAAATCAAGGGGTTAGCGTAAAAAGTTTGGAGGCAGGAGTTTTTAGTTTGGAGTTGGGAATTAAGGGGTTATAAATGAGTTGGCAAGTGATAGTTTACAGTTGGCAGCTTTTAATTTGCTTATTCTGTAACAAAATCTTGAATTCATCTCACTTTTTATCGTGAATACTATCTTTTTACAACATCTGAATCATCCAAACATGTACAGAGATTATAGAAAATACCCTATCTTTAATAAGATATTTTGAAATGATTTAAATAACCTAAACAATTAACGCTCGAAACATGAAATCCAAAATCCTCACCATTATCCTTTTGGGTATTGCACATTTATGTAATGCGCAACAGATTCCAAACTTAAAACCCAATATAGATTTTTATGCCTATGAAAAACTCATCCCAAAAGTTAAGGCCCATCGGAAAAAAAGACTTGTAAACCTGCCAACATTTTTAGAAATGGCACAGGAAAAGGGCATTGTTATTTTAGATACACGCTCTGATAGTTTATATAAGCGGAAACATATTAAAGGAGCTGTACACTTAAACTTTTCTGATTTTACCCAGCAAAATCTTTTAAAGGTTATTCCAAATGCCGAAACCAGGATACTGATTTATTGCAATAACAATTTTAGTGATGATTTATTAAATTTTGCCAGCAAAACAGTTATCCCGGGTTTAATAGGTAAGTTGATAGATCCAATATCTTTGGCATTAAACATTCCTACTTATATCAATCTATATGGATATGGGTACCGGAATGTTTACGAACTATCTGAACTGGTAAGTACTCGTGATAAAAGAATAACTTTTGAGGGAACAGATGTTAAAAGATAACTTTAGTTTATCTGTTCGCGTTTTTAGCTTGATTTTACTATAGTTAAGAGTTCACTTTTTTTATCATTATTGGCTATATCGGGTATTAAAACTTAATTACAATCCTTAAAATTAATAAGCACCGATGAGGCTCTCTGCCGGAATATTAAGTACTTCATGAAGTTTACGTATCATACTAAGGCTTAATTTGCGCTTGCCACTCAATATTTCCGATTGACGGCTCCGTGCACCCAGAATTTTAGAAAGTTCGCTTGAGTTTTTGCCTAATTGCTCTAACCTGAACTTAATTGCTTCTACAGGCGATGGGGGTAAAATTGGGTAATGGCTTTCCTCGTAATGTTCTATCAACAGTGTAATTAAATCAAGTTCGTCGGCAAGCTTTGTACCTAATTCAATATCTTTCTGCATCAGCGAGTAGGCTTTTTCTAAAGCCAGCTCATATTCCTCTTCAGTTTTAATTACTTTTAACATATTTAACCTCCTCAACTTTAATTTTATCATATTCTGCGTGTGTACCAACCCATACAATAAAAACGATCTTCAATTTAAACTCAACATCTACCACTAACCTGTAATGATTACCTTTAATGTTAAAAACGAATCGCTTTCCTGTTATTACATCGGCAGTTGCATAAAATTGAACAATATCCCCTGGTTTGTCCCAGTTTTGTTCCAACACTTCACCATACCAAGCTGATAATGCTGCTTTTGCAACAGCATGTTTTTGATAAAAATTAACCAGTGTCTTTTTTGCGATAATGCGCATAAATAAATTTACTGCAAATATATTACCAAAATGGTAACAAAACAAATTAATTATCTCAATTACAATCCTTAAAACTATCTTTAAGTACTTTTAATCTGGCTACCGCAGCCTCAAGTTCTTTAGGGGCTTTGCCATATTCGTAGGTAATTTTATATTGCTTGCCATCTGCATTGATCGAAATCCATTCTGCGCCGCCATCGGCACAATCGGGGCAACCGATTACTTCGGGCAGGCTTGAAATCTTACTGATGTTGAGTTCGTTTTTAATGGCATCTACATCTGCTTCCGAAATGCTTTTGCTACAGGTTTTGGTTTCTGTAGGCTGTGCATTCTTCGATTTTGAAAAGGTAAGTTTTAAGTTAGTGATTACCAAACTGCTGGAGCAATAGCCCACACACATACCAAAAGATGAGCCATAGCTAATGTTGTTCAGATTTTTAATGCTGTCTTTTTTACAGCCCGAAAGCGATGTAATTAGGACTGAAATAAGAATGAGCTGTAAAATTTTCTTCATAGATAAGGAACAAAAGGCTATTCAAAGATATTATTTATCAGTTATATTGAAAGCCATAAACAAAGAAAGCGACCAATGACGGTCGCTTGCTCTGAATTATTATCATTTACAATTTAACATATCCTTCAAAATTAGCCAGGCATGGATAACTTGTACCTTCGAGCAGGGTAATTTTTACATAACGAATCGGAGCGGTTGGCGAAACTGGAAACTTCTGTTCATTAACAGTAGTTGGATTAAAATTTCGGTCATCACCCAATTGAGTAAAGTTAACACCATCCACACTTCCCGAAATAGAAAATTTGCTAAAGCCCTGTTTTGGGTCGGTGTGGGCATTAAGGCCGATATAAGAAAGTAAACTTGCTTTTTTCATATCAACAATAATCCAATGTGGGTATGGATGAAGTACATCATAATCAGCCTGCCAAAATGAAGGGACAGTTGGTGCAGTAGGACTTTTGGCCGAAATTACATCTACTACATAAGCCGCTAAATTGGTTTCATCACCAGGATAATTCACTTCGCTCGAAGCGGTAGCGGTCCACCCTGTTTTGCTGAGTGCAATATCGGTAATCGGTTTTCTTTCCTGAAGGCCGGTAACACTAAACTCAGCTAAAAAAGTAATATTGCCCGTTTGCGTTGCTGCTTTTTCTAAGGCAGTTAATTTAAGGTAGCGCAAATTTCTGGCAGGTGACAAGGTAAATGCCTGTTCAGTGTAAACAGCAGGGTTGAATACCAACTCTCCTATTATCGAAAAATTAGTGCCATCATTACTTCCTTCCAGTCTAAATTTGGTAAATCCTTTCGGATCGCCCTGCTTTGCTGTTAAACCGATTTTTGTAACCACCGTCTGTTTTTTCATGTCGATTAATAACCAATGTGGAAATTGGGCTGTAGTATTCGAGCTCCAGAAAGTATTGGTATTGCCATCTAAAACGGTTCCCGGCAGGTTCGTTGTTTCCTGACTTGAAGCTGTTGCGCTCCAACCCGAGCGGTCTAACACAACTTCTTCTAAATTAGAAGAAAGGGCAGCACTTTTATCCTTTTTGCATGAATTTAATACCAGGCCTCCTAAAAGAAGGCAAACAACATATATTTTTATATTTTTCATTTCTTTTAATATTTGGTTCAACCATGCGGGGCTAAGGATTCTGCGTTAGGTTTTTGTTATTATCTATTTCGTACTGTGGAACATAAAAAATAACACGTGCATCGGTTGGTAAAATAGTTTGCGTAATATTGGTATTAGGGGTATTGTTTAAGGCGTGCGTACCGGGGTAATTTCTAACCATCGACCTGTTGTTCCTGAACAAATCGTAGGCGCGCTGTCCTTCAAAAGCAAATTCGAGTCTACGCT
>NZ_DJDT01000339.1 GCF_002432345.1 Pedobacter sp. UBA5917
CGTTCCAGTCGAGATGACGACGTATTTACTCTTTATTCCACAATCTGATTTCGCTTATATTGCTATAATTACCATCTCCGGTGGTTACATGTTTAATCCTGATACGAATATAACGAATCGGTTTACCACCGTTGTCCAAATCGGCGGTTATTGCATTTTTGCCATCATCCGATCGGGTTACATCTTTTAAAAGTATCCATCCCTTACTGGTAGCTTCAGCAGGCCAACCGCTGTTACTGGCTGATAAAGTAGTAGTTGCATTGGTTAAATCGGCAGTTCCCCAAACTTCAAAACGATCAGGATTGTTACAGCAATCGCGTCCGGTTTCTTCAATGCGCGATAAATTGGTATAAACCTTGCCCAAATCGAAAGTAATTACGTGCGGCATACCACTGTTGCCCGCACTATGGAAAACATTCGGATAGCCCTGCGGCCCCACACTCCCATCCCACAATTTGCTGATGCTGGTACCCGACTCGTAGGTCTGTGCATCTCCTGGCAAACGCACTTCTGCAAAAAGCGAACGGTCGCAAAGTACATACTTGTAAACCTGCGGAAAAATAGAATAGGCATTTACCGCAAAAACATCCAACGAGCTCCTTTCAGGGATATAAGAAGAGAGATACTGAATTTCAGTGCCGGCTTTATAACTGGGCAGAACAATAGAGTTATCTTTTGCTAAAAGCGTCACTTCTGCAGCGTTTCCGGCCGCATTGGTGTATTTTATCAGGGTACCGGTATTAATGGTATCGGGTGTGTTAAAGTTTAGTTTAACAGATCCATCGGCATTTACAACATAAGGTTCGGTAGCATTATAGCCTCTGTTCAGTAATCCTCCTTTGTAAGTTGGTCCGTATACTTTTACATTGTTTACGTCTTTTGGCACTGATCTGTTCCCATTTTTATCATAAGAGTAAATGGTAAAGGCATAAACAAATTCCTGAAGATTCGGTATGGTTGCAAAAACGCTATCGGTTTTGCCATTGATGGCCACCACCTGCGAATCGACTTTGTTATTATAGTAAATTACATATTTCACAATGCTTGGGTCGGAACTTGATTTCCATTTTAACTGTGCACGAAGATTCCCGGACCTGCTCAGTACATCTTTGGGACTTCCGGTATAGATAATTTCATGCCCGTTAAATAAGTCCCTGAAATCTGTTTGCTGTTTTTTACAGCCCATCGTAATAGCCAGTGCAAAAAGGCCTACGAAAATTATAAGATTTTTCATCCGTATATAATTGTTTTTTAATGATGATGAACCTATCATGATTTATTCATTTCTGTGTGCAGACAAATCATGATGGTTTCATCTCTTTTAAATTTGATATCAGATTGGGTTTTAATATTATTGTGGCGTTCCATAAGGCGTAAATTCCATCAGGTGTGCCGCTGCTTCGTTGCCCCAAACCGTTGATACGGCAATTCTGAGGTATTTAACAGCCGGTGCTGCCGTTGGTACCTTGAAGCTTACACCGTTTTTAACAAAATCGTTATCCGACGAATTAATTGCGGTTGGGAGATTGCCCGATGGTGGATCCGGAAAACGGAAATTCCCCAGGTTTACCCAATTTCCTATCACTGTACCTTCTGCCGCCGTTACAGGAAGCTGAATATCGGTAGGCGTTGATGAGTTTGTTCCCCAAAGTGCAAATACTTTTGGATTGGCAAATTTATAGGTGTACTGATCGCCTGTTCTTTCGTAAAGTACAAAACGGCTTAACTTATAGGTTTTCCCGATACCAAAACTGCAGGAATATGGAAGCGCTACACCGTAACGGGTATGCCAGCCGTTTCCATCCTGCTTGCCATCCCATAAATACGGTAATGTCCAGCCAAAGTCTGTCGGACTATCTGTGTTTAGGTTTAATACACTGAATTTTGATTTATCAGCTGCTTCCTCCGCCAGTGGGATTAATGCCTTCTGAAGCGTATCCGAAATATTGCCCCATCTATCGGTAACATAAACCCCGAACCGCCTTTCGGTTGAAGAAAAACCCGTAACCGAATAATCGATTTTTGCATCTTTGGTAAAACGCTGATCCTCGATTTCCATGGCTTTTGTATTGTTGTTATAGCTCAGCACAACAATGCCAATCTGTTTTTTCAACGGATTATCCGCTGTAATATTCACCCCGCTAAAATCAGCCGTAAGATTTACTGATGGACGTACTACCGAATAAACCGGGGTTAACGGATTAACCGTTACGGTAACCGGATCGGACATTACGTTTGCCCTCGAAACCGTATAAAGCGTTACCTGATATGGTTTTGCTTTTGCAAAACCTTCAACAACTACCGTATCCTGATAATAAGATGATTTTGTTTCGCGGTCGGCATTATCATTTATCTTGTACTTGGCTAGCACATAAAGAATATTTTGGGAATTGGGGAGGTTATAGATAATGTTTGCTCCACCATTAAAATTATCGACCTTAATATTGCTTACGGGCAGCGGTTTAGTTGTGTCTTCAGAAATAACAGCATTAAAACCGTTATTTTTCTTGCATGCCACCACGCCGATAATTATCAGCATGATAAGACATGGAAAACTATATTTTTTTATGTTCATGATCAGATCTTCTTTAAATTTTACCAAAATGGATTTTGAACTAAATTGGGGTTAACCGCAAGGTTATCTGCCTTAATAGGCCACAGATAATCTTTTGTACTGAAAACCGGAACAAAAAGATTACGCGGACGATAATAGTTTACCGATTGATCGTCGAAAATGCTCCATCCCTGCATAGGTTTGGCCATTACTGTTTGTAACTCTTTCCAGCGGCGCAGATCCCAGCCTGGTATACACTCAAAAGCAAGCTCTATCCTTCTTTCCTGGTGGATGATCTGACGAAGACCGGCCTGGCTAGTGTATTTCATTGGATTGGTAGAAAGCGTGGCTGTCCATGCATCTGCTACAGTTGGGATCTTTGCTCTTTTTCTCACCTCATCTATATAAGGTAATACCTCCGAATAGTTTTTTCCCTGTTCGTTCAGCGCCTCTGCATATAACAGATAAAGGTCTGAAAGCCTCATTAGTGGAAAATGGAAATCTTCATAAGACAAACGGTCGTTGTAAACCGTTAAATAATTAACCAGTTTTTTCGGCCAGTAGCCCGAAATATTGGTATGGGCTCCATCTTTCGGACCTGCAAAGCTCGTAGTTCCGCGTGCCTGTACATAGTTTGCGTTTGCCGGATCGCCTAGCTGGCCGTTGCCATACCAAACACCTCCATCAAATGCAATAGATGCATAAAACCTTGGTTCGCGTTTGAAATGTGCTTTTACGGTTTCGTAGCCGTTGTGCACATAATACTGATCAGCAGTTCCTGCGGTTTGCAAAGTATAGCGGTTTCTGTAGTCCCAGGTTTTGTCTTCCTCTATCGGCAAGCCATTATTGGTGTAAAACAGTTCCTGCTCGGCAATAGGAACAGCAAAAGTACCCTGTGCGCTATTTATATTCAGCGCAGCGGCAGCATTTAAACGGGGAATACATCTTTCCTGTTTTCCAAATCCGAAAACCGGGGCCATACCCCATATCAGTTCGGTATTCTGCTCCCATTTATCGGTAATTGCGGTTTGAAACGATAGTACATTAACCAGTTCCTGTGGCAGATTAGCAGGCATATTAGCCGTTGGGATAAAGGTATGTAACCTCAAACCGGCCGCTAAACATGCTTTTAATGCTTCATCGCATGCCTGGGCAGCTCGGTCCCATTTTTGCTGATCTTTCTGTACGCTGAAAAGCTGTTGCCCATCTTTATTACGGAGCCCGGCATAATCTGTATTGCCATTAAATAAGGGGCTTGCTGCAGCTACCAGAATCTGTGCTTTAACGGCACGCGAAATAAGGGAAGTTATTCTTCCAAGTTCCTGGGTCTGATTCTGGATCTGTGTAGGAAGATCAGGCGTAGCTTCATCCAATAACTTAACCATGTAGTTTACAACCGAATCAACAGGTTTTCTTTTTACCCTCGTTTCTTCTATCGAGCTGTTTATCGGCAGGTTAACATCGGTAATCGGAATAGGTCCGTACATCCTGAACAGGTAAAAATGATAATAAGCTTTAAGGAACTTTACCTCGGCAATCCATCTCCTTTTTTCTGTATCACCAAGATCTATCGGTTTGTCGATATTTTCGAGCATGGTATTACAGCGTCTGATGGCATTGAACATGGCCTGTCCATCCTCATTTCCATCCCAGTAGTTTAATCCAGGGTTTGTACTGGTTTGTGTACCCCTCATCATGTTAAAGCCGGTTGCTTTAATACCCTGTGTATCGTTTATTTCATTCTGGCCCGGAAAAACAATCTCGCCGGAAGTAGAAAATCCCCCATCTAACCAAGGGTTCTGCAACTGCTGCAGCGTGCTGTAACAGGTAAACAGATAATTTTCTGCTTCATTACGGTTCCTGAAAGCGTAATCTATTGTACCTACATTATCAGGGGTAACGTTGAGGTATTTTTTGCATGATGCGATGGATGACACCATAACAACTGCGAATATTATTTTTGAATATAATGACTTCATAGCTTAATTCTTTATTTTTAACTATAAACTAACATTTACGCCGAGGTTGTAAACTTTCTGCAATGGATAAGAAAACCCATTTCCACCTATCTCCGGATCCCACATTGTAAACGGACTCCATGTTATCAGATTTAGACCGCTGAAATAAACCCTCAGATTTCTAAGTTTAATCTTTTCTGCCAGCTTGCGGGGTAAGGTATAACCTACTTCTAATGATTTCATCCTTAAGAAACTACCATCGCGTAACCACCATGAACTGTTCTGACGGTTGTTTTCGATTACCGCACCATTTATACCAAGCCTAGGGTACAATGCATACAGGTTTTGGTTATCTTCTGACCAGTGATCGTCTGCATATTGCTGTATAACCTGGGTATTGCCCGGTAACCACGAATCGGGACTTTTAATAAACGGACTTGTTCTGGCCGGATCGATTACAAAAGATACACCTGCCTGCCCCTGGAAAAACATGTTGAGATCGAAGTTTTTGAAACCGGTAGAAACACCGAAACCGTATACAATTGTAGGCACGGTTGGATTTCCGAACCAGGTTTGATCTTTACTATCTATTACCCCATCGTTGTTCAGATCGCGGTATTTGATATCACCACCCATAGGAGGAATACCATTGGTGCTAAAAATCTGTTTAGGCGAGTTTCTGGCCTCGCTGTCGTCAACAAATAAACGTTCGGCGATGTAGCCAAAATTTCTGTTAAGTGAAACACCATTATGCAAACGGTATTTATCGGCAAAATCAGGTTCTTCGTACTGGGTATATTTATTTTTGGCCAGGGTAAAATTAGCGAGCCCTGATACCCAAAGGTCGTTACTGAAATTATGTTTTCCATCAAGTGAGAACTCAATACCCTGCGATTCTACCTTGCCGATATTGGCCGAAATCTGCGATTCGAGTCCCATAGTGCTTGGAATATCTTTTCTATCCTGTAAAATATCTGATTTAAAGTTTTTGTAAACCTCAGTGGTAAATCTGATGTTCTTAAGTAAAGTTAATTCCAATCCCAGGTTAATCTGTCTCGATACTTCCCAGGTAACATCCCTGTTCTCATAATTGTTGATGGTAACCCCATTATGCGAATAACCAAGGTTGGTACCAAATGAGGCTGGATTCCCCCCATTCAGGTTAACATCCGAGAGGTAAAAAAACCTCCTGTCGCTGATGGCGTCGTTACCTACCAAGCCATAACTTCCCCTGATTTTCATCCTGTCGATTACATTGGAAAGGTCTCCATAGAATTTTTCTCCCGATACAATCCACGAGGCACCTACCGTTGGGAAGAAACCAAAGCGGTGATTTTCGGAGAAACGTTCAGAGCCATTGTAACCAAAGTTAAACTCCAGAAAATATTTGCTTCTGTAAGCATAAGTGGCACGACCGGATAACCCCAGGTTCCTGAACGGCAATGAATTAAACAGTGTACTGGCGTTTGCATTGAGCAATTGCTGTTGTGTACCGATCAATGCAGCACTTACATTGTGGTATTTGTTGATGTCGACCGAATAATCCAATACCCCCTGTAGGTAAAGGAAAGTATTTAGTGTACTTGCCCCTGCATAATAGTTTAAATATTCCCTTGCCTGATCGGGTTTATTGTTGATCCAGTTTAAGGTATATTGGTTAGTGGCTTTGTCGTATGATTGCACATTATAAAAATAAGGTGCATAAGCCAGTTGCGATTCAAACCTTGCGTATCTGTTTGTACTGAAGATTCCTTTAAAATTTAAACCTTTTGTCAGGAAATCAAGTTTTTGGTTAACCTCGATCTGCGCAAGCATCCTTGATTCCGAAAATCTTCTGTTTCCCCTCAATAACGCAGCATAAGGGTTGATGTTTTTTACATCTGTTGATGACGTTGGCGGCGTACTTCCATCAGGTAATACAACGGCATCGGTATTATTACCAAAAAGAATGTGCTGAACACGTGCATTGGCTTTATCAGGCTCGTAATAAGCCGGAAAATCAACCGGACTGGTGTGGGTAGCTATATTATATAAATCGGTTGCAAACGATGGATCGTTCGTCATTGGGCCCACGTACTCGTTAAAGTTACCCGATAAACGCACAATCAGTTCGGTAGTGCGGGTAAGATCAATGTTTACATTAGAACGTAACTGATAGTTTTTAAAGCGTACATTATTGTTGTTGTTGTTTCTGATATCGGTTTTCAATATGCCATTATCATTCGAATAAGAACCTGCTACATAATAACGGGCTACACCACCGCCGCCAGAAATATTGAGGTTGGCCCTTTGTGTTGAAGTATTTTTCTTAAACAGCATATCCATCCAGTTTACCGCCGGATAAACATAAGGGTTACTGCTAGGCGCACCAGTCATGGTAGCCTGCGTATTTAATATCTTATTCGGTGTATACGGTGCCCCGGGCGAACTCCTTGTGCTCAGCGCTTCGTTATAAAGTTTCATATAGGTAACCGGATCGGCAATCTGCAATGGACTGATCGGCGAAGAGGTTGACCCCTCCAACCTAAAGTTAATCTGTGCTTTACCAATTTTACCTTCTTTGGTTTTAACGAGAATTACGCCGTTTCCTCCCCTGGCGCCATACAACGCAGTAGCACTTGCATCTTTTAACACAGAAAAACTTTCGATATCATCCACCTGTAAGCGTGCAAGATCAGTAGAGGTCATTTCTACGTTGTCAATCAAAATCAACGGATCTCTCCTGTAACCAAAGGTAGTTACGCCGCGGATAAAGAAATTCGCATTATCCTGCCCTGGCTGTCCACTTGGTTGAAATGCAATAACCCCTGCTACCTTACCGGCAAATGCAGTGGTAAGGTTACTGGCAGGCACTTTTAAATCGCCCGGTTTCACTGATGTTACCGCACCAACAATGGCTTCCTTCCGTTGTTTCTGTCCCAGGGCAGTAATCACAACCTCCTCGGCCTGCACTGCATCTTCCGCAAGTTTAATATTTAGTACTGTAGTGTTTGCCGTAACCGTTACCCTTTTCTCTGCGTAACCTATAAAGGAGAAACGCAGTTCAACGCCAGATTCAACATCAAGGATAAACCTACCATTGTTATCGGTTTGGGTACCAGCCTTAGGCCCGCTAACCGTAGCTACAATAACTCCGGGAATGGCAACTCCCGCCGTATCGGTAACCTTACCCGTAATGGTTTTCTTCCCTACCTGGGAATAACTTTTTACAGGCATAAAAATCAGGAAAAATACAAGCATCGAACCTGTCAATACCAGTGCATTTTTTAGCCTGCCAGACACCGAAAGGTGTCCACAAAACAAAAATAATTGCTTCATTTGCTAATAAGCTTTTAAATGATGAATTAGAAAATTGTAGATAGATGTAGATCGGCAGGTATTAACCTCTTTTAAGATTTTTTCGATCTGCCGGCCATCCTTTAACAGTTGAAGGAAGGGTTTGCACTGCTGCACAATAAGTTGTAAAATTTCTCATATTTTGGGATTATTTGGTTAATGAAAACATTGGTTTAGGTTTGGAAATGATCTTAGCATTTTATTTACCTTATTATGCCCTTTTGTAAAAAGGAAATAAAATACTGGAATACAAGTAAATCAAAATTTTATCCTATCCTATCCTATCCTACTATTTTCAGATACAATTATAAACAAAATATTTAATATTCCAAGTGTCTAATAAAAATATATAATCAACTGAATTTCAGGTCTAAGCAAGTATATACGAAGAGAAAATAAAAAAGACAAGCGCCATCAGTGAGACGAGTATTACATGATAGTAATGTCTATTCTGCCAGGGAATAATTTCTATTTTATTATCCAGCACCAAATGGTATGGCTGCTGCTTTGGGTACAGCTTGGAGATACCCAGCATCAATAAAACAGTAATGATAAATATAATGGCCAGCGTGTGGAGGTAATGCAGATGGATAGAAAATACCCACTCGCTCATCACGTAACAGGCAATAAAGAAAATCATCCCGATTTTAGCGGCAACAGGTGGCATCTTTTTGGTAATAAAGCCGATAAAGATGATGGTAAAGATTGGAAGGCTAAAAATAGCACTGATTTTTTGCAGGTATTCGTAAAAGCCATTTTTCGAAAAAATAATAAAGGGCGCAAAAACCATCGCAAACAGCGAGACTGAAATCTGGAATAACCTGCCCGTACGCAATAAACTCTTATCAGACAATACTTTTCCTTTTTTCTCCATAAAAGGTTTGTATAAATTAAGGAGAAAAAGGGTGCTGGAACTGTTTAATCCGGCATTAAAGGTGGTAATGGCTGCGCCAAAAAGCACACAGGCCGATAAGCCCATTAAAAGCGGCGGCAGTACATCTTTAATCAGCAATGGAAACACCTGGTTGGTATTGGTTAAAACCGGATAAAGGTGTACAGCAATTAATCCGGGTATATTGATCAGCAACGGGCAGAGCAATTTGGCAAAACAGGTTAATGCAATACCTTTCTGGCCTTCTTCCAAACTTTTGGCAGCCAGTACCTGCTGGATAATGTACTGCTCCATGCCCCAGTAATAAAGGTTAACAATGAGCATACCGGTAAACAGGGTAGAAAAAGGAACGGCATCTTTACTGCTGCCAATGGCATTTAGATGTTCTTTTTTGGTAGAGAGTACGGTAGAAAGGCCACTGAAGAAATCGCCATGGCCCAGATAGCGCAATCCGTAATACGGCAATGCAATAATCAGGATCAACATCCCGGCGCTCAATACCGTATCGGAAATGGTGATGGCTTTAAAACCACCTAAAATAGTATAAATGGACCCGATCAGTCCCATAATCCATACAAAAACCCAGATGCTTTCCCAATACGAAAGCTGGAAACCCGAAAGATCGATCAGGTTACTAAAGGCCACCGCACCACCATACAGCACCGATGGCAGCAGGTTAATGATATAACTAAAAAGAAAAACCACCGAAACTAGTGTTTTGGTCTGTTTATCGTAGCGTTTCTCCAAAAAATCGGGAATGGTGCGGATGCCTGTTTTAAAATAAATGGGAATAAAAAACTCCGAAACAATAATCATGGCCAGGATTGATGAAATCCCCCAGCCGATTACCGACATATTATTGATGTAAACCGATTCGTTTTCGCCGATAAACTGGTTGGCGCTAATGTTGCTGAAAAACAGTGAGGCACCGATGATGATAAAACCATTGGTACGGTTGGCAAAGAAAAAACCACTGATGGTAGAGCGCTGCGATTTCCGTGTTTTGAAGTAAGAAATAACCGCGGCCAATACCGTGAACGCAATAAAACTGATGATGGCTATGGTTCCCACGCTGCTATTAAAGTGAATTTCTTCTGATCAGTTGATTTTCCATTACATGTTTAATGGGCTTGAGACTTAGCACAAACTCGGCTGCGAGACGGCCCATGTGCGCAAAATCGATGGAAAAAGTGGTAATTCCATCAAAAATGATCTCTTTAACGTTATCATCGTTATGCGAAAGGATGCCCAGATCTTTACCCACCTTTAATCCTTTTACCTTGGTATCTTTCAGCATTTCCCAAAGTTCGAGATTGTGTATGGTAAAATAAACCTTATCGGGTGCGATACTCCCGGCCTCGTAACTGTTCTTGATGGTGCCCTTGATGTTAAACTCTTTTATAAAACGTTTAAAAGAAATCAACACTTCGTTGGGTTCGGCTGATGAAGGTTTAAAAAAGAAAACAAATTCCGAAAACTCCTTAATCCTGGGAGCCAGTTGTAAAAAAGCATTATAAGAAGCCTTTTCAAACTCCTGAACGATGTAGGAGTAATCGCCTTTCAGTTTTACATAACGATCCACGATCAGCAGTTTTTCTTTCGGCAACTGTTCCAGTACTTCTTTAGCCTCCTTACTTTCTATGGGTGCAATTACATATAAACCGTACTGCCCTTTGTTACTGTTGATAATGGATTCGAAAACACTGAAGTTGTTGTGGTGGAAATACACATCAACCTGGATATTATCGCCCAAATGATCGCGAAAGTTCTGATAAAAAGTTTCCTGGAAGGTATCGAAAGCGTAAATGAGCAAACATACTTTAAGGTGCTGTTCGGTATCATCGGTAGCCACAAAATAACCCATACGGTTTTTCGACTCCAAAATGCCCCTACTGATCAGTTCTTTATAAGCCTTACCAATGGTTTCTTTGGCAAAACCGGTTTCACGCATCATTTCGTTTACAGATGGCAACATATCACCTTTGGCAATCAGTTTATGATTTAGGCCATTGATGATCCCTTGTACAAGCTGTTCGTGTTTCGAGAAAGAATTGATGATGCTCAACGCTTTGATTTCGTTGAACAGCTTTTCCTTATTCATGCAGCGATATTTGGTTTAATCGATTTACTAGCGGTTAATTTACCCGAAATATATAAATTTAATAGAGATTATCGGTAAAAAAATTTCGTGGCTGCTTCATTCAACCGCCGTGGTCTGTATCCCCACAGACCACTTTACTAATTTATCCAATTACTACACAATTTTTAATCATTACCTTCGGAATGTCTCCAAATTTGCACGGAGACACAGATTAACACGGA
>NZ_DJDT01000091.1 GCF_002432345.1 Pedobacter sp. UBA5917
AGGTTTGAGCGACGAAGGTCAGGCCAGCTGGATACCCACTTTTAAAGATGAAACAACCATTTTAGATAATACTAAATATCCTTTTGTTGATGAAGCGAGCTGGAGATTTGTTAAAAAGGGTTTAACGCTTAAAGTAGAAATGAACCTGGCGCTTAAATCAGAAAATTTAGCCCAGTTAAAAGATTTAATCGTTGATTATAAAATAATCTGCCCGATTTCCAAAACATCCAACTGGACAGATGTACGCCAGTTTAACCTGATGTTCAGCACACAATTTGGTGCAATGGCGGAAGGTAGCGACGAGGTTTATCTGCGTCCGGAAACGGCACAGGGTATTTTCGTAAACTTTTTAAATGTTCAAAAATCGGGAAGGATGAAAATTCCTTTCGGTATTGCACAGATTGGTAAAGCTTTCAGGAATGAGGTAATTGCCCGTCAGTTTATAATGCGTATGCGCGAGTTTGAACAAATGGAGATGCAATTTTTTGTACGCCCGGGCGAAGACAAAAAATGGTTCGAATACTGGAAAGAAGCACGTTTAAAATGGCATAAGGCCTTAGGAACTTCTCCTGAGAAATACCGTTACCACGACCACGTAAAACTGGCGCACTATGCCAATGCAGCAACCGATATCGAGTTCGAATTCCCATTTGGCTTTAAAGAGGTTGAAGGAATCCACAGCCGTACCGATTTCGATTTAAAACAGCATGAAAAATTTTCAGGCAAAAAATTGCAATATTTCGATAACGATTTAAACGAAGAAGGTAAACCTTATGGCAATTACGTTCCTTATGTAATCGAAACTTCTATCGGTTTAGACCGTATGTTTTTGTTAACCATGATCAACGCTTTTGAAGAGCAGGATTTAAGTACCGAAGATAAACAGGACAGCCGTACTTTATTGCGTTTACACCCCGCTTTGGCACCATATAAAGTAGCCATTTTCCCATTGACCAAAAAAGACGGTTTACCGGAAAAAGCACGTGAGATTATGGATGAACTGAAATTCGATTTCAACTGTATTTACGAGGAGAAAGATGCGATTGGTAAACGTTACCGCCGTCAGGATGCAGTAGGTACACCATTCTGTATTACCATCGATCACCAGAGTTTAGATGATAATACGGTTACCATCCGCCACCGCGACAGTATGGAGCAGGAACGTGTAGCCATTGCCGATTTAGCAAACATCATTGGTAAAGCAACCAACTGGAAAACATTGTTGGCGTAAAAATTATAAATCCGTCGTCTAGAGCGGAGGGCAACGAAGCCGAGAGATCTAACCCAAGATAGACCTTTCCACTCCGAGGTGCTTCGGTCGGGATGACGATTTTTTAAGTCGCAGGTTTTTACCCCTGCGACTTTTTTGTACAATAAAAAATGAATTTAGCCGAACACTATAACAAACTTTACAACAATTCGATAACCAAAATAGCAAATGGTGATTACGAAATTGACCGTTTAATCGATTCGGATACCGATCAGCGTTTTGGGATTACCCTGGTAATCAGACCAGATGAGGCAACAAATAATCGTATCCAGCAATTTTTAACTGAAGCTAAAGCCATTGAGCCAGATCAGTATTATTATCAAAATGCCGATATCCATATCACTTTAATGTCGATCATTTCCTGTTACGAGGGTTTTGATTTAAAGGATATTAATGTTGAAGATTATGTAGAACTCACTAAACAGGTATTGGCTAAATACAAAAATTTCAACATCCACTTTAAGGGCTTAACAGCCTCCCCATCATGTATTTTGATCCAGGGATTTTTAACCGAAACGTTAAATGAGATCAGGGATGACTTACGCAAGGCCTTCAAAAATTCAAACCTGCAACAAAGTATTGATAAACGTTACGCCATTCAAACTGCTCATTCTACCGTAATCCGTTTCAGGTCCGGGTTAGAAAATAAAGAGGCTTTAATCAACCTAGTGGAAAAATACAGGGATTACGATTTTGGAACTTTTGAAGTAAAACAGATCGAACTGGTGTATAATGATTGGTACCAGCGGGAAAGATTTGTTAAAAAATTGCACCGGTTTTCTTTACCTTCGCAAACTAATTAACCCAAACAAATTAACGCTGTGAAATTACCGTTCAGATTATTTTTAATGGCATTGCTATGCCTCTTAATTACCTCATCCTGCAAAAAAGAAACACCAGAGCCTGAAAAGAATATTTTTAGTGCTAAAATAGAGGATACGTTGGTAGAATTCCCCTACCTTATAGCAGTTAAAAGTGATTTTATGGCTAGTGAAACTGGTAAAATGATGCGAATAGTGGGTAAAACCCAAAACCGTATGATCGCGATAAACATTCACAATTATAAGGGAGTGGGCGAATACGTTTTGAATGATAACATGGGACAGATAGCGGGTTCATACTCATACACTAAAAAGGATCAAGGTGTTGAAAAAGATGAAATTTATTTTTTAACAGAAGGAAGTGTAAAAATTACCAGTGTAACCGAAGATAGAATTAAAGGGTTTTTCTTTTTTAAAGCAACTGGTTATGATGAAAAAACAATTACCGAAGGACAGTTTTCGATTAACATAACTGATGATAGTAAATCACAACCATAATTTCGATAAACGCCATATCGCATAACCTTAACGTGGTAATACTTTGGTCACAAAAAACTTTCACCAGGTAGCCCAATTTCATATTCATTTAACCGAATGGTATATTTGTTTAGAGATCAAAAACCATTGTTATGAAAATCCCACAGAAGTTTTTTGCCCGCCGACACGAAATAGCAGCAGATTTTTTAAAGGAACTGGATAAACATCTTGACGATGTAGTATCGGGCCGCGCTACCGAAATGTTCGAAGTGAGGGATTTTGCCGAAATTATCCACGTCCATCCTACCCATTTAAGCAATACCATAAAAGAAGCTACCGGACATTCGCCCTGTTATTTTTTTGAAGAACGTTTAATGGAGATTTCTAAATCAATGTTGCAGAATGTAAGTATGCCTGTTGCAGAAATTGCAAGGATATTAACTTACGATCCATCCAACTTTACTAAGTTTTTTAAACACTTTGCAGGTCAAACACCAAAGCAGTACCGGGAGGCCTATTTCCAGTCGCTGGCAACAAATAAGGAAATTGTCACCATATAAAACTTAAACAGTCACCATTTTTACTTAAGCTGTCACCATTTTTACAGCCTAATTCCATCTAATTTTGTTTAACAAATTAAAAGAAAATGGAAACACAAAATAAAATTGCCCTGGTAACCGGTGGTAGCCGCGGATTGGGAAAAAACGCAGCATTAAAAATTGCAGCAAAGGGACTTGGTGTAATCATCACCTATCAATCTAAAAAAGAAGAAGCAGAAGAAACCGTTAACGAAATTAAAAAACTTGGTGTTGCCGCAGCAGCATTACAGTTAAATGTTGGTGATTCTAAAACTTTCGATACTTTTTTCGGCGAGGTTAAAAGTGTATTGAAATCTGTTTTCAATGCAGAAAAGTTCGACTTTTTGGTAAATAACGCCGGGATTGGCATACATGCTTCTTTCGCCGACACCACTGAAGAACAATTTGATGCTTTGGTCAACATCCACTACAAAGGCGCTTACTTTTTAACCCAGAAAGCGTTGCCACTATTAAATGACGGCAGTGGAATTATTAATGTTTCATCCGGATTGGCACGATTTGCAACACCAGGTTATGCCGCTTATGCATCAATGAAAGGTGCTATGGAAACCTTAACCAAATACCAGGCTAAAGAATTGGGTGCAAGGGGAATCAGATCGAACATTATTGCTCCGGGGGCTATAGAAACAGATTTTGGTGGTGGTGTAGTACGCGATAACGACCAGCTTAATGCAGGTATAGCTGCTAACACCGCTTTAGGCCGTGTAGGTTTACCAGATGATATTGGCGGCGTAGTAGCATTTTTATGTACCGAAGATGCAAGATGGATTACCGCACAGCGCATTGAAGCATCGGGCGGTATGTTTTTATAAACCGCTCGCCTATTTTGACCACGAAGGCAACAAAACACGAAGGCAAATTTCTTTGTGTCTTGGTGGTTATTCTAATAGCAATATCAACAGTTTTTTGACCACGAAGGTACAAAGACACGAAGACCAAACATCTTTGTGCCTTCGTGTCTTGGTGGT
>NZ_DJDT01000314.1 GCF_002432345.1 Pedobacter sp. UBA5917
CCTCGCCACTTTTTTGAGGTGATTAAGCACATGGTTGAGCGTGATTTTTTTAATATATGCCCCAAAGTTCAGCTCGGTATTAATCTGCTCCCTCTTTTGCCAGATCCTGATAAACACCTCCTGTACAATTTCTTCTGCCAGATCGGTTGATTTGCACAAACTGCTGGCATAAACAAATATTTTGCTCCGGTACTGGTTATAAATTTCGGCAAAAGCAGATCGGTTGCCGTTTCTAAGCTGCAACAGTAATCCGATATCTTTTTGGGGGCCTGAATTCATATTTGTGATCGGCAAATATATACCAATTTCACAATAATGATATTACGTTCTATATAATACCGAATTGGACAATTCGTTATAACTTTATTTTTAAAGTGACTGATCTATCATTTAGAATTGCGCCACAATAGCGATCAGTTTTTCTATGGCCTGATCGCGCTGCTCAAACTCCTGAAACAAAAAAGCAAATGAACTTTTAAGGGTTTCGATATGGATCTCGGGAAAATCCTTGCTCATGATCCTATCTTCATGATCGTACTGAACAAGATCTTTGGGTTTGATGGCAATAATACTATCGATTTTGATAAAAGTATTCTGTATACGGACGAAATTTCCGTGCTGGGCTACGGCATAATCTACTTTAGTTAGTTTTGACCGTACAATATCTTAAAGGAAAATGTTTAATTAAAACACAAAGCGAAACTGAACAGAAATGAACTCACTTTTGTATTGACAATTATCATTTTTGAGCTTTTTCAAGATAAATTTGCGGTTTTTAACAGGTATTTATCTGTTTTCTAACCAAAACATCAATTTTCAATCGATTAAAGAAATTTCAACACCAGTTGTTCCCATTCTTCTTCGAGCGAAAAGCTAGGCATCTTTGCGCCCGCTCTGTTGTACCAATAACCTGCATTCCAGCTATCGCCTTCTTTACGGTGGAGGTAGGCATGAACTTCGGCAGAATCGCGGTCGTTTAAATGATCTACCTGCTGATGGGCTTTGTTCCAATCGCCTTTACCATCATACCAAAGTGCTTTTAACTGAACGGAAAGATCGGTATCAGGTTGTTCTGCCTTAAGAGATGCTTTAAATTCGGTGATATTATTCATAGTGAAGCAAAATTAAAGGATTGTAGTGGCTAAACCAAGTGGGGTAACCTCAATAAGTCGTCATTGCGAGAGGCTTTTTCAGCCGACAGCCTGCCCCGATTTCGGGGAAGCAATCTTTAAGATAAAAAAGTTACACCTCCTAGCGCAAGTCTTAGCGCCTAGACCCCAAGCCAAAGCCTGACTTGTGCGTTAAAATAATCTAAAAGCACAAGTCATCCAACCTCCATATCCCCCCAGCACTAAGATTTGCGCCAGGAAAGGGGAGATATGAGAAATTATTTACTATACTTTCCACCATTACTCATATCCTTCAGCATAACTTTGTAATTTTTCTTGCCACTTATGGAGCCTAATTGCGATGACTTCCGGTAAAGCGATAGAGCATTATCTAAATCTATTGCACAACCTCTACCTGTTTCATAAAGAAAAGCAAGATTATTACATGCTTCGAAATGACCACCGGCACATGCCTTAGAGTACCAATAAAAAGACTTTTTTGGATTATTATTATTTAGGTAACTCGTGTTTTCATATTGTTGTCCTAGTTCATACATAGC
The DNA here is from genome assembly GCF_002432345.1 of Pedobacter sp. UBA5917. Taxonomy (GTDB): domain Bacteria; phylum Bacteroidota; class Bacteroidia; order Sphingobacteriales; family Sphingobacteriaceae; genus Pedobacter. Next base: position 1,670 of record NZ_DJDT01000314.1, read on the forward strand.
GTCCGGATTTCCCAGATATGCAGATCGTTTTATAAGGGAAAAATACCGCGAATACAATTCTTTGCGATCAAAGTCGCTAAGAGTAGTTGGATATTCATATATCTTTTGACCTAATGAGACTGCTAATAAAAATAATTTATTTCCTTTCATGTCTTACTGCTATTCTTTATTATCCCCACCTCCTTGCACAAGTCTTAGCACCAAGGCGGCTTTAAATTCAGTGATATTATTCATGGTGAAGCAAAATTAAAGGATTGTTGTAGCTAAACCAAGTGGGAAAAGTTTGGCGGAAACAACTTAGATAATGTTACAACTTGAGCTTAAAATAGATTAGAAAAGGGTTTTATTTTTTCGACCACCTAAGCCACCTTAAAACACCTGAGAACCTATTTTAGCTTAGGTATTTTGCCCACGCAACTTATATGCAACTTACATTCCTTAAATGGTAAATGATTATTAAAGGGATTTATTGAAAATTAGGAATATAAAAGCCCCGCGTTTTTGAACCATATAAGACATTTAAGGGCATATAAGCTCTATATTTATGACTTGTACCAAGGATTTATATTTTTTTTGACCAGCTAAGTCACCTTAAAGCACCTGAGAAAGTATTGATCTATTTTTCCTGATAAATTTTGTGGCTGGTTGTCCCCCTTTCAAAAATCCGATCGTTGTTACCTTAAAAAACTCAATGAAACAGATTTTGCACATTACTTCAAGCCCAATGGGCAACCATTCACACAGTATCAAACTCGGACAGGCCATTATAAAAAAGCTTGTAGATAAATATCCTGACAGCAAAACCTCCGAACGGAATCTCATAAACGACAATCCGGACTACATTAATGGGTTCCATATTTTAGCCTCTTTAAAACCTGATCAAAATAGAAGTGATGAGGAAAAAGATAAACTCCATTATTCTGACGCGGTTATCGCTGAAATTAAAGCAGCCGATACCATCGTTTTAGGTGCTCCGATGTACAATTATAGCATACATGCGTCGCTAAAAGCGTTTATCGACCAAATTGTAAGGTTTGGCCAAACCATCCAATACCAGGCAGATGGCTCGCGAACTGGCTTATTAAAAGGTAAAATGGTATACCTCGCCATTACGGCCGGTGGGAGTTACGGAAATGATGATTTTAATCCGGTTAAGCAATATATTGTTAATTATCTTAGTGGGATTTTAAATTATATGGGGATCGAAAACATTGTGCCGGTTATAATCGAGGGAACTGCAAAGCCGGATTTTGTGGTCGATTATAATGAAATTTGCTGTAACCTTTAATTACATTTTACTTAATTGAAAAAGATAAACATGAAAGAATTTGCGTTAATATTCAGGATAAACGATATCAAAGATTTTAAACCTAGCCCCGAGCAGCTGCAGGAAAGGGTAAACTGGCTCGCCGGCATTATTGCCCAGAATAAACTGGTTGATAAGGGAAATTCGCTCTTACCAAGCGCCGAAAGTGCAAAAACCATTAAAGCCAACAGCGTGGTAACGGATGGACCTTATACGGAGATAAAGGAATTTATTGTGGGTTATGTAATTGTAAAAACAGATACCATAGACGAAGCGATTGAACTGGCAAAAAATAATCCTATTTTTAAAATAGGTGGAAGTATTGAAGTGAGGGAACTGCTAAAACCACTTTAATGCAGGAAAAAGAAAATTCGGCAAAAGTACTTTTATCCCAGCTGTTCAGGCAGGAATACACTAAAATGACGGCTGCATTATGCCGTCGTTTTGGTTTGGAATACATCGAAATTGCCGAAGATATTACCAGCGAAACTTTTTTAAAGGCATCAGAACATTGGGCGGTTAATGGCATTCCTGCT
>NZ_DJDT01000237.1 GCF_002432345.1 Pedobacter sp. UBA5917
CAGATGCTTCGTACCTCAGCATGACAATATCCACAAAAAGATTGAAGCGAATGGCAGGGCTGCACTTCCCGATGGAAAAGCAACACCCGTTTCCAAAAAAAATCTGCAAGTCTTATGAAATGAACTCATAAAACTTGCAGATAAATAAGTATCTTTCCTGCTAGATAGACCCTGAAATAAATTCAGGGTGACGAACTATTGATTGAAATATGCACATAAAAAAAGGTTTAAGATTTTCTGCCACATGATTTACGCACCCTGCAAAAAACCTTAAACCTTATACCCTAAGCCTTAAACCTCACTAAGGTACTATCTCTTCTAAATAACTCTCAACCGGCGGACATGCACAGATCAACGATCTATCGCCATGGCTATCATTAACACGGCCAACCGAAGGCCAGAACTTACGTTCTAACACATAAGGAAGTGGGAAAGCAGCAGTTTGACGGCTATATAAATGGTCCCAATCGTTAGCCGTAATTACCGCAACAGTATGAGGTGCATTTTTTAACGGGTTATCTGTTTTATCCAAAGTTCCGTTTTCTACTGAAGAAATTTCGTTTTTAATCGCGATCAATGCATCGCAGAAACGGTCTAACTCGTGTTTAGGCTCCGATTCTGTCGGCTCAACCATCAAAGTACCCGCAACCGGGAACGAAACTGTTGGAGCGTGGAAACCATAATCCATTAAACGTTTTGCAATATCGGTAACTTCGATACCAAAAGCTTTGAACGAACGGCAATCTAAAATCATTTCGTGTGCACAACGGCCCTGAGCACCCGAATAAAGTACCGGGTAATGTTGCTCTAAACGCGCTTTCATGTAGTTTGCGTTTAAAATGGCATATTTAGTGGCATTGGTTAAACCATCAGCGCCCATCATTGCGATGTAAGCGTGAGAAATGATCAGAATCGAAGCCGAACCCCAAGGTGCAGAAGAAACTGCAGAAATTGACTTTCCTTTATCGATATCAACCACAGCATGACCAGGAAGATAAGGAACCAGGTGTTTCGCCACACCGATAGGACCCATACCAGGACCACCACCACCGTGAGGGATACAGAAAGTTTTGTGTAAGTTTAAGTGACAAACATCGGCACCAATATTAGCCGGACTTGTTAAACCAACTTGTGCATTCATGTTTGCACCATCCATATAAACCTGTCCGCCATTGGCATGGATAATCTCGCAGATTTCGATAATGCTTTCTTCGAATACACCGTGTGTAGACGGATAAGTTACCATCAAACACGAAAGGTTATCCTTGTGTAATTCTGCTTTGGCTTTTAAATCTTCAACATCGATATTTCCGTTTTCCAACGATTTTACCACAACGATTTTCATATCGGCCATTGCCGCAGAAGCAGGGTTTGTTCCGTGTGCCGAAGCAGGAATTAAAGCTACGTTACGGTGGAAATCGCCCCTATCGTGGTGATAAGCACGGATTACCATTAAACCAGCATACTCACCCTGTGCACCTGCATTTGGCTGTAAGCTCATGGCGGCAAAACCGGTAATTTCGCTCAACCATTTATCCAGTTCGTTAAAAACAGAATAGTAGCCCAATACCTGATCGGCAGGGGCAAATGGGTGGATACGACCAAAGTGAGACCAGGTAACCGGGATCATTTCTGCCGTAGCATTTAATTTCATTGTACAGCTACCCAAAGCAATCATCGAGTGGCAAAGCGATAAATCTTTTGCTTCTAACGATTTGATATAACGCAACATTTCGTGTTCCGAGTGATGCGAATTAAAGATCGGGTGCGTTAAATATGCTGATGTACGTTGTAATTGAGCAGGGATTACTGTTTCTACATTTTCTACTAATTCTACCTGATCACCTGCAAAACCTTTTGCCCTTGCAAATATTTTGGCGATTAGGGTAATATCTTCGAAAGTAGTGGTTTCATCAACAGAAATCGTTACGGTGTTACCCACATAATTTAAGTTGATTTCGTTATCTAAACAGTAAGCGTGGATACCGCCTTTTAGATCTCCTAGTTCGAAACGGATGGTATCGAAATAAGCCGAATTTAATTGTTCGTAACCTAAATTTTTCAAGGTAGAAGCTAAGCTAACTGCCAAACCATGTGTGCGTTCTGCAATGGCTTTTAATCCTTTCGGGCCGTGGTAAGCGGCATAAAAACCGGCCATAATGGCCAATAATGCCTGTGCAGTACAGATGTTTGAGGTTGCTTTGTCTCTACGGATGTGTTGCTCGCGTGTTTGCAAAGCCATACGTAAAGCGTAATCGCCATGGCTATCGATGGTTACACCGATAATACGACCAGGGATGTTACGTTTATATTCTTCTTTAGTGGCAAAAAATGCAGCATGCGGACCACCAAAACCCATTGGTATACCTAAGCGCTGCGTAGTACCCACTACCACATCGGCACCCCATTCGCCCGGAGGCGTTAATAAAGTTAAGCTTAAAATATCAGCAACTACCGTTAATTTAATATTGAGGTTATGTAATGCAGATGCAAAAGCTGCATAATCGAAAACCTCGCCATTACCGGCAGGATATTGAACAATTGCGCCAAAGAAATCTTCGGTAGCAGTAAAATCTAAGTGATTTCCGATAACCAGCTCAATACCGTAAGGATTGGCACGTGTTTTTAAAATATCGATGGTTTGCGGGAAAAGCAATTCTGAAACGAAGAACTTTTTAGCTGCCTGGTTTTTACGCAAGCTGTATTGCATAAACATGGCCTCAGCAGCAGCGGTACCTTCATCCAACAAAGAAGCGTTGGCAATTTCCATTCCGGTTAAATCGATAACCATCGTCTGGAAATTTAATAAAGCCTGTAAACGGCCCTGTGCAATCTCTGCCTGATAAGGCGTATATTGGGTGTACCATCCCGGGTTTTCGAATACGTTACGTAAAATTACTCCTGGGGTAATGGTATCATAATAACCTTGACCGATAAAGCTTTTGAAAACTTTATTCAACAATGAAGTTTGTTTTAAAGCACCAAGATATTCAGTTTCTGATTTCGCTGCAGGCAAATTTAATGGCTGTTTTAACCTAATTGCCGTTGGAACAGTTTGTTCAATCAGCTCATCGATAGAATTTACGCCAACGGTTTGCAACATTTGGGCTGTATCAGCCTCATTTGGAGCAATATGACGATTTTGAAAATCTTCCTTGTAGTGGATATTTAAGCTCATGCGGTATGAATAATAAATTTGCGTGCAAAGGTAGCAAAAATGACGCTGTATTCCACTATCAATCAGTGTAAAAAAGGCGTCTTATTTATACTTAAAAGCGACAAAATTGGTAGTTTTTATGCGCAAAAAGAAAGACAAACGTTTGTTCAATTTTAAACGGATAAGCGATTATTTGGAAAGCAGTGGCTGTGCTGAAATTTAAGTTTGTTCCAAACATGCGTTTCAATCTTTTTGAGGTTTTTGATTCAATGATCGTCATTGCGAGGAGGAACGACGAAGCAATCTTTTCCGTAACGTTTGGCAAAAAGGATTTCCACTGCTGTTGATTTAAAAACAAAGGAGCTGTAAGAAATCAGCGTTGCAGGGTTGAGGTTCATTAGCCCTCCTATTTCATTCGATAGAAGTATATTCGGTTGTTATAAACGCCAAGTGAATTTCTAAATGAAGAATTACATAAATCATTAATTAACTTATCAGTTTCTTCTAAACTTCCAAAATGGACGATAGCCCTTCTATATTCGTGGAAAAAGTCATCATAAACCATTGATACTACCGAGGTGTATTTCCAATTTTGAGCAGGCAACACTGGGCTAAAAAAGATAGTTTCTGTGCTCATTTTAAATGGCACAATCAAATCTAAGGTTGCCAAGTTACCTCCATAATCAACATAACCATGTCTTGTTACAGCAGGTCCGTACCAATGATCTTTATCTAACAAATACCTCGCATCAAGGTTTAAATCAACTCTTGCTGCAACAGGAAAGCCATTATGCGCATCTATTTTCCATCTCTTTGCATTAAAAAAACTATCAAGTTCATTATTAAAACCATCCTGATTATCCCTGGTAATCAATCCAATGCGACTCACATAGAATGTAATTTTCTTTCCAAAAAAAACGCTATCTTTTGAAATCTTTCCTTTATTAATTTTTAATTTGACAATATCATGCAGCTCCTTTGAAAAATTCGAATATCCTTCTCTGGGCTCTAAAGGTTTTGGTTCGGTAATAAATTCGTAGACAGTATCAAGCCGATGATATCCTACATCTACTAACGAACTGTCTAAATACCGATCGAAATAAATACGGCCATCCAATTTAATATCTCTATATTTTTTTAAAACCTTATTTACCTTACTGTCGATTAACTTTACTTTTGGTTTTGCTAGCATATTTAAGACATCACCCTTGAATCTATAATGATTTGATAATTCATTTTGCCTAATGCTAAAACCTGTGTTTAAATCGCGAATATTAGTACCGGCCAAACATTTCTCAAGCACGTTCTTTACTTTTAGCAAAGTGTCATCAAGATGGATCTTACGATAATCAGATTGCCCAAAAGCCGAAAATAAAATGAAAGACAATATTAAAGTTAAGAGCGTTTTTTTCATTTCAGGTGATTTTGATTAGCTGTACACAAATTAAAAGCACTTTACTTTTTCGATGAGTAGATATTAGCATTTATTTCAATTTTTCATGTTCTGATATAAAGTAGTTACCATCAGTTTCTAATAGCGACATATTGATAGAAAAAACGATAATCTCCTTATTTAGCGAAAATAGATTCAATATCATAACAACCGGATTTTTAGTCTGGTTCAGATATTTCCTTCTATTCTTCACTCTTAATTCAACGAATGACGACAGATAGCCTTTCACTAAGCCATAGGTTTTTATTTCTTCCCAATCAATTACAACACCACTCTGGAAATCAAAAACAAACCCATTTTTAAATTCAATTGCAGGAATACCTTTAACAACAGCAACAAAACACCTAAAATTTATAATCCAATTTATTAAAACAAAAACAGAAAGCGGTATAATTAGCAAAGGGCTGTTTTGTTCATACTGCAGAAAGCATGAAATAAGAATTAGTAACGCAAAAACTGTCCAGAGAAAAAATCTAAAATAAACAACACCTTCCCTAAATTTAAACAATTTGGTTTTGTCCATATTTTTTTTGGTCAATGGTTAACGCTGTACCTTCCAACCTTCATCCTTGCTCAACTTCAGTTTATAGGTTTTAGTGATGAAATTGCTGTTTTTGTTGGCCTCTTTATCAAAAGGTTCAAAATCGGTGGTTACCATTTTTAACGATACCGTTACTTTTGCCGTGCTTGAATTTACCTGCGCGAAATCGACCGGTTTTTCGTCTGATAGTACATACTCTACTACTTTTACCGTAGCCTTATCGCCATCCTGTTTCAACACCAGCGGACTTGCTTTATCGGTTAGAGTAATCTGGTATACAAAACTGCTGTCTTTTGAAAGAAACTTCTTTTTGGCTTCTTTTAAACTCAGTGATACCAAGCCTTTACTGGCCAGGGATTTGTACTTACCCAGCTCGAACATATCGTTTGTACTGTTAAATTTCATCTCGCCAAACTTAAACCTTGTGGTTTTATACTCAGGGTTGGCTTTTAGGTAATCGGTAATTACTTCGGCGGCTTCATCCTGGTTGATGGTGGTTTTGGTTTTACATGCAGCTAAACCGATAAGAATAAAGGATAAAATATAAATGGTCAATTTTTTCATGGGTAAATGCTTTAAGCTTTTTAAAGATATTTAATTTTTCAATAAGTCGGAGGTCCGGCGTCCGAAAGTCGGAAGATTATTATTGCAAAAAATTAACCTTACACCTTCAACCCTCCTACCCTCTACCTTTTTTCAGATACTTCAGATTAGGCAAAACCATCGCTGATAATATCACCACAACTCCTACCCATCTTAAAAATGAAACCTGCTCTTGCAGCACAAAACCAGCCATCATTACAGCTACAGGTAATTCTGCAGCACTTAAAATAGAGCTAATGGCCGTACCAATTCTCGGCACACCTTCGGCATAAAACAATGGTGGGATTACCGTACCGAAAACCGAAATAATCAGTCCCCATTTTAGTAAACTTCCACCCAAAGCACCATTAATTAAAAATGTTGGCGGAAAGATAATGAAGATTAATATACAGGCACCCGTAATCATCAAAGCGCTTTTCTTTAACGGTGCGTATTCATTCCCGATCCGGCCGCTTAATAATAAAAAGCCTGCATAACATAGTGCAGCAAGTAAACCGAAACCAATTCCTTTTAAATCCATGCCCTGAATACTTGTTTCAGCCATTCCGCTGGCCAAAACGGTGCCACCTAAAACCAGTAAAATTGCTGCCAATTGTAATCCTGTGGGTTTCTTTTTAAAAATGAGGTATTCCATTAAAATACTCATCCATATAAACTGCATCAATAAAATAATGGCAACTGAATTAGGTACCAACTTTACACACTGGTAATAAAAAATACTTACCAAACCCGTACAGGTACCGGCAATTATCATTTTCCACCAAGGTGTTATGGCAGGCACAGCTTTAGCTTTATAACCGGCGGTTCTGCTTTGAAAGAAAAATAATATCCATAAAATTACAGCGCCGAAGAAAGCCTGCGCACCGGTAACATCACCCAAAGTATAACCTTCGTGGTAGGCCAGTTTAACAAAAGTAGAGAGGATACCAAAACTACAGGCACCAAAAAAAACAAGGAGAATTCCTTTTAACATATTTTTTTCATATTAACCGCAAAGGACACTGAGATTTTCGCAAAGTAGCGCAAAGATTAATTAAAATCTATGCACTCAGCTGTGCGTTTCTTTGCGCCCTTTTCTTTGCAGTCTTTGCGGTTAAAAACTAAACGAGTTGTTGTAAATACTTTTGAATAGTAGTTTCCAATCCTAAATAAAGTGCATCACTAATTAAAGCATGACCGATAGAAACTTCCAGTAAACCGGGAATGCTCTGGGCAAAATAATGCAGGTTATGCAGATCCAGATCATGACCGGCATTGATACCCAAGCCCAAAGTGTTGGCATGATGGGCTGCCGCGATATAATTTACGATTGCTTTTTCGCGATCAGCAAAATAATTGTGTGCGTAAGCCTCGGTGTATAACTCTATGCGATCTGTTCCGGTTTCAACGGCACCTTCAACCATTTCTACCACTGGATCTACAAAAATAGAAACACGAATACCTTCTTTTTGGAAAACCGCAACCATTTCTTTCAGGTAATCTTTATGTTTAATGGTATCCCAACCATGGTTAGAAGTAATCTGTCCTTCGGCATCGGGCACCAACGTAACCTGTGCAGGCTTATTGGCCAAAACAAGGTCAACAAATTTATCTTCTTTGCAATTCCCTTCAATATTGAATTCGGTGGCAATAACAGCCTTTAAATCGTATACATCCTGATAACGGATATGGCGTTCATCCGGACGCGGATGTACTGTAATTCCCTGTGCACCGAAACGTTCACAATCTAATGCAACCTTAACCAGATCAGGATTATTACCGCCACGACTGTTGCGCAGCGTAGCAATTTTATTGATATTAACCGATAACTTTGTCATGCATCAAAGATAAGGCTTTGCCTTTGTTAATCTTAAAGCTTAAAAAAATTTGACTTTTTTTTGCTCATATTTGCTACCTGTAAATGAACTTGAAAGAGCCCACCTTATATAAAATTTTAATTGCCCTGGTTGCTCTGGTTAGTATACCGGCACTTTTTGGAGGCATAATGGAACCCGATTCGGCATTATATGCATCTATTGCCAAAAACATGGTGTTACGGAACGATTGGGTAAATATTTATGTACGTGGTGCCGATTGGCTTGACAAACCACATTTAACCTTTTGGCTGGCGGCCGCATCTTTTAAAGTTTTCGGGATTAATGCTTTTGCTTATAAACTGCCGTCTTTTTTATTCGGATTATTAGGTGCAGGATACATTTATAAACTGGCAAAGGATATTTATAGCGAAAAAACCGGGTTGATCAGTGCATTGATTTTTCTAAGCTCACTGCATATTCTTATTTCAACTTTCGATGTACGTGCAGAGATTTACATTACCACATTTACCTTAGCAGCCATTTATCATTATTATAAAGCACATCAAGGTTCCTTTTGGCATATTGTTGTCGGGTCATTTTTTGCTGCCTGTGCCATCATGATCAAGGGAATATTTGTGCTGATCCCCGTTTTTGGTGGATTTATCATTTACTGGTTGCTCACCAAGCAATGGAAACAGTTGCTAAAGCCAAAATGGTGGATTGCCATTCTTTTGATTTTTATTTTTATTATTCCGGAACTATATACGTTATACATCCAGTTTGATTTACATCCCGAGAAACTGGTATTTGGAAAAACCGGTGTTTCAGGTTTAAAATTTTTCTTTTGGGACAGTCAGTTCGGTCGCTTTTTTAACAACGGACCGATAAAAGGCAAAGGTGATATTTCGTTCTTTCTGCATACTACGCTTTGGGCGTTTTTACCCTGGTCGATATTGTTTTATACCGCAGTCGTTAATCTTTTCAAAAAGAAAAACAGAGTGGGTTTACCCGCGGAAAGTATTATGATCTGGACGAGTGCTGCGATTACCTTCCTGTTATTTTCGCTTTCTAAATTCCAGCTGCCACATTATATTTTAATTATTCTGCCACAGTTTGCCATTATTACGGCGTTATATATCCAGAAACTGGAAGGAAAAGGCTTAAAAGTGTTTTTTACCGTTCAAAACGTATTGGCAGTTCTTATTGTTCTGATCCTCTCGTTCGTTGCTGTCTTTTTTGATTTTACAAATAACTATATCGCAATAACAATTCTGATTGTTTTACTGAGCCTTTCATTCTTGCTTTTTAAAGGATTAAAAACTGAAAATCTATTGGCAAGAAGCGTGATGATTTCGGTAGGGTTAATGATTTTTCTATCTGCATTTTTTTACCCCTCAGTGCTCAAATATGAATCGGGTATGGAAGCAGGCAAATGGTTAAAAGAAAACTATCCTAATGCCAAGGCTTCGGTTTTGATGTATCCGGATGCGTACTCATTTGATTTTTATGCCAATGGCGAACCGAAATACTTCTGGAGTTACGAGGATCTCGAAAAATCGAAAAATGAAAAAGACCTGGTTATTTACATACCAGCAACTGAATTGGAAAGGTTAAAAACCGATTACCACGCCGAAGTGTTAAAATCATTTAAATATTATCACATTACCAAATTAACCGGTAAGTTTATCAATGCCAAAACGCGCCCTCAGGTTTTAGAGCAATTTTATTTGGTTAAAATACATTAACATGGATTTATTCTTCCGCATCTTAAAATTTGGATTAACGGGTTTTCTTGGCATGGCGATCGACTTTGGAGCAACCTGGCTTTTCAAAGAGAAAATCAAAATCAATAAATATATTGCCAATGCCATTGGGTTTACGTTAGCAGTAACCAATAATTACCTTATTAACCGGGTATGGACATTTGAAAGCACCAACACACATTGGGCAACCGAATTCGGTAAATTTTTAGTAGTGAGTTTAATTGGCCTGGGCTTAAATACCTTTATCATTTATCTTTTTCACCAACGAAAAAATGGAACAAACTTTTATGTAGCCAAGTTTTTTGCCATTGTAATTGTTTTTGTGTGGAATTTTTTGGCAAATATGTTGTTTACATTTAGGTAAATCTGACCATTAAGTAATATCCGGATGATTTAGCAAGAGTTTTTGTGTTGAATTTTCTGACAAATATGCTGTTTACTTTCAGGTAAATCTGACCATTAAGAAATTAAGAACATTAAGGGAGATCTGGATATTTTATATGTTTGGCACGGACCAATGAACAAATGACCAGTGAACTAATGAACCTTATTAAGAAACTTTTTTTCCGACAAAGTAGATTACAACGAGCCATATTAATCCTTTTATCAGGAAGAATAGGAAGCCAACCAGGCCAACCCGCTTAAACCATAATTTTACTTTTTCTTTATTCATTGGGGATGTTTTGTAAAGATAAATGATTTGAATTAAATTAGAAAGATTTTAAATAAGGAATTCTGAGGTTTTATCAGAAACAGCTAAAAATTTAGTTTTCAAAAAATTTTTCTTAAATTCAGTCATCTCAAATTATATCCTATGAAAAAATTAATGTTCATCCTATTGGCATTTTGCACCGTTTCGTTATCTGCAATGGCCGCCCCTACAACCGTTCACGGAACCATCTTATCAAAATCATCGGTTGGAGATTCGACAAAGAAGATGACTGCCAAAGAATGGAAAGATGTAGAAAAACAGTTAAAAGCCGCCATGCCAAAGCAAATGGCCACACCCCTGTTAAAGCAACTAAAAGAAGCTGAAAAATTGGGTAAATCTACTTCTCCGGGCGATCAGAAAGCCTTATCCAACATGATCATGAAAAGCCTGAACGATAACGGCGATTTAATGAACTACGAAATAGAGAAAAAAAGTATTATAGATGATTTTAAAATGCAGGAGTTCGACAATGCTGCTGATAAAAGAGAAGCACGGAAAGATATGCGTAGAGAACTAAAGGAGTTAAAACGTGATTTTAAACGAGATCAGAAAGAGCGGAAAAAAGAAAAGAAAGCAGAAAACCTTCACTTTATTTAGTTCGCTTATTGATTTATGAAATTTAAATTGTTCATTTTCTTAATATGTCTTGCGCATTTATCTTTTGCACAAAATTTTAATGATGTTAAGCGTTACAAAGTAAATTTCGCGATTGCAACGGGCCTGAACCAAAAATTGATTGCAACAAGAAGCTTTACCGCAAACAATCAAAAATACCTGTTACTGGTTAATCCGGAAACTTTAGATACCAAAGTAGATCTGGCCAATAATTACAGTACCAGCAGTTTACAATTTCAGAATGTTCTGGCCATTTTTAAAAATACAGCCTATGTTAAATCGATCGAGGCTGCAGCAGCTAAAGATCTGCAATTGCAGAATGCGGGGATTGATCACGCCATTCCGAATGAAAAAGGCATTACTCTAACCATTGATCTCTGTCCATCGCACAAAGCACTGGACAGGGTTATTTTCCAATCGGTTTTTGATGAATTTAAAAAGATAGAACAGCCGGCTCCTTTAGCCATTTCTGTTTCGGGCAAATGGATGCTGAAACATCAGGACGACCTTAACTGGCTGAAAAGTTTGGTAGAGAAAAAGGAACTGAACATTACCTGGGTAAACCACACCTACAACCATGAGGTAAATAAACTGCCACTTGCCGAAAATTTTTTACTTGCACCCGGCACCAATTTAGATGTAGAAGTGCTGGAGAACGAAAAATTAATGTTAAAAAACGGTTTAACACCATCGGTATTTTTCCGTTTCCCAGGATTGGTATCCGATAAAAGCATTGTAGAAAAGATTGAAGCTTATGGCTTGATCCCTATCGGTAGTGACGCCTGGTTAGCCAAAGGACAGCAGCCTAATGCAGGGAGTATTGTTTTGATCCACGGTAATGGAAACGAAGAAATAGGCGTGAAAGATTTTATACAACTGCTAAAAACTAAACAGGCCGACGTAAAAAATAAACAGTGGCTGCTTTTTGATTTGAGAGCAGGTTTGGAGAAAGAGTTTGAGTAAACGCGTTTTTAACCACAGAGAACACAGAGAAAAGACGCAAAGATCACAGAGATTAAAATAGGTTTGTTATAAACCACACTTTGTGCCCTTTTGCGAAAAACTTTTCGCCTTTTGCGGTAAAATTACTTCTTAACCGGCAACAATTTTATTTCCTTTGCTTTAAAGCGGTTGTTTACAATTTCGCCGGTAACTTCTGCTTTACTTACAGCATTACAGAAACCATGTTCGCCATGCGCATCGCCAAAATCGTCGATACCTTTACCATCTACAAAATAAGGTTTACCATCTATTTTAACGGCTAATTCGCAATCTTTACCCTTCATTTTAAACTGACATTCGCCACAGGCAATATCTACAACCTGTTTGGTAATTACTTTCGCCGTTGCAGCTTTTTGGGGCGCAGTTTGGGCATTTACAGAAACTGAAAATAAACCTAGTACTATTGCAAAAATTAACTTTTTCATTGTTTGTGTTTTTTCAAATATAACGAAACCTTTCAGGTTTTAAAACGGCGCAGCCCTCAATGAGGCCTATGAAAATATCAAGCAACCCGAATTAAACCTGCGAGGTTTGATTTAAAACAGTGGGTTTTGCGTTAGGGATTGTAAGGGTTCAGTACCGATCCTTCATCGGTACCGGAGCGAAGCGCAGCCCTGAAAAGCCCGACCCTTGCGTAGCTTGGGTAACGCCCAAATAGACATAAATTTAAATTATTACTAAATAGATCCTGAAATAAATTCAGGATGACGTTATGTACTAAAAAACCTCGTAGGTTTTAAAAAACAACTAAAGACACCCCGTCCTGCGGACACCCCTCTGGGAGAGGGGAATAAAAAAAGGGATATGCAAGTTGCACATCCCTTTTGTATTTTACATTTTCGGTTAACTGCTAACTAAAAACTGCAAACTGAATTAATACCTGTAAGTATCTGCTTTAAACGGACCTTCTACCGGTACACCGATATAATCAGCCTGGTGTTGATCTAAAACATCTAACTCCACACCGATTTTTTCTAAGTGTAAACGAGCTACTTTTTCATCTAAATGCTTAGGCAAAGTATAAACTTTGTTTTCGTAAGCAGCAGTGTTTGTCCAAAGTTCTAATTGAGCCAAAGTTTGGTTGGTAAACGAGTTACTCATTACAAAACTTGGGTGACCGGTTGCACAACCTAAGTTAACCAAACGACCTTCAGCAAGTACAATTACGTCTTTACCATCGATGGTATATTTATCAACCTGTGGTTTAATTTCTACTTTGGTATCGCCATAAGCACCGTTTAACCAGGCCATATCGATCTCGTTATCGAAGTGACCGATGTTACAAACAATCGCTTTATCTTTTAATGCCCTGAAGTGTTTTTCGCGAACGATATCACAGTTACCGGTAGTGGTTACTACAATATCTGCTTCTTTAATTGCAGTATCTAAACGTTTCACTTCGTAACCTTCCATTGCAGCCTGTAATGCACAGATTGGATCGATTTCGGTAACGATAACACGTACGCCCTGCGAGCTTAACGATTCTGCAGAACCTTTACCTACATCTCCGTAACCGCAAACAACAGCTACTTTACCGGCCATCATTACATCGGTAGCACGACGGATCGCATCAACCAATGATTCGCGGCAACCGTATTTGTTATCGAATTTAGATTTGGTAACCGAATCGTTTACGTTAATTGCAGGTAAGTGCAATGTTCCGTTTTTCATTCTTTCGTATAAACGGTGAACACCGGTTGTAGTTTCTTCTGATAAACCTTTAATGTTAGCAATCAATTCAGGGAAACGGTCGAAAACCATATTGGTTAAATCGCCACCATCATCCAAAATCATGTTTAATGGTTGTTGCTCCGGACCGAAATGAAGGGTTTGCTCAATACACCAGTCGAATTCTTCTTCGTTTAAACCTTTCCAGGCATAAACCTGAATACCCGCAGCAGCAATTGCCGCAGCAGCATGATCCTGTGTTGAGAAAATATTGCAAGATGACCAGGTAACTTCAGCACCAAGGGCCACCAATGTTTCGATTAAAACAGCCGTTTGGATGGTCATATGCAGACAGCCTGCTATACGCGCACCTTTTAACGGTTGTGTTGGACCGAATTCTTTACGTAAACTCATTAAACCTGGCATCTCTGCTTCGGCTAATTCGATTTCTTTACGGCCCCATTCTGCCAGTGAAATGTCCTTAACTTTGTAAGGAATGTAAGTTGTCTCTACTGATGACATAATTATTTGTTTTTAAATGTGATGCAAAGTTACCACATCCCTTTGTGAAAGCCAAATAATTAAAGGGTAAGCAGGTTGGAGGATTGTAAAATAAAATACTGGTTTTCAAGCTAAGTTTGCAATATTTGATTACAAGTCTTTCTATGTTATTTATGCCCTTTATTAAAACCCTTATTTATGCTTTAAAATTATTATAATTGGTTACAAAACTTAAATATTTAGTCTTGTATGTCAGTATTAATATGGATTTTAATTAGTTTTATTTTATGAAGGAAGAACGCATCTTACTCACATCAAAGGAAAAGTTTACCAGAATGATGGATGCTTGGGTAAAGCTAGGGGAACTGTGTAAGCTATACGACGATGGTAATACCACTTTTTATACCGAAATCGCAACAAAAATAAGATCTCTATTCCACGAGACAAGAATTTCTAAATCTTTAGTAGGTCAGGTACTAGATCTAGAGGGAAGATACCTATTATCCACAGGTAGAAATTATGATCCAAATAATCTAGCTCAACATACACCGCTTATTAACTTTAAATTTCGAGGCGAACTGCACCCTGTGTATTCACACAATAAACCGCCCTTCGTTTTCGAACGAAAACTAATCTTTGGTGCTTGGTGGAATAAGGAGCTTGTATACGTTGATCATTCTGGCAATAAATTTACACGGCAAAAAATAGTTTCATGCATTGCAGACACCGACGGAGGAGCGCATTATGACCCATCTTTGCCTAAGGATTATTACGAGGTATCTAGGAAAAATAGCTTAGGGTACACGTATTACAAAGGAATGGATCCAACTGACAAAGAGAGGAATTCAATGGGAGATCCGTTAATATCAACTTTGAGAACGATTGCTGAAGAGGTATTACTTTCAATGCATCCAGAAAACCAAACTGCTTTACATGAGATGCCTATATCTGAAGAATAAGATAGCAATGCGCTACCATCTTTTTGTCTTTTTTGGAAGGTTATAAAAAATCAAAAGTAATTGCCAAGATTTCATTTTATGAAAATTTAAAATAGTTTTTACATTAGCCATTCAATGCCACTCAGTTATACTGCAAAATCCCGTCTTAATATAATGAGCATAATTTTAGGCCTTATAGCAATGGTGACCTTACCAGTTTTGTGTAAGATTTTTATAATTGGCGACAAGAACAAAAAAAATAATGACGAAGTCTATAAGACGATCACACCTAGAGATATGAAAGGTATAGATACTATCAGAGCAGGTGATAGCTTGTACATAATTGATTTTTCGATCAGAAAGGTAATACCGGATACAATAGAAAACGAAAGCCAGAATAAGTACGAACAGGAAAATTACGATACTGATCAGTAGCAATTAAAGTTTAGTATACAAAGAATCTTTGACCAAGTCCGCAGTTACCATTCCCTTAGTATAAAAAATATAAAAACTGTGTCCCATATGTAAAGTCCTGAAAAACCCAAAACAAAACTTTGATTTACAGCTTATTATTTCTTAAATTGTTGTAACCAAATTAACATTTATGAAAAGCGTAAAACATTTATTGGATACCAAACAGGCCATCATTATTTCGGTAACTGAAAATATTTCAGTGTTAGATGCCTTAAAGGTAATGACCGAAAAAAACATCAGCGCAGTATTGGTTATGGAAAACGAAAAGCTGCAGGGAATTTTTACCGAACGCGATTACGCCCGAAAAATCATCCTCCAGGGAAAATCTTCAAAAGATACCCTGATCAAAGAAGCGATGACAGCCAACCCCATCAGCATTAAATTGAGCGATAGTATCGACCTTTGCATGGAACTGATGACTGATAAACACATCCGCCATTTACCAGTTGTAGAAAACGGCGAGGTAAAAGGCATGGTATCAATAGGTGATGTGGTAAAATTTATTATAGCCGATCAAAAACAGACCATTTCGCAATTGGAAAGTTATATTAGCGGATAATTTTTTTCAATGTACGCTCCCATCGAAGCCGCTGTTTCGTTAGTTTTTATACTATTGGCCTTCTTTTTACCCTATAAAAGGCCACAAAAATATATTCAGGTAAGCTTCAAATACCTCGAAAAGCAATATGCAAAATGGGAACTTTTTGCAATTGTACCTTTATTTATCTATATCGCACTGATAGGATATCTGTTAGGTAATTTATTCATTTTCCTATCAAAGCAGATACAACATAAAGATTTAAGCTTGTTCCACTTTTATCCCAATGATGTTTTTTGGTATGGCATTGCCTCCATTTTTGCATTTGGTTTTGTTGCTATACCGATGGATTTTACCTATAAATTACTTCTCAGAGAAAGATATGAGGAGTATGAGGTTTATACCAATTCAAAACACAATTTTGATGGACGGAAAGCAATCAGGCCTATATCTATTTTATTGGTAGGTTTTTCGTCGTTATTACTGTTCTGTGGGCTTAAATACAGTATTCAAATTTACCCTAAAAAAATCGTGTTTAATAAATTCTGGAGTTTTAAGCCAAAAACCCAACCAATTGTCAATATTAAATCGATCTATTTTATTGAAATGATTAAATATGGCGACGGTCAGAAATCTGAGCCCCACCACTACATCAAATTTAATGATGGAAGCATCTGGAATACCCATGATGGACTTGGCGTTATCAACCAGGAAGATGAAATGATCGAATACCTTTCAAAAAAAACAAAAATTGAAATAGATACCTTAAACCTCGATCCGGATTAAGCTTTTACCGCCACTTTCTCTTCAGTTTTGCCGGCTTGATGCATTTCGAGCTTTCCGTTATACTGTGCGCCCATCTCAATTTCTATGGCTTCTGCTTTAATGTCGCCGTTAACCTTGCCTGTTTTTTTGATTTCGAGGTTCTGCGCTTTCACATTCCCGTTAACAGTACCGTAAATAATAGCAGAATCGGTTTGGATATCACCTTTAATCATTCCTTTTTCGCCTAAAACAATACCGCCCTCTACATTTACATTTCCAATTACGGTTCCATCTATCCTGATTACCGCTTTTCCTTTTAGCTCGCCGGTAATGGTAAAACCAAGGCCGATAATGGTAGAAATTTCCTGTTGATTTAAATCTTTTATCTGGTTATTTTTTTTGAACATGTTTTTACAAGGTTAAAAAGGATCTTGGATTTACAACTTTGCCGTTTTGGTGTACTTCGTAATGCAGGTGAGGTCCGGTAGAGCGTCCGGTTGAACCTACCTTACCAATATTATTTCCGGCAACAACGTTCTCGCCTTCCTTAACCAGAATTTTGGAAAGGTGGCCATAATAGGTTTCGAAACCGTTGCCGTGTTTAATTACCACGCAATTGCCATAACCGCCACGTTTACCGGCAAAAATTACTTTTCCGTTTGCTGTACTTTTAACAAGATCGCCGTAACTGGCCCTGATATCCAATCCTTTGTGTGTTTCTACATTTTCGCCGGTAAAAGGATTTTCGCGGTGACCATAACCTGATGTAATGGTACCCAAATGTGGATATCCCATTGGGGTATAGGCCACATTGTAGGCAATTTTACTGAGGTAATTATCATAAAATTCGCTGATTTCCTCGCTCGATAAAACCTCATCACTTTCTTCTCCCCCTTCGTTGCCGGTTAAAATCGGTTTCAAGCCACGTGCCTTTAGGTACTTATTGATGGTCAGTAACTTTTTATCTATCGATTGATAATGTTTTTTCAACGATGAGGTATCTATAACCGAAAGTTTGTTTTTACTTTTTAGGAGAGCTACTTCGAGTTTATTTTTTGCCAATTCGATATTAGAGTTGTTTCTGATCAGGTAAAATACACTTGCCAGAAGTATTAAAAACAAGCTTAAAAGGCCAAAAATATACTTTTTCCAATGTACAACATAAGCGGTAGGAACTTGTATGGGCTTACTCGAATTTTGGTTTTTATTTACAAAAATGACGGTTGTTCTATTCCGTTTTCTGTTCATATTTTCACAGGTTGTTTGTTTGGGACAAAAACAAATATATGATTTACAACTACATAAGCAAAGACAAAGTGTAAGTTTAACACTGATGGGAATAAAAGATTAAGACGTCTTAATGTAGCGTTAACACACAGTTAAAACACAAACTAAAGCAATTAATCAACTATATTAGTGGTAAAACAATTAAATGAAAGCTCTTATTTACCCGGCACTGGCGATTATCATAAATTTCATCCTGTTTCAAAGTTTTCCGATGGCTGGCGGTGGAGCTAGTTTAGCTGCATTATTAACAATTCCACTTATTGTAATAATTTCATTAGTGTTCTCGCTCATCCATTTCATATTAGTACGAAAAAAGACAAAAACCAAATATTTTCAATTATTGGCCATCATTTCGACTGTTTTGGTGAGTTATTTTTTATTTATTTCTGATGAAGGCAACACTCCTGTTGATATTGTTGGCCGAATGTTTAAAACAGCAAGAAATTATGATAAAATAAAGTCAGATGATTTTTATTTAGAAAGTGTTCCGGCCAACCATGAAAAAATAATTGCTGCAAAGAAAAAATTCAAAAATCAACTTCCCGATACTGCTTATGTAATTAATATTTACGGAAGTACTGATTTTAAAACCATGGAAAGCTTAGGTCTTTATTATAAAAACGGAAAACCTTTCCCTGTAAATAGGAATGTTAAAATTACGCAAATCAATAATACGGCGGTTATGTTTAGCAGAATTTTAAAAGGTGATACTTTAAGTTTTGTGTTATCGCCATTATCAATAAAATCAGGCCAAAGCAGGGTAAGCGGTTTCCCTGAAGAAAACCATAAAGGTAAACCCAAAAGTGATTTAAGACTAGCTGATATTACACCAATTAACAAAACAGTAACTTTAGATCAGCAGTTCTTCGCTTACAAAGTATTTTACTGGCTGCTTTAACATTCAAGATTAACTATTCTTGAAGAAGCATGTTTTATAGATTTCTCTACTACGGTCGAAATGACGGCTCAATGAATGAAACGTCGCCCTTTAAATCTGTGCAATCCACAAATCTGTGCAATCACCCGCGAAGCGAATCCACCCAATCATTGCTACCAACGCCACTCACCCGCAATCATTAACGGCTCCTTTAAATTCTGTGATTCCAGGAAAGCCCTCAATTCTTCTTCTCCCTGTACACCTACCGATATTTTTGGGGTATTGGCCAGGGCATAAGTTAACATGGCACTATAACGTACGGTATTTTTGAGCTGCTGCTCATCAACCAGTTTAAAACTATCACCATCCGAATGGTAAAATGGTCCGGAGTTATTGGGTAGTTTGCCTCCAAAGCCACCACCCGTAGGGATTCCCTCTAACATAAATGGCTGATGATCGCTATGTAAACCCGCGCCTGCATTAAACAGGTTTTTAAAACCGGTATCAATCTTTACAATATCAGCTCCCCAAGTAGTAAAAAGATCTTTCATTTCACTTCTTGAAGTAGAAAAACCTTTCGGATCGTTCGTCATGTCGTAATTCAGCATAAATTTCACCTGGTTAAGGTTTCTGTCTTTTTTAGCCTGATCAATATAAGCTTTTGATCCCAATAGCCCCTGCTCCTCTCCCATAAACAATACAAACTCTACCGTACGTTTGGTTTTTAAATTCAGCTTTTTAAAAGTTCTTGCCATATCCATAATCGCGAAAGAGCCGATGCCATTATCGATGGCACCCGTAGCCAAATCCCAGCTATCCAAATGTCCGCCGACAACAATCTTATCTTTAGGCAATGCTGTTCCCTTAAAAGTTGCAACCACATTGCGTGCTTTAATCAATCCAGAGAAATTGGTCATGGCTATATGTGCCGTTTGCGGCTGTGATTTAATTTTCTCTTTCAATGCCATCCCATCTTCCAGACCGATACAAACGGCAGGGATGGGAATTAATTTCCCCGTTACCGAAGCGGTTCCGGTTAAAAGCACACCATCTTTTACCGTATTGATGATGATTACACCAATGGCACCATATTTTGTTGCTATTGCAGTTTTCTCCGAACGGTGCAATGATTTTGTCCCTGCCGGTGAGCCGGGTAATACCCCGAGATAAATCAGTGCGATTTTACCTTTAAATTTTTCAGGACTGGCCTGATAATCTGCCTCCAGCCCATTACCTGCGTCTACAATTTCGCCTGTAATATCTGCATTCACCGGCGAATGTGCCAGGGTAACTGCTTTCATTTTAGCAAGATGGCTTTTATCTGCACCAATTTCTACATTAATGGTTTTCCGTGCCCAGCTTTCTACCTCAAAAGGTTGAAATTTTACGTCGCAGCCGTATGATTTTAGTAAATCGAATGCATATTGCTCTGCCTTTGCCCCATTTGCCGAACCTGTTAAACGGTGACCAATAGTTTCGGTTTCATATTTAAGGGTTTGGTAAGCTTTTGAATTTTGCTGTACATCGGCATTGATTTTAGCAAAAACATCGCCGAATTTATCCTGGGCATTTGCAAATAAGGCTGTACAAAGAAGCGCGGTAGAGAAAAGGTATTTCATCAGGTTTAGTTTATCTGCTGAAAGTACAAATTTTAGGCAGATAATGGTAGCTGTAACGTATATTTTGCTTTGGAGTACTGCGCCTCGAATGCAAACTAACAATAAGAGTCGTCATACTGAACTTGTTTCAGTATCTATCTTGCTAATCTACTGTCTTTAAGACCCTGAAATAAATTCAGGGTGACGACCATTATAAAAATAGACCTGTTAAGATTATTGCTCTTTAACATGCGCCTTTTTCTTTGGAAAAACCAAAGAGGCCACAATACTGATCACCAAAATGCTCAAAATCACGATCAGCGAATGTTCGGTAGTGAAACCCCATTTTTCGAGATAGGTATGCCCCAACATTTTAACGCCGATAAAGGCCAGTAAAAAGGCCAGACCCGTTTTTAAATAATGGAATTTATGGATAATATTTACCAATAAAAAGAACATGGAACGTAAACCCATGATGGCAAAAATATTGGAGAAAAATACAATGTAAGGATCTTTGGTTACTGCAAAAATGGCCGGGATAGAATCGACCGCAAAAAGCAGATCCGTAAATTCTACAATTAAAAGCACCAAAAACAATGGTGTAACCATTCTTTTATGATCAATTTTCACAAAGAAGTTTTTACCCTCGTATTTTGGGTGGATCGAGAATATCTTGGAAGCCCATTTTACAACGGGATGGTTTTCGGGATCAATTTTATCGTCTTCTTCTTTACTGAAGAACATTTTCACGCCCGTAAATACCAAAAAAGCACCAAAAACATAAAGTATCCAGGCAAATTTGGTAATCAAGGCTGCGCCAACAAAAATAAAAATGAAGCGCATAATGATGGCGCCCAATATTCCCCAGAACAATACCCGGTGGTAATACTTCTCTTCAACCGCAAATGCAGAGAAAATAAGGACAATTACAAAAATATTATCTACCGAAAGTGCATATTCAATTACATAGCCGGTTAAAAACTCCAGTCCGAGGTTTTGTTTATAAACCGCCAAACTTCCTTCAAAATCGCCCGGAATGAGCTTAATATGGTGCTGGTGTTTGGTTACAATTTCCTGTAGATGGGCAAAATCCCTGATTCCGTGGAGCTGGTGCCCCTCTGTTAATAAGATAAAATAAAAACCGATGGCAAGTGCCACCATAATCAAACTCATTATCCCAGCCTGTTTTAAGCTCACTACATGCTCCTTCCTGCTAAAAAGACCTAAATCCAAAGCAAGGATCAATGCAATAAAAAGCAAAAAACCTAAGCTAAAAAGTAATTCGTTACCCATTATTTTTTACGTTCAGTGGTATACAGTACAAGCTGCTCCAAACCCGTTTGGGCTTCGCCTGCCTCAAAGCTGTGCAAAATATCAAATGCTTCATTCTGGTACTCCAACATTTTCTGGTTTGCATAATAAACACCTTCATGTGCATTTACGAAATCAATAATCTGCTGAATTTTAACCGGATCATCCTGATGGTTTTTCACCAGGTTGATCATTTTTTTGCGTTCTGTTTTTTCGGCCCTGTTTAAGGCATAAATCAAAGGAAGAGTTACTTTCTTCTCTTTAATATCAATGCCTACCGGTTTACCAACATCATCAGTTCCAAAATCGAAAGTATCATCTTTAATCTGAAAGGCAATTCCTACTTTTTCTCCAAACAGCCGCATTTTTTCTATTGTAGCATCGTCGGCACCGGCCGAAGCAGCACCCGCAGCACAGCATGAAGCAATTAAAGAAGCGGTTTTCTGTCGGATCACATCAAAATACAGTTCTTCCGAAATATCCATCCTGCGCACCTTTTCTACCTGCAACAGTTCACCTTCGCTCATCTGTTTCACCGCTTCCGATACAATCTGTAACAAACGGTGTTCGTTATTGTTTACCGAAAGCAATAATCCTTTGGCCAGCAGGTAATCGCCAACCAGAACGGCGATCTTATTTTTCCATAAAGCATTGATAGAGAAAAAGCCCCGGCGCTCATAGGCATTGTCCACTACATCATCGTGCACCAAAGTTGCCGTATGTAAAAGTTCTACCAAAGCTGCCCCACGATGGGTTGATTCGGTAATCCCACCGCACAGTTTAGCCGCAAAAAATACGAACATCGGCCGCATCTGTTTGCCTTTCTGCTTTACAATATAATGGGTAATCCTATCCAGCAACGGTGCGTCGCTATGCATCGATTCCTTAAAGGTTTTTTCAAACGCTTTAATATCAGCAGCTATAGGTGTTTTTATCTGTTCGATTCCCGGCATTAAGTCGAAAAATTTTGATTGCAAACTTAAACTAATTTCCCATAAATAGGTAATCTGTAAACGTATTATTAAGGATTTGAAAAGGATTGGGCAGTAAATTCTACCATCTTCTCTCCTGCTATTGCCCATAGTCCGCGCCCTCATGCTTCGGGCTGTGGGCTATTTGGCGCTATCAGGTTTAATCTGAACGGCCGGTGCAATCAAGCGCCCTCAAATTGACAATTATTTCATCGAAAAAAATTAGCTTTATTTAATTTCAAATTTTACATTTAAACCAATATTGCAGGTCAGATAAAACCATCACATACCTGTAAATATCATAAAATTATGATGGCGTCATTACCGATGAAAAATAAATAAACTGCTGATGAAAAAACGTTATAAAGTAATCATAGGTCTTTCGGCATTAATTATTGCAGGTTACCTGTTGGGGCCAAAACCCAAAAAGCCGGTATTTAATGAGGAACTTACCAAAGTGCCCGATCTCGAAGATCTCGATCACTACGTAGCAAGCATCGAATCCATGCACAAGATAAAACCCGGCAACGAGGCCGAAATTATCTGGGCCGATAGCCTCCATCAGCAAACCGAATATGCCATTGTTTATTTACATGGCTTTTCTGCATCAAAAACAGAAGGTAATCCGGTACACCTAAATTTAGCGAAAGAGCTGCATGCTAATCTATACCTTGCACGCCTAGCCGATCATGGTATCGATACCTTGGCACCCATGCAATATTTTACAGCCGACCGACTTTGGGAAACCAGCAAACAAGCCTATGCAATTGGTAAAAAACTGGGCAAAAAAGTAATTTTAGTGGGTACCTCTACCGGCGGAACGGTGGCTTTAAAATTAGCGGCTACCTATCCCGAAATCAACAGTTTGATTTTAATGTCGCCAAATGTAGCCATTAACGATAAAAATGCCTGGCTTTTAAACAATCCATGGGGTTTACAAATTGCCCGGAGGGTAGTGGGTGGCGAAGAACGCAAGGTTGACGACCGTACCGACGAGTACAAAAAATACTGGTATACGCATTACCGGCTCGAATCGCTGGTTGAGCTGGAAGAGTTTATTGAAAGCAGCATGCTTAAACCAACCTTCCAAAAAGTTAAACAACCCGTGTTACTGCTTTATTATTATAAAAATGAACTGGAGCAGGATCCGGTGGTTAAGGTAGATGCCATGTTAAAAATGTACAATGAGCTGGGTACCCCAAGCAATTTAAAGCAAAAAGTAGCCATCCCCAACGCAGGCAACCATGTAATGGGATCGTATATTACTTCGAAAGATTTGCCCAGTGTAGAAAAAGCAATAAACCAATACATTAAAGATACCTTAAAAATATCTTTGGAAACTTCTAAATAAATCAAAATGAAAAAATGGCTCTCACTTCTTATCATCTTATTCTGTATTATCAAAAGCCAGGCGCAGACCGTAAGTTATAATGATTTTAAAAAGCTAATCCCCCACCTACAGGCCGAAGATTGGAAAAATGTCTACAGCATTTCATCTGATCTCTTGTCTTCATCAGAAAAGGATACTTCAGATTTTAGGGCAATAGTTTTATATGCTAATATTTTGTCGGCATCAGGTATGGTAACCCAACGTTTAATGACTTTCGAACAATTGGAAAAAGCTATCAGCAAACACAAAGGGCATAGAATATTATTTTCTTCCCATCCAATCACACAAAAAGAAGGGGCATTAAATTCAGTTAAATTTTCTGACGCCGAATCAGCGAAAGATGCTTTTATTACTGCAACCAATAAAGAGGGCACCTATATCTTATGTTTCGAAAATATCATTTTCAAAAAACCGGTTAATCCGGCTTCTTTTAATAATTCTTTTGTACGGTGCGGCGGTAAAATTGATAAAATAGAGTTTAATCCAAACAAATCGCTAATCTGGATTACCAGATTAACCATTAAAGATGGCTTTGCCAGGGCATCGGAATAATATCGGAAGATGAAAAAAGAAATACTTTTCCCTAGCCTTTACTATATTTTTGTAATCTGTTCGATATTAATCTGCATCAGGTATTTCCACTCGGGTCCCTGTACGCCAAACCTCGATTTTATATCTATAGTACTACTGGTTCCAATAAGTTTCATATTACTTTTATTCAATCTCTATAAAAGTATTAGAACAAAAAACTGGTGGTTATTCGTCCCTCATTTATTAGGATTCTCAATACTTTTACTAGTTTTAAACATTATCTGATCTTTCGCTCTCAAAACCAATGAAAAACCTCAAACTTTTATTAATTGAAATAACATGGCTTTTGGGCTGTGCGATAGTATCCTATTTCCTAGTTCTCATCATATTAGGAAATTCTGGACTTGATATTAATCTTCACGATACTTACTTCGCATTTCAAGACAAATATTACCTGATCTGCCTTGCTTTCTTATTCACCTCCTTCCCCATTTATTTTATTAAAGAAAATAGGCATTCGTTTCATCGGAAACTACCATTTGCTACTTTTTTAACATTAGGGTTAGGTTTAAGTTCGCTAATTATTAAAGCGAGCCCTTTTTTTCTTTTTTTACCTGTGATGAATAAAAATGAATGGAAAGTCTATCCTCCATTATCCATTCAGAATACACCTTCGGATATTCTACCAAAGGATACACCTCTTCCTACTTTTTTAACACCGATCAATTTCCTCATCTTATTTCAGATTATAGTTATCGCTTTAATGTTATTTGCAGCTTATAAATATGGGAAACGTAAAAATTAATTATGAAAAAACAGGAAGTAAAAATAGTAGATAAAACTTAGTTAACTTCTTATGAAAAACAAACCAATATTACAGGAGATATTATGGCTTTTGGGCTGTATTGTGATTAGCATAATTATCGGTCTCTGCATATTTGGAAGAACTCTTTATAGCGATACTATTGATATCAATCTTCACGATACCTATTTCGTGATTAAAAAACGACATTTATTAATATTCTTTTTTATTATTATTTCCTTTTTTGTTTACTATTTTAAAGAGTTTAAATACTCATTTTGCAGAAAAATCCAACGCTCATTTATTTTCTTTTTAGGTTTTATTTTAATCCTGCTGGCATCATTAGCAGTACAGCTTCTGCCTTTTTTTAACCCAAATCACAATATTAACGGCTGGACGATTTATCCTCCATTGTCAATACAACCCGAAATCAATAAATTCGAACAAAACTTTATTATTTTAACAATTATATCTAAAGCTATACTTATACTGCAGGTTGCGGTGGTAGCAATGATGTTATCTGTAACCTATAGATGGGGGAAATCGAAGGCTCAGAATGAAAATTAAGCGAAATAGACCCTGAAATAAATTCAGGGTGACGATATTTGGGAGAGGTTTACTTCGATATAGATTTCTCGACTTCGCTACACACCGCTCGAAATGACGGAAACTCAGACTTACGAGGCTCTTCCCCGCACTGCCCCAACGAAACCTCGTAAGACAAAGGGTATTTTACCCTACAATATTCTTCACAATGATTTCAGCGTGCACCCTCGAGTTTTCGATAAAAAGTTTGTGGGTATCTAAACCACCACAAACCACTCCGGCCAGGTATAAACCTTTTACATTGGTTTCCATGGTTTCTTCGTTATAAACCGGGCATAAGGTTTCAGGCAGATCGATACCAAATTTCCTCAGCATCGAAAAGTCCGGCTGATAGCCTGTCATGGCGATTACAAAATCGTTTGGAATAGTTTTAATCCCTTCAGGTGTTTTAATATCCACTTCACCTTCCCTTATTTCAAGCAGTTCCGAATTGAAAAGGGCCGTAACTTCTCCTTCTTTAATCCTGTTCTGTATATCAGGGCGTACCCAGTATTTAACATGTGGACCAAGTTCGCCACTCCTCACCACCATGGTTACATTTGCACCTTTTCGGTAAGTTTCTAATGCAGCATCAACACCTGAGTTATTCGCCCCAACCACCACTACATTTTGAAAGGCGTATAAATGTGGGTCTTTATAATAATGTGTCACCTTCGGTAAATCTTCGCCCGGAACATTCATCAACAAAGGCACGTCATAAAAACCTGTTGCCACAATTACATTACCAGCAATATAATTCGTTTTAGAAGTATTGATTTCAAAAACACCCTCATCATTTTTAACTACCTGTTGCACCCTTTCGAATAGGTTGATATTTAAATCGAATTTTTCGGCCACACGGCGATAATATTCTACGGCTTCGTTACGGTTTGGTTTAGGACTGATGGTTACGAACGGCACACCTCCAATTTCTAACTTTTGCGAAGTAGAAAAGAAAGTCATAAATACCGGGTAGTTGAACAAACTGTTTACCAAAGCTCCTTTTTCTATAATTATATAGCTTAGGTTTGCTCTTTGGGCTTCAATTGCACAGGCCATGCCTATGGGGCCGGCACCTATGATTAATACGTCGTAATGATTTTGATTTTCAGACATTTAGATATTTAAACAATGGCCATCATCTCGACTGAAGCATCGTCCCGACGTTAAGTCGGGAGAGAGATCTATTGATATAGATTTCTCGACTGCGTTGCACTACGCTCGAAATGACGGTCTTTTTGTAGACATTACACTTTCATTGCTTTACTTGGGCAGGCAAAATCGGTTCTTTTTAAACCTGTATTTTTTATTGCACCATAACCACCTGCTATATCAATAACGTTTTCTACCCCACGCGATTTTAAAATAGAAGCAGCAATCATGGAGCGGTAACCACCTGCACAGTGAATATAATAAGTAGATTTAGGGTTAATTTCGCCGGTCCAGTCGTTAATAAAATCTAATGGACGGCTAAGCGTAAATTCTAAATGTTCTGATTCGTACTCGCCTGGTTTGCGCACATCAAGTACCGTAATTTTGCCATTTGTTGCGGCTTCTTCAAAAGCTTCGGCAGAAATAGATTCGATTGTATCGATTTCTTTTCCTGTTGTCGTCCAGCTTTCGAAACCACCCTCCAGGTAACCAATAGTACTATCGTATCCTACACGGGTTAAACGCGTAATCGATTCTTCTTCTTTGCCCTGATCGGTAATCAGTAAAATCGGCTGTTGCAGGTCGGTAATCAATGCCCCAACCCATGGAGCAAACTGTCCGTTTAAACCAATGTTGATCGAATTTGGAATAAACCCCTTTGCAAAAACCTGTGGATCACGGGTATCGAGCATAATGGCACCTGTTTGGTTTGCCAAATCTTCAAACTGCTGAGGAGTTAAGGCATTTAAACCTTTCTCGTAAACTTCATCAATGCTTTCTACCCCACCTTTATTAATGGCGGCATTTTTAGCAAAATATTGTGGCGGAGGCATAATACCATCCGTTACTTCGGCAATAAACTGTTCTTTTGTTTGGGCCTTTAAAGCATAATTAACCTGTTTCTGGTGTCCAAGTGTGTCGAAAGTTTCCTTACTCATGCTTTTACCACAGGCCGAACCGGCTCCATGCGCAGGGTAAACAATTACATCATCGGCCAAAGGTTTTATCTTTTCATTTAACGAATCGTATAACATTCCGGCCAGATCTTCCATCGTTAAATGGCCTTTTTGGGCTAAATCAGGTCGGCCTACATCACCGATAAATAAGGTATCGCCACTAAAAATGCAATGGTCTTTTCCATTTTCATCGGTTAACAGGTAAGTAGTCGACTCTAAAGTATGGCCCGGTGTATGTAACGCGGTTATGGCTAGCTTACCAATTTTAAACTGTTCACCATCTTTAGCGATATGTGATTTAAATTCGGTTTTGGCGGTTGGTCCGTAGATAATTTCTGCTCCCGATTTTTCTGCAAGGTCTACGTGGCCCGAAACAAAATCGGCATGAAAATGCGTTTCGAAAATATATTTAATGGTAGCGCCGGCCTTTTCTGCCTTTTTTAAATAGGTAGCAACTTCTCTTAAAGGATCAATAATTGCAGCTTCGCCATCACTTTCGATGTAATATGCGGCTTCTGCCAGGCAACCTGTATATATCTGTTCTATTTTCATGTTTTTTCGCAACGTCACCCTGTCCCGATTTTATATCGGAATCAGGTCTCATCAAAAAGATGCTGAAACAAGTTCAGCACGACGGATCTATTACAGCAAAAATAGGGCTAAATACTTATAACCGAAATGATGTTGATCATAATTGCAGAAGTTTTACTTTATATGGTACAGACCTCGCAGGTTTAATTCGGGTTGCTCGATATTTTCATAGGCCTCATTGAGGGCTGCGCCGTTTAAAAACCTGCGAGGTCTTCATCTGAAATACATCAGGAACCGCTAACGCTCGTTCTTAACAAGTTTTGAATAGTTTGCTGTTAAAAACGATAAAATCGTTTAGCTATTTATGCACTCGTTAAAAACGAGCGCAAGCACTGAATCTTTTTAGACCTCATTAATCTTTAGTCAACTCTCCCCTTAGCGGTTCTTCCATCAGTTTACGGCTTTCTTCAATTGATAAGCCTAAGCCCATTACGAACATCAGTTTGGTTACCGTGGCTTCGAAAGTTAAATCGTAACCGCTTAAAACGCCCATTTTTAGCAGCTCTCTGCTGGTTTCGTAACGACCCAACTGTACTGAGCCTTTTTTACACTGCGAAATATCGATAATGATTTTTCCGCTTAAAATGGCCTGGCGTAGGCTATCAATAAACCATTCGGCGGTGCTGGTATTGCCAGAACCAAAGGTTTCTAAAATAATGGCATCTACTTTCGAATCGGTAATGGCCTGAACGGCCTGTGGTGTAATGCCCGGATATAATTTAAGCACACCGATGTTCGAATTAAAATTGGTATGCAATTTCAATTCTGCTCCGGTAGCTTTTAAAACATAATTTCTGTGAAACTGTAAATGAACCCCAGCTTCGGCCAATACAGGGTAATTGGGCGAGCGGAAGGCCTCAAACTTTTCGCTGTTGTATTTTATAGAGCGGTTACCCCTGAACAATTGTGCATCAAAATAAATGCAAACCTCCGGAAATAATGCTTTGCCATCTTCTTTGGTGGCAGCAATCTCTAATGCGGTAATTAAATTTTCTTTGGCATCTGTCCTGATTTCGCCGATAGGCAATTGCGATCCGGTTAAAACAACCGGTTTATCAAGGTTTTCGAGCATAAAACTCAATGCAGAAGCAGTAAAAGCCATCGTATCCGATCCGTGCAGGATTACAAATCCATCGTACTGGTCGTATTTATGGTAAACCAATTCGGCCAGTGTTTTCCATATTTCAGGATCCATATTTGATGAATCCAGCACTGGATTAAAGGAATGTACATCTAACTGATAATCTAAACGGCCCAATTCAGGTACGTTTTCTTTGATCTGCTCGAAATCAAACGGAACCAACATTCCGTTTGTAGGATCGTTAACCATACCGATGGTGCCACCGGTATAGATAATAAGTATTTTGGTCATTTGGTTTAGTGAAGGTTGCTCACCGCAAAGAAACTAAAAATTTAGAAATGATCGGGTGTAATTTTTAAATTAGCAATAAAAAGATTAAAAAAAGACACTAAATTACTAATTTAATAAAATAATCGACGATATTTTATTAAATAAACAATAACACATCAATAAAAAAGCAGTGCTCGGAGATCCTTCGACTACGCTCAGGATGACAAATTATATTTATGAGACAGCCTCGATGATATGAAGAGACTTATTGATATAGATTTCTCAACTACGCTACGCATCGGTCGAAATGACGAAGTGGCTAAACGTACTCAAAAGATTGCTTCGTCGGCTGA
>NZ_DJDT01000255.1 GCF_002432345.1 Pedobacter sp. UBA5917
TTCATTTACAGGCCATTCTTCGCCGGTTTTCAGATTTTGCACATATAAAGTAGACTTTAACCTTACTCGTTTTACAAAAGCAATCATATTGCCATCTGGCGAAACCTGTGGACGGCAGGCGCCTCCCTGTTCGTTAATTAACGTGCTTAATTTTCCTGTGGTTAAATCGAGTTGGCGGATGGCATAAATAGTACCGTTAGGGTCTTTGCTGTATTCGAAATTTGGTCCGGGGCTTACATCCTCACTAAAATAAACGTATCTGCCATCTGGCGATACGTTTGGCTCACCGGCATCCTGCTGATCATTTTTACGTTTGGTTAACTGCACGCCATCGCCACCGTTTATGCTATACATCCACATTTCGCCAGCGCCTAACGATCGGCTGGCTGTAAAGTGTTTTCTGGCCACTATATATTCGCTGTTGGGCATCCATGTAGCATTGTTCAATAACCTGAAACTCTCTTTGGTAATCTGTTTTTTACCCGAACCATCACGGTTCATGATCCAGATATTATCGCCACCGCTTTTATCGCTCGTGTAAGAAATGTATTTTCCGTTAGGACTAAACCTTGGTTGTACATCCCAGGCCGCGCCTCCACTGATCAGTTTTGCCATACCGCCGGTAATTGGCATCACATAGATATCACCCAATAAATCAAAAACAATTTCCTGTCCGTCGGCACTTACATCTAGGTTCATCCAGGTGCCTTCATCCGTGTTTAGCGTAAAGTTTTTAGTGGTGCCCTGATATTTTTCGATATCCCATTTCTTTTCCTGGGCGTATGAACTGAAAAATAATAGGGAAAGAGCGGATAGAAAGTAAAGGTGTTTCATTATATGCGGGATGGTTATTTGAGTAATTCGTGTATTTTTCTTTGATCTGTTTTTTATTGAAATGTAATTGCCTCAACACCGTTGAGAGTTTTGTTATGCTTTTAAAAAAGTATTAAAAAGGTTCTATTTTCCATTTCCCTCAGTACTGCTGAGAGTCTTGATAATTCAATTAATATTTCAATCTGATAAATGAAGTTTAGTCAGATCGTCATGCTGAATTCATTTCAGCATCTCTCTTGCTTTTCAGACCCTGAAATGAATTCAGGGTGACGGCGCTAAGAAGAAAATTTTATCTGCAAATTGCGTTTCTAACATGTAATCTGTCTTATCTGGCAAAGTTAATAATCTTTTCTGAAGATGATTTTTTCAATTTCTAACAATAATAAGTGACGATTTTGGATTAAATGTATAGTTTTGATACCGCCGATTTATGACAGCAATAGAGATTTTACAAAAATATTGGGGACACCAGGCTTTCAGACCGCTACAGCAGGATATTATTACTTCGGTTTTAGAAGGAAATGACAGTTTAGCGCTATTGCCCACGGGCGGAGGAAAATCGATCTGTTTTCAGGTACCGGCAATGGTTAAAGATGGTATCTGTATTGTAGTTTCGCCATTAATTGCTTTGATGAAAGATCAGGTAGAGAACCTGAAATCGAAGGGGATTGAAGCGATTGCTATTTACGCCGGAATGGGAAAGCGTGAAATCGATATTTTGCTGGACAACTGCATTTATGGCAAAATTAAATTTCTTTACCTGTCGCCAGAGCGTTTATTGGCTGATTTGGTCCGCGTGCGCATTTCGTACATGAATGTAAACCTGATTGCCGTTGATGAAGCGCACTGTATTTCGCAATGGGGCTACGATTTCCGGCCGCCTTACCAGCAGATTGCCAAACTCCGTGAAATTTTACCCAATGTACCTGTATTAGCACTTACCGCAACTGCCACCGAATTTGTAAGGAAAGACATTGTAGAAAAACTGGAGATGAAAAACCCTCAGGTTTTTGTGAAAAGTTTCGCCCGCGATAATTTGAGTTACGTAGTATTCGGTAATGAAGATAAATATAAAAAACTGATCGATATCTGTCAGAATGTTAAAGGTACAGGACTGGTTTATGTACGTAACCGTAGGGAAACGGCAGAAGTAGCCAATTTTATTAATAGAAACCAGATAAAAGCCGATTTTTACCATGCCGGACTAGAACGTGACGTACGTTTTTTAAAGCAGGAGGAATGGAAGAATAATAAAACCCGGATCATGGTAGCTACCAATGCCTTCGGTATGGGGATTGATAAAGCCGATGTGAGGTTTGTGGTACATTTAGATCTGCCTGAAAGTTTGGAAGCCTATTATCAGGAAGCAGGAAGGGCAGGGCGCGATGAAAAAAGAAGTTATGCGGTGCTACTGGCCAATCAGTCTGATGTGCTGGGTTTAGAATCGCGCTATCTGGATAGTTTTCCTTCTCCGGATGAAATCAGAAAGGTGTATCATTACCTTGGTAATTATTTTCAACTGGCATTTGGTGCCGGTGAAGGTTTAACCTTTAATTTTGATATTGCCGATTTCTGTAAGCGGTTTAATATAAGTGTATTAAAAACCATCTCTGCATTAAAATTTTTAGAACATGATTGCTACGTTACCTTGTCCGAAAGTGTTTTTCTGCCTTCGAGGATGATGTTTATTGCCGCTCACGAAGATGTTTACCGTTTTCAAATCGAAAATAAAGCTTACGATGGCATTATTAAAACAATCCAGCGTTCGCACGGTGGTGCTTTTGATGGATTCGTGAAAATCAATGAAGCTGATCTGGCCAAAAAAACCGGTCTTTCTTACAAAGATATTATAGCATTGCTTAAGAAATTGGAAAGTATCGAATTGCTTACCTATATCCCACAAACTGATCAACCACAATTGCAATATGTGAGGCCGCGGGTTGATATGGATCATTTCGACCTTGATATAAAATACCTTGGACTTAGAAAAGAGATTCTGCATAAACAGATCAACGCGGTAGTAGCTTACACCTCATCAAATGTGTGCAGGAGTATCCAATTGCTCAATTATTTTGACGAACATCATGCTGTGAAATGTGGTGTTTGCGATGTTTGTTTGGCCGAAAAAAGAGCCGAAAATCAAAGTCAGATGGGCGAAGAAATCGCATTTGAGATCGTTTCCCTGCTTCAGCAACAACCTTTAAGTCTTGATGATCTGGTTACAAACATAAAAAACGGTACTGAAGCCGAAAGGATTGATACCATAAGGGAATTGTTGGATGCCAGTAAGATTAAAAGTGATGGTAAGAAATACTATCTTTAGATTTGAGATTTGAGATTTGA
>NZ_DJDT01000014.1 GCF_002432345.1 Pedobacter sp. UBA5917
TAATGACCAGTGAACCAATGAATCCAACCACAAATATCAGAACACTCGAGCCCATTATATTCTATTCAGGCAAACAGGATGAGCTGCAGATTTTTTTAAACGAAACCGAATTTGGTGAACTCATAATTATCTCACTTTCTGATGATCAGTTGCAGGTAAAGGAAGTATTGCTCGAAGAAACAAACGAAAAACTGGAATGGAAACAGGATCATAAAGGGCTGCGGATTTCGGTGCCCGAAGGTTTAGAGATAAGCGGAGGAAGTATGGGGCGTGTGTTGAAGGTTTTGTTTTAGTCTGTAGTCGGTAGTCCTGAGTCTTCAGTCTTTTGCCCGTTATAGCAGAATGTCAACCTGAGCGGAGTCGAATCTTTACGTCATCTCGACCGAAGCGAAGCGTAGTGGAGAGATCTATCTCGAGACAGATTTTGCTTCGCAGAGCCTTCGGGTTCTCGGCTCCGTTATACTCCGCTCGAAATGACGAATACGCATAACCAATGAACAAATGACAATTGAACTAATGAACCAATAAACCTTTAAGAAGTTAAGGAAATTAAGATTTAAGCTATTGTTATAAACAATGTGGCCATTAACTATGAGCCATCAAACCAATAAACAAATGACAAGTGAACGAATGAACCATTGACTAATGAACCAATAAACAAATCAACCATAAAAACCATTAACAATGAAAAACAAAAAACAACTTTGCTTTGCCCTGCTCTTAACGATTTCGGGCGGTATTTTGATGAGCAGCTGTAAAAAAGCTCCAGTTTCAGGATTAGAAACTACAGATGCGAAACCAAAAACATTGGCACTGGGCTCCGGAACCACACCGCCCAGTTTTGTTACCAATACTAAAAATTTGAATATTGTAATGTTCGTACCAACCGATAATCCGGCACTTGCGGATTACAAAACCAGGTTAACCACACTTTTCGCCCATTTTCAGGGCTGGTTCCATACCGAAATGTTAAGGTATGGCTATGATAAATACATGGGCTTACCGAAAGTAGATTCTACGGGTTTAGTAAAGTTTATCGAGATTCCTGCACAGTTCGGACAGGCAGCTTACCCTTACGATGCCAGCATTTCGGCAACTAAAATCCTGAACGAGGTTGCTGCTTACAAAGCAACACACGCATCTGAGTTTTCGAATTCGAGCCACACCCTGATCCTATTGCCACAGCGTACCGATGGCAGTTTCGACCAGCCTTTTTATGGCTACGGTAAAAATTGCTTCGCCACCGATAATACGAATATGGCGGTTGATAAGATCCCAAATGCCAGTTCGAACTTATTGGGCGGTATGCTGCACGAACTCGGCCACGGTTTAAATTTACCGCACGATCATGCCAAATATGCATCAGAACAGCCTACTTTGGGTACTTCGTTAATGGGATCAGGAAACGTAACTTTTAGTAAAGGTCAGCCTACCTTTCTAACTGAGGTTGATGCCGCTATCCTTAACCGTAACGAGGTTTTTCAAAACCCTTTACCAACAGAAATTCCTTACGAGGCCGCTACTACATCTATTAATGCTTTGTTTAGCTACAATTCAACAACGCAGGCTTTCAATGTTTCAGGTTCGTTTACCAGCAATAAAGAAGTTAGCGATATCCTGATTTATATGGATCCGGATTTGGGTAGCAGCGATGCTGATTATAATGCGGTGGCCTGGAGATCTGCTCCTGCAACAGGAAATACCATTTCGGCAACTATTCCTTTTAGCGAGCTTTATTATAAAAATAACGAAGCCTATAACATCAGGGTAAAACTGTTATTGAAAAATGGTGGTAATGTGAGCAAAGCCTATTCTTTCTCATTTTTAAATGGGGTACCCCAGGTAGGTGCAAATGGTTCTGCTAAATTTTACCAGAACGCCAGTTATGGCGGTTATGGTGTTTCGTTACCTGTTGGTGAATATACAACCGCCGATCTGATCAGCCGTGGGATCAGTAATAACGATGTCTCATCTGTTAATGTAGGTTTAGGGGTGAAAGTAATTATGTATGATGGAGATAACTTTACCGGAAGCAGTATTGAGTTAACCTCTTCGAGCACCTATGTTTCCACCTTTAACGATAAGGCATCATCTATAAAAGTAATTGCCCTTTAATAATGATATGACTAAACAGACTTATATTTAAGTTCCAAATATTAAAACAAAAATGAGAAAACCACTTCTTTTAAGTCTGTTATTTGTACTGTTTGCCCAGCTGTTATTTGGGCAAACAGTACAAAATAGTGCGTTGGAAAAATTCAGGGCCGATAAATTCGGACTCTTTCTGCACTGGGGATTGTATGCGCAAACCGCGGGCGACTGGAAAGGCCATAAGGTAAAAGGTGGGGAGCATTTTATGCTTTACGAACGTATTCCGGTACAGGAATATGGTACCATTGCGGATCAGTTTAACCCTATAAAATTTGATGCCGATACCTGGGTAAAACAGGCAAAGGAAACCGGTATGAAGTATATTGTTTTCACTGCAAAACATCATGATGGCTTTGCAATGTATAATTCGGCCAGTAGTGATTATAATATCGTGAAAAGAAGTCCTTTTAAACGTGATCCTATTGCTGAACTGGCTAAGGCCTGTAAAAAATATAAGATTATGCTTTGCCTTTATTACTCGTTGGGCAGGGATTGGCAGGATCCCGATGTACCCACCAACTGGCCCGTAAAAGCAGGCAGGAGCAACACCTGGGATTATCCCAATGAAGATGCAAAGGTTTTTAACCGCTATTTCGAGCGGAAAGTTAAACCACAGATTACAGAACTATTGAGCAATTATGGTCCCATCGGTGTGCTTTGGTTCGATACACCCGAACTCATCAGTAAAAAAGAAAGCGCCGAACTTAAAGCTTTGGTTAATAAATTACAGCCAAACTGTTTGGTAAACAATAGGATCGGTAATGGTTACGGCGATTTTTCCATTTCAGAACAGTCATTAACGCCCTCATCAAAAAAGGCATGGGAATCGTGCTTAACCATCGGGCAGAATTGGGGATACAACAGGCACGATAGCCTCTGGAAATCGCCGGAAGTGCTGGTGCGCCACCTGGTAGAAGTTGTTGCCAATGGCGGTAATCTTTTGTTAAATGTTGGCCCAAAAGGCGATGGGACTTTTCCTGATTGGGCTACCGAAAGGTTAAAAGCAGTTGGTAAGTGGATGGATGTTAACCACGAAGCCATTTACGGCAGTCATCTATGGTTGGTGGTTAAAGAAAATAGTAATGCTGCTAAAGAAAATCTATCTATTGAAGAAAGTAAAAATGCCACTAAAGACGCTGTATTTGACGGTACACCAAAAAACATAGCACCTGATGTGTATTATACTGCGAGAGATAAAACCGTTTATGCTTTTTTAAGGAGCTGGCAAACTACAGAAGTAACGCTTAAACAGTTAACTAAAAATGGTTTAAGCATAAAAAGTATCGAACTATTGGGCAATAAAAACAAAGTGAAATGGGAGGTAAACGACCAGGAACTGAAGTTGAACCTGCCTGAAGATTTTAAAAAAGGAAATCAGATTCCTGTTTATGTATTAAAAATAACAACCAGTTAATGAGGTTTTTATATATATCAATTCTATTATTTATTTATAATGCTGCGTTTGCCCAACAACAGGCAGCTATTATTCCTATGCCTGCAAATTTTGTTGCCGGTGCAGGGTTTTTTCAGTTGAATAATAATGTAACCATCGGGTTTAATAACGACCGGTTAAAAGCTGTTGCTTATTACTTTCAGAACGAATTGTTAAGCCAGAAAGGAATAACCCTGCAGCAAAAAAGCAGCAATGCAACCATTATGCTGATGTTGAAACCGGTAAAGAAAAATGTAGATTCCAATGCTTATCAGCTTAGCATTAAACCCGATAAGATTACCGTTTCCGCTTATCATCCCCGCGGAATTTTTTATGGAATGATTTCGGTGCTTCAACTGGCACTTACCGGTAAAAACAATCAGATCCCGGTTGCCGAAATTAGTGATGCTCCTGCATATGCCTGGCGTGGACTGATGCTTGATGAATCGCGTCATTTTTTCGGTAGAGAAAAAGTAAAATCCATTTTAAACTGGATGGCCTTTTACAAGCTCAATACCTTCCACTGGCATTTAACCGATGAGCCTGCCTGGCGTTTGGAAATTAAAAATTACCCTAATTTAGCGCTCATTGGTGGTATCGGCGATTATTTAAATGCCGATCTGCCCGCACAGTTTTATACACAGGCCGAGATTAAGGAAATTATTGCTTACGCGGCAGAACGTTATATCAAGGTAATACCCGAAATTGATATGCCAGGCCACGCAACGGCTGCCAATAAAGCTTATCCCGAATATTCAGGTGGTGGAGCTGCAGGGCATCCTGAATTTACTTTTAACCCGGGTTTAGAAAAAACTTATAGCTACCTCACCGATATTTTAAAAGAAACCAACGTGCTTTTCCCTGCTCAATTAATCCATTTGGGAGGCGATGAAGTAAGTTATGGCAACGAAAAATGGAATAACAATCCAGATATATTAAAACTCTGTGAGCGTGAAAAACTGAAAGATAATGCTGCAGTAGAGCATTATTTTATGAAACGCATGGCCGATTCATTGTATCAGCTCAATGCTAAAGCTATTTTTTGGGATGAAATGGCCGATGCCGATCTGCCTAAAGATAAAACTATTATTTACTGGTGGCGGCAGGAAAAACCCGAACAGCTTCGTACCGCTTTAGGTAAGGGCTATCAGGTGGTTTTATGTCCGAGGTTACCACTGTACTTCGATTTTGTCCAGGATAGTACCCATCAATACGGCCGGAAATGGAATAAACTGTATAATCCGATAGCGCAGGTGTATGCTTTTGATGCGGCATCTTTTGCAAACAGTACAACGGAAAAACAATTGATTTTGGGTATTCAGGCCAATATCTGGACGGAAACTGTAGATAATAATGTACGTTTGGATTACCTGCTTTTCCCGAGGATTGCTGCCCTTGCCGAAGCCGGGTGGACGCATCAGGGTAAAAAAGATTTTAAAGCTTTCACTACTAATTTGGGTCAGCATTTAGTACTATACAATAAAGCCGGGTTGTATTATTATGATCCTTCAAAAGCATTGCTGCATCCCGAAATTCCGATGAAAAGAAAGAAACCATTGAATTATAAAGATTAACACGCACAAAATTTGAATATGAAAAATATATTAAGGTATGTATGGCTGGCAATGGCTACGACGGCTGTTGTAAATTATGCAGATGCACAGTGGACAGGCCCCAAAAAACAACCAGCCGAAAAGGTGGAGGTGAAATACGGTACTTTAACACCACCTCACCGTACCGATGCTGATATGCAGGCTTTCCGCAGTTATGGTTTGGGCCAGTTTATCCATTGGGGTATTTATTCTATTGCCGGTAACGAATGGAATGGGGTAAGTGCTAGAGGCGGGGCAG
>NZ_DJDT01000102.1 GCF_002432345.1 Pedobacter sp. UBA5917
GATAAACCAAAGGAGATGACGACACTTTTTATTGTAATCTATTGTCACAAGCAGTCCAGACTCCAGACTAAGGACTGCAGACTCCGGACTAAAAACTTTACTTGACGGAAAATCAGTTGAGTTGAAAAATACTATTAAAGCAGATAGTGGTGAAGGAGATGGTAATGATATTATTTATTGCTCCGTTTTTTTAAATGGTATTGATATAGAGACTTATTTTGGTGAATTAAAACCTTTCTAAACTAATTTGACTATTTTACTCTGATTTTATTTTGGTCTTGATTTCTTTTACTCTACATGAAAAATAGGTCAGGTAGCGTTTCAGTCAAGATGACGACGTTTTGATGATGAGTTTTTTATAAAGAACTATTATTGGTAGGCAGCATTCGACTCCAGACTAAGGACTGCAGACTCCGGACTAAAAACTACCTCGCTCTCACATTATCACCCGCCAATTTAACTGTTTCGGTAATTCTTGTCGTCCTGGTTTCTTCGCGTTTAGCTTCCGAAATCCATTTTAAAATTGCTTTTTTAACCGATTTCGGAAATTTTTCCCAATAACCGAAAGCGGTGGTATTACTGTCAAATGC
Source organism: Pedobacter sp. UBA5917 (assembly GCF_002432345.1). Taxonomy (GTDB): domain Bacteria; phylum Bacteroidota; class Bacteroidia; order Sphingobacteriales; family Sphingobacteriaceae; genus Pedobacter. The sequence continues at coordinate 591 of NZ_DJDT01000102.1, forward strand.
CTTTTTCAGGTCGTCTGGAACAATCAGGTTTTCAACATCGTTTAAGGCATCCCACATGCCGTTGGCTTTAGCTATTTCGATGGTTTTCAATCCTGTCGGGTGCATCAGGCCTTTTTCGATCATGGTTAAAGCCTTATTTTTATTGATAGCGCTCCAATTGCTTTTCGCTTTTCTTTTGGAGAATAACTGATAACGGCTTTCTTCATCGCGTTTTACCGTTAAGCTGTCTATCCAGCCAAAACAAAGTGCTTCATCAACCGCGTTGGTATGCGGGAGGGTACTGGCCGATGCATCTTTTTTATAGATGATCAGCCAGACAGCTATTTCTTTTTCATGGTTTTTTTCAAGCCACTGGCGCCAATGTAACTGCGTTTCGGCATAAAAAGCAGCAATGCCGTTCTTCGATTCTTCCATAAAATGATCAGTAATTATTTTCCTGCTTTATCTAATATTTCAAGATAGTGTTTGTTGTACATAATTCCCAAAATATTCCCAAAAGGATCAATCACCGAGGCCGTTACAAAGCCTACGCCATATTCGGTTATGGGGCCATAAGCAGTGGCACCTAATGCAATAAGCCTTTTAAGCGATTCTTCGATATCATCAACATGCCAGTAGGCAATTTGTCCGGCCGGGCCCGTTGGCATTGGTGGAGCATATTTACGGTCGATAATGCCCAGTTCGTGCTGATAATCGCCGATGCGGAATTCAACATAAGCAGGGTTTTCGACATCAGGACGTACAAAATAGGGCTCAACGCCCAGTACATCAGAATACCATTTTTTTGCAGCTTTTAAATCATCTGCCCAATAACTAATTGTGGTTAATCCCCTTAATTGAACTGTTTTTTCCATTTTTTATCGTTTTATGAAACCAAAAATAGGACAGACACTTTTCTAAATATGGTAAAAATGCGACATAAAAACAATTTCCGTCCGGGAATTTAAATGATAGCTTTCGAATGTTATCTACTTAATGATCAGGATGTAATTTGCGAGAATTATTTTTGTTGGTGTCGCTTTTTTAGCATTTAATCGGTTTTAAGATGTTAAATTTACCAATCAACCGTCTGGACTAAACCAATAATTTATGGTCAATCAATCTTCAAGAAATCTTTGGATAGATTATCTGCGTTCTGCCATTACTGTTTTGGTGGTTGCGCACCACGCGGCATTGGCCTATACTTCTTTTTCCGTATTTAATAAAGACGCTTATATTCTCTCCACGCATGCTATTGTAGATGATAAAAGATGGGCTTTACTCGATTATCTGGTAGGCTTTAACGATACCTTTTTTATGTCGCTCATGTTTTTAATCGGTGGACTTTTCTTTTTTCCGGCTATCGATAAAAAAGGAGCGGGCTTGTTTATTAAAGACAAAATTTTCAGGTTGTTGATTCCCTTTTTACTGCTTGGTACTTTACTAATGCTTCTGGCTTATTTCCCTTCATTTTATGTGGCTAAAAGCAGTTCTGATTTAGCTGCTTACATCAAAGATTTTTTTACCACCGAAGCCTGGCCCGTTGGTCCACCATGGTTTTTATGGCTGTTATTTGTTTTCAATGTTGTAGCCGCATTGATTTATCGGTTATTTTCTTCCAGATATGGTTTATCCTTATCGGAGATTTTTAACGGGAAAATGAATGGCTTTAAGCTATTTCTGATTTTGTTTTTAATTGGCCTGCTCGCTTATCTGCCTATGGCAGGTTATTTCGGACCTTATAGCTGGACGGGTTTTTACCCTTTCGATTTTCAGCTTAGTCGTGTGCTATTGTATTTTGCCTATTTTGGAATAGGGGCTTATGTAGGGAAATTAAATCTTAGTGAAGGCGTTTTTGCTAAAAACTCACCAATTGTTAAACACTACCGCTTATGGTGCTTGCTGGCCATTGTTGCTTTTATAGGTATGATATTTTTTAACGGTGATATAGCTAAATGGCAGCTTGGTAATACATTTTTTATACTTTGCTGTACTTTAATGTGTTTGGCATTTATTAGCGCTTTTAGTAGGTTGTTGGCTAAAAATATCTTCTGGTGGGATTCGTTGAGCAAACATGCTTATTTAATTTATCTGCTTCATTTTGTATTTGTAACCTGGATCCAGTTTGGGCTGTTAAAAATTAATTTACCCGTTCCGGTTAAATTTTTAGCTGTCTTTTTATTGTCGCTGGCTTTAAGTTGGATAACCGCTTATTTGTTACGGAAAATCGTCGTTGTTAAAAAGTATCTGTAAATCAACTTGACCTAAATCTGATATCCTTTTTTTAAAAATTAATTAGTTTTAGGGTAATCAACCAGTTAAACCGGAAAACATGGCTATAAATTACAGTAAAAAACTTCCAGAGGATCTCGATTGCGGGATAACCATATTTATGAAAGTTCTGGGCGCAAAATGGAAACCATGCATTTTGGATGCGATAAACAGAGGCTACCAAAGGCCAACGGAAATCCATAAGCAGCTCTCTACCGCAACTCCAAGGGTTATTGATATGCAATTACGCGAACTGGAGGCAACAGGACTGGTAACAAAAGAAGTTACCGTTGGTTACCCCTTACGTGTTGATTATAGCCTAACCACCATTGGTTATAGCATTATGCCTTTAATTGGGATGATGGATAAATGGGGTGTTGAGAACAAGGCTTTATTGCGTTTCGAAGAAATGGAATTTGCTTAATACCGAATAATTTTTCGGTCACCGAATCTTTTTTCGCTTATTGTGGCCTTTATTTTCATTATGGATTTTTGTATGAAACAAGAATCAGCAAATGGAAAATTTAAATACCCCATTAAAAAAGACCAGGGCGCTTAATTTAAGCACTACAGAAAAGCTAATGATTATACTATGGTTGGGCATCATTTACCTAACCTGGTATTTTATGCATGGTGCAGATCATTTTCTGGAATTAACCAAAGTTGCCATGGGAAAATATTTTCCGGTTAAATATGTGCTTATCCTGCACATAACCGCTGGCGGCGGAGCATTAATTTCAGGACCATTGCAATTCATAAAATCGTTGATGATCTATAGCCCTAAAATCCACCGGGCCTTGGGCTATTTATACCTTTTTGCGGTTTTAGGAAGTAGTTTTACTGCCGTTATTTTAGCATTTACAACAGCTTACGACATAAATTGGGCTTATGCATTTTCACTTCAGGTTTGGGTTTCAGTTTGGATATCGGCAACTTTTATCGCCTTTAGGGCCGCAATAAAAAAACAGTTTATACAGCATAAACAATGGATGGTGCGCAGTTATATGGTTACCATTGCTTTTGTGGTTTCTGCATTGATTTTGAAATTGCCCATGATGGCCCGGATAGGAGATATGAGTGAAGTAAGTCCTTCCATTTTCTGGTTTGCATGGTCGGTACCTTTATATATTTATCAAATGGTGCTGGCGCTGAAAAATAAGGGCTAAATAATTGATATCTGTTGTTTTGCCTGTTTTGTTAAAATAATATACTTCAGGCCGTTGTTTTGCTTAAATCCTTATCTATCAATGCTGATTAATGCCGGATATTCTTTAAATTCAGCAGAAAATCAGATCATTTTAGGACCGAAACCCAATTTTTTAAATGGATTACAGAATTTTTACGCCACATATGCTGCTAAGTCCTTATGTGCGTTATTTCAGTGCACTGGATTTCGATCGAAGCACTGGCGGATTATCGAAAATCAGGGTTTTTGCCGATCGTTATCCTCACTTAGTTTTTCAGCATAACAATGGTCATTCTGCTTTTTTAAGGGAAGGAAATGCATTGCCCACAGCTTTTATCTGTGGCGTGAAAATTAAACCTTACATGCTCGATCTTGATAGCCACTCAGTGGTTACCGTTACCTTTTATCCACAGGCCATTAAACAACTTTTTGGAATTGATGTTTACAACCTCAACAATGAAATTGTTGATCTGTGCAATTTCGCCCCGAAAGATTTAACCGAACGTTTGGCAAATGCCGCGGGTTATCAGCAGCGCATTGCACTGATTACAGACTTTTTGTTAAAAAGGCTCGGAAATATCAATCAACCCGATTTTATGATTAAAGAAAGCATACATCTGATTAATAATATCGAGATTGAAACCTCTTTGTGGTCGCTGGCCAAACATTTTAAAATTTCTACCCGGCAGTACGAGCGGCGTTTTAAAGCTGCAACCGGTTTATCACCGAAACTTTTCCTGCGTGCGGCCAGGTTCGAAAATGCCTTACAATTGATTAAAGAAAACCGTTTCGAAAACTTTTCGAACATTGCCTATTTTCTCAATTTTACCGATCAATCGCACTTTATCAAAGATTTTAAAGAATTTTCGGGCTTTACACCCAAGGCTTTCCTTTCTCAAAATCAGAAAACGGAGGATGTTATTCCGGATAATGGCATTGTAACGATCAATCATCTGGTAACGGGAGGGTAGTTCATTCGTTCATTGTTTAATTGCAATGATTGTTAAGTTGTTAACTGCAAATCGCGAACTGAAAGCTGTTTATTTGGTTAACTGGTTAATTGTACAAACCGGTTAACTGACGCAGTACCTGGTGCGTTATCAGAATTTAATAAAAAGAGCGTCATCTCAACCGTAGCATAGCGAAGTGGGGGAGATCTATCTTGATATTTTCTCTGCTTAGTTACCGATGTGAAATCAGTACAAGTTGCACTCGATAGCCATCCTATGGTTTGGACACATCTTTTTAAGGCGCTATGCTAGCTTGCTTTGAAGAACAAACAGGGTTTACCGAAGAACGCCCGTCAA
>NZ_DJDT01000277.1 GCF_002432345.1 Pedobacter sp. UBA5917
ATGTTGAAGGGTTTTCTTCGTTTATAGCAATTTGGTTTAAGGCGGAAGGTGTAGCGTGTAAGGTACTATAGCCAAAAGCATTCCCGTTAATCATCATCCGATAAATAGTGGCTATTGTAGGGTGGTGCATTTATTTATTCCCGCAGATAACGCTGATCTTCGCAGAACTCCAGTTCCATCTTCCATTTTACATCTTCCATACTGAGTTAATTAGCCCTGATGGAAGCGATATCCCTTTTGGTAGAGGTAAAGTTGTTTTACGGTATAAGTTTCCAAAAGGATTTAGCGTACAGCAGGACAGAACCCAACCGATAAGCACAGTAATTGCGCTCCAAAAAAAATGTGAAGAAATTTGTATTAAGAAATATTTAATGAATAGATTAAGCGTTCGCTTCTTCTTTAACGGCTAATTGTCCGCAGGCGGCGTCAATATCTTTACCACGGCTACGGCGGATGTTTGTATTAATGCCCTGGCTTTTTAAGTAATTCGAAAAAGCATCAATTTTATCGCCTTCGGCATTCGTAAAATCGGCAAAAGAAATGGGGTTATATTCAATCAGGTTTACCTTACATGGAATATGTTTGCAGAATTTAGCTAAATCCATTGCATCCGAAATCTCATCATTAAAATGATTAAAAACGATGTATTCGTAAGTTACCGGATTTTTGGTTTTTGCGAAGTAGTACTTAAGTGCATCTGCCAAAGCTTTTAGCGAATTTGCCTCATTGATAGGCATAATTTCATTGCGCTTTTCATCGTTAGCGGCATGTAGCGAGAGTGCAAGATTAAATTTAGCGCCATCATCACCCAGTTTTTTGATCATTTTGGCAATACCTGCCGTTGATACCGTTATGCGTTTATAGCTCATGTTTAAGCCATCAGGAGCAGTGATACGCTCAATAGACTTTAATACGTTGGCATAATTTAACAATGGCTCACCCATGCCCATATACACGATGTTGGTAAGGGGGTTATTATAATTTTGCTTGGCCTGTTTATCAATCAATACGACCTGATCGTAAATTTCGTCGGCGTTTAAATTACGCTTACGGTCCATGTAGCCCGTTGCGCAGAATTTACAGGTTAAGCTGCAACCTACCTGTGAGCTTACACAGGCCGTCATACGATCTTCCAAAGGAATTAAAACACCTTCAACAATATTGCCATCGGCTAATCGAAAAGTGTTTTTAATGGTATGGTCGTTACTGAATTGGGAATTGTTAACCTGAACAGCATTAATGGCAAAGGCCTCATCCAAAGCTTTACGAAGATCTTTAGATAAATTACTCATCTGCTCGAAACTCGTAGCCGATTTTTCCCAAAGCCACTGATAAATCTGCTTGGCCCTAAATGCAGGCTGTTGCATAGCTACAAGGTGTTGTTGCAATTGGGGAAGATCTAATGCACGGATATCGGTTTTCTTTGCTGTTACCATTTGTTGCAAAGGTACTTAAAAAAGGCAGAAGGTAAAAAGGTGGAGGGTATAAGGTATGTAGATAAGGCCAAATTTTACAAATTTTTAGCTTATCTTCCTCTGCCTCTTGTGTTTGACTTGCCTGCAGGCTTACCTTTTGCTGGTTTCGAATTCCTATTACTGGTATTGCTTTTACCAGTGGGTTTTGATCCTGAGTGTGCTCCTGGTTTTTTGCCTGAAGATTTTTGTCCAGATGGTTTTGGTTTAAAGGCCTTTTTAGGCTGTTCTTCTCTAAGCTCAGGAATTTCCTCCCAGGCATTTGTTTTTTTCTTAGGAGCACTTTTCGGTTTTGATTTCGCCTCAGACGATGAATTTTCGACACTTTTGGTGATGCTTTTCATCTCCTCTTCGGTAAGTTCCCTGAATTCCCCGGTTGGAATACCTTTAAGGTTGATGTTCATAATGCGGGTACGTTCGAGTTTGGTTACTTCATAACCAAAATGCTCGCACATTCTGCGGATCTGTCTGTTTAAACCTTGAATTAAGATAATATTGAAAACAAATGTGCTGATTTGGCGTACCTTACATTTTCTTGTATTTACGCCCAAAATAGGGACACCATTACTCATCTCGAAAATAAAATTCTCGTTAATGGGTTTATCTACCGTAACCACATATTCTTTCTCGTGTTTGTTCCCTGCCCTTAAAATTTTGTTAACTATATCGCCGTTATTGGTCAAAAAAATTAATCCTGATGAATCTTTATCCAATCGACCGATCGGGAATATTCTTTCACTATGGTTAACATAATCTACAATATTACCGCGCACACTGGCTTCGGTGGTACTGGTAATGCCAACCGGTTTATTAAATGCCAGTAAAATGAAATTACTTTCTTCTTTCGGTTCGATATTGTGGCCGTTTACCATCACTTTATCGCCTGCAAAAACCTGATCCCCTACCTTTGCTCTTTTTCCATTAATGAAAACAGTACCTTTTTCGATATAACGATCTGCTTCACGGCGTGAACATAATCCACTTTCGCTGATAAATTTATTTAAACGGGTTGCAGAGTTATTGTTCATGCTGCAATTTTACGGAAATAAATTGTGTTATCCATTCTCCATAGCAGCAACAAATGTTTGGATGGTGCTTTTGAGTCTGGTTAAAGTTTCATGCTCTGTAATTTCCGCATCATTGTTGATCTTCGCTTTTGCAAATGGGATGAGCTGAGGAACTATTTTCGCTTCGAGCACGGTTAAAATATCGATAATTGACTGATAAGCTTTTTCACCCTGTGTGGAGGCAACAAGGGCCAATACAGGTTTGCCCGAAAATGAAGCTGAACTTACGGTCCAATCGATCAGGTTTTTTAACGAACCCGGTAAACCCATCGCATATTCGGGAGTGGAAATGAGTATCCCATCAGCATCATGTATTGCTAAGCGAAGATCTATGATTGACTTTGGTGGATTTTCCAGATCTAAATCAGGATTATAATGTGGGAGATTTGAAATGGAAGGAAAATTACTTACCCCGAAATCTTTTCCTAAAAGCTGGCTGATAGCAGAAATATAAAGCGCGTTGGTTGATGAAGTTTTTGTACTGCCGGAAATTGCCAATATTTTTTTCATTGCTAAAAATAGCAAAGTGAATGTGGATTAGAAAGTATGGCAGGTAATCCCATCGTCATTTCAAATGAACCACTAAAACGGACCAGGTTTCAACGGCTCATTAAAAATGGTAACCTCAATTCGAGAATATTTATGCGCTGTAATCAATTTTATCCTATTATTCCTAACGCGATCGTCATGCTGAACTTGTTTTATTAGCCCCTTTTATTGTTTTTATAGGTCTAATAGCTACTTCGTGGTCAGCATCTTTCCTGCTAGATAGACCCTGAAATAAATTCAGGGTGACGGCTTGAGCTAAAAATAGCAATTACGGATGGATTAAAAAGCATGGCGGCTAATCCCATCGTCATTTCAAATGAACCATTGAAACGCACCAGGTTTCAACAGTCCATTTAAATATGGTAACAAACTAAAAACTCTGATCGTCGGCACTCGGGCCGTAGCTTCCCGGGATAGGAATATCCAATAACCTTAAGTATACGCCTAATTGTGCACGGTGATGGCTGGTTTGACTAAACGAATGGCGGATGGTTTCGTATTTAGAATAATCGGCCAAAACCTGTTTGCCCATGCTTAATATCCAACGGCCATTTAAATCCTCCTCTTTAGCTTTTTCCAATGCCGCTGTTCCTTCTGCATAATTCTTTTCCAATAATTTTACCAGGTCATCTGCGTTTTCTACAGGTGGTTCGGTATAAGGTGTTGCTTCGAAATCCAGTCCATCGGTTGTTAAAGCCAATGAAACCCAGCTCGGCAGATCGGCAATATGGATAGCAAGCGATTTCATTTTCATACTTTTTTCATGCGGTGCCCAGCCAAATTTATCTGCCGGTACCAATGCCAGGAATTTTTTTGTGGTGTTAAATTCCGCTTCAAACTCTTTCAATAATAATTTAATAATGTCCATATTGTTCTGTTTTGTTTTTTCTACTGTGTGCAATTCCCATATTAATAAATCAGCAATGCTCATGATTTTTGATGTTGGTTTATACAAAGAAAACACGGGCAACTGACAACCCTATGGCAGCGTAAAAAAATAATTTCAACATATCGTCATCTCGAGCGAAGTGCAACGCAGCCGAGAGATCTATCTCGAGGTAGATATCTCCATTCCACTGCGTTATTAATGCGATCGTAATGCTGTCCCGAAGCTTCGGGATCCGTATCTTTCTTATAGAATAGACCCTGAAATAAATTCAGGGTGACGTGTATGGTTTAATAATTTACCGGCAGCAAATGCATATAATCGCTCAGTGGCATGTGCTGTGTTTTTCTGAATGGGATGCCCAGGTTTTTAAGGCAGATAATCCTGGTGAGGTTAAAATCACGGTATTGGTTACGGAAATGGCACCAGGCAATTAAATGCCAGCTAAATGCATAGAAAATCAATCCGATGGGCTCTACTTCTCTTTTACTAACTTCTTCCTTATTGTTTTTATAATCCAGTTCAATCAGATTCTTCTCGCCTATGGCGTGCTGAATAAGAGACAGGTATTCGAAGTTGAAACTCAGTCTTTCAGGAATCTGCAATTTGATATGCTGATTTAAAGTTTCCAGTTTTTCTTTCTGGCCACTTTTAAGCACTGCTTTTACCTTGGTAAGCGCAGTAGAATAATGCGAACGGATGGAGTTATCGGCAAAACCATTTACCAAACTTTCTACTAATAAGAGTGCATTTGCTTCTTCCATATTAAAGGAAACCGGTGGCAGGAAATAGCCCTGAACCAGGTAATAACCCTTATGTTGCTCGAAACTTACGGGTATACCCTGCTCACCAAGCGCCTTAACATCGCGGTAAACCGTACGTACGCTCATGTTAAACCTTTCTGCAATTTTTTCTGCTGTAATGTATTTTTTGGATTGTAGTAAGGTTAAAATTCCGAAAAGGCGGTCGATACGGTTCATGTCTGGTTTTGTTAGGCGATGATAAAATTAAAATTTTTTAAGCAATTTTCTTGTGGTACGTTATTTGTAAAAGATAATCAGTATCAATCTCTGGCTATAAACCGTTATAATAATGGTTTGGGGCATATAACTGAATTAAATGGCGGCTGTTATCCAAAAACGTTTCTTCCGGGCAATAAAAAGTAAAGTAATTATAGGCTTCCTGTTTGCCTGTTTTGCACTGTTACTGGCATGGGGTATCAGTAAATTTGCCTTTACACGTATGCTCGATACTGTGGAAGAGATTTCTGCACCGAACGACCGTTTAAGGATTGTTAATGATCTTTCGCACAAAATTGCGAGATTGGATCAGTTGCAGCGCGACGAGGCCTTTAATAAACAGGGCACTTATAGCTTTTTAAAAGAATCGCGTAAGTTAAGATCCAGTTTAGATACCCTCCGCAAGTTATACCGTGGCGATTCGGCCCAGTTGGCCAGGATAAAATCGATCAAAAATTTACTTTCCGACCGTGATAAACAGTTTGTAAACTACCTGAAAGTGAGAGAAACCCTGGTTAATACCAAATCATTTTCGGATGAGGTGCAGAAACTGAATGAACTGGTGGCTACACGGGCAAGGCAAACAGATAGCGCGGTATTAACCACCGAAACTACTACCTCTACCACAACAGTTGCACCAGAGGAACAACAGAAATCGAGGGGTTTTTTGAGTAAACTTTTTGGCAAGAAAAAATCAGATGTTTATAAAATCATTAACGAAGAATTTAAAGTTAAACGCGATACTTTAAACGCGAAGGCCGAAGACAGTATTATGAAAAGTATGACGGGTTCGTTAAAAAATATCGAACTCGAGCAACGTCAGAAAAGCCAGAAATTTTTAAAGCGAGAGGCCGATTTATCAAGTGCCAGTAACGCCTTAACTGCTAAAATGCTGCAGATTTTACGCGAAGTGGAGGGCGAGGCCGTAGCGCAGGTTGATTTAAATGGCATTCAGGCCAAAGAAGTAGTTAATGATGGCATTACGCAGATTACCACCATTATCATCATTTTCTTTTTTCTAACGGTGATTTTGCTTTATCTCATTATGGCCGATATTACCAAAAGTAATAAATACAGAAAGGCTCTTGAGCTGGCCAAAGATGAGGCCGAATATCATGGTAAAGCCAAACAACGCTTTCTGTCTAACATGAGTCACGAGATTCGTACACCTCTACAATCTATTTTAGGTTATGCCGAACTGATCACCCAGCAGGAAAAACCCAATAAAAAAGATGTTGATGCCATTTACCAGTCGTCTATCCATTTACTGCAGATTGTGAATGAAGTATTGGATTACAACCGTATTATTTCAGGCGAATTTAGTTTCAATAACCAGGTATTTAATATCCGTAAAGCATTAGATGAGGTAGTTTCGGTAATGCGGCCTTTGGCTGAACAAAAATTGCTTGAGTTAAATGTTTCTCTTGATCTGGCTAATCTGGAGTTTGTAAAAGGCGATGCTTTCAGGCTAAAACAGATTTTATTCAATTTATTGGGTAATGCAGTAAAATTTACGCTTAAAGGTGAGATCAATTTATCGGTTTCCTATAAAAAACAGGGCGAAGACCTGCATTTTCATTTTACGATAAAAGATACCGGAATAGGTTTTGAAGAAAAAGATATTCCAAAAATATTTAACGAGTTCGAACAGATCGAATCACCTGAAAAGTATATCATCAACCAAACGGGTACAGGTTTAGGATTGCCGATTGTTAAATCGCTGATCGAAACGCAGGGCGGGCGGATACATGTTAAAAGTAAACCAGGTGTTGGTACTACCTTTAATATTTATATGAAATATGAAAGTACCACCGAACATGTTAACGATGCGCTCGATCTCGAACATTATGCCATTGTAAATCCGGGTACTGTTTGGGTAATTGATGATGATAAACTTATCCTCGATCTGTGCGGGGTAATTTTCGGGAAAAACAAAATTCCTTTTAAAAGTTTTACACAGGTGGCTGATATTTTACATACCGAGCCGGATGCTGACCTTAAATATGTACTGGTTGATATGCGTATGCCGGAAATGACGGGTTTTGAACTTTGCCACTTACTGAAAAAGAAACTGCCAAATAATATTAAATTTTACGCCATTACCGCACAGGTTTTGCCCGAAGAACGCGAAATGGTGTTGAGTGGTGGTTTTGATGGTTTGATTATGAAACCTTTCAGGGCGGTTGATATCCTTTCGATATTTGATAAAACCGAAATTTTAACCGAACAGCCTGAATTTGATTTCTCATCTATCGAAAAAATGACTTTTGGTGATCAGCAGATGCTCGAAAAAATCCTGAACCGATTTAAACAGGACTCTATTGACGACGCTGCATCACTTAAAGAACATATAAACGATAACGATCAGGAAAAATGCCGGTTGCTGGTTCATCGCCTTGCTGGCCGTACGGCGCAGATGGGGGCTAAAACCATGGCCAATGCATTCCGCATACTGGAAATAGAAATTGCTGAAAAAGGATTAACTGATCATGCGAAATCTGAAATCTTACTACAGATCAAAAAACTCGATAGCCTGATAACTTTTATCGGGAAGATGGATTATGCGGGGGCTGAATAATGGAGTATGTAAGATGTAATATGGATGATGTGAAATGAATCCTTATTCAATGCCATAACGTTCCATTTTAGCATAAAGCGTTTTACGGTCGATATTTAAAATTTTGGCAGCTTTTGATTTATTATGTCTAACCTTGATCAGTGTTTCGGTGATCAGGGCCTTTTCGTTCTGTTCATTTACCGCTTTCAGATCCGATGAATTGCCGGGTGCCGATTGGTGCTGAACAGAAATCATCATTTCATCAGGCAGGGCCTCCACCTGTGCAACATCGCCGGGACTTAATAAAACCATGCGTTTAATCACATTGCTCAGTTCGCGCAGATTACCGGGCCAATCGTAACTCAATAATAATGATTTTGCCTCTGCAGATACACTTTTTACGTTCCGTTCCAGATCGCGGTTCGATAACTGTATAAAGTGGTTGATGAATAGTTCTAAATCTCCGCCTCTATCACGTAATGGCGGCAACTGGATCTTAAATTCATTTAACCGATGATATAAATCTTCCCTGAATTCGCCCTGTTGCATACTATTGGCCAGGTCATCATTGGTAGCGGTAATAATGCGCACATTTACCGGAATCTGTTTCGTGCTGCCCAAAGGCTGGATCACCCTTTCCTGTAAGGCACGGAGCAGTTTAATCTGCACTTCGTAACTCAGGTTTCCTACCTCATCCAGAAATAGGGTACCACCGTTAGCTGCTTCAAACTGGCCTTTTTTATCATTTAATGCACCTGTAAATGCACCTTTAACATGGCCGAATAGTTCGCTGGCGGCTAGATCTTTCGATAAAGCACCACAGTCAATCGCCACGAAAGGTTTATCAGCCCGTTTACTTTGCTGGTGAAGTGTTCTGGCTGCAAATTCCTTTCCGGTTCCACTTTCTCCCTGTATAATAACCGACATATCGGTAGGCGCAACCAGGTTAATATGCCCGTATAATTTATCGGCAATGGCACTTTTGCCCTTAATAAAATCGCTGTTTGTTTCTTTCGGTTCAGCGCTTTTCAAATCCTTTTTCGCTAAAGAATTTTTGATCACCATTAATAACTCGTCGGGGTTAACCGGCTTGGTAATGTAATCAAAAGCACCCAATTGAATTGATTTTACCGCGGTGCGCACATCATTAAAGCTCGTCATAATGATTACCGGTATGGAAAGACCCAGATCTCGGATGTGGGTAAGCACTTCGAACCCTGTGCCATCCGGAAGGCGGTAATCGATTAAAAGCAGGTCGAATTCGCTGTTCTCTACCTGTTTAAAAGATTGTTTTACATGGGTTACAAGGGTAACTTCATGACCGTTTTTTGTTAAAAAACCTTCAAGTAATTGAGCAAATGTTGTATCGTCTTCTAGAATCAGGATTCTCGCCATATAACAAAAATAAGAAAAGCCGGACATAATCCGGCTTTCTTATAATAGGTAGATGTAATATTTAGGTTTTTATTGTACGGGTTTACCGTCTTTATCAATTTTAACCGAACCAGTTTCTGCTTCTTTTTTAACATTGATTAAGTAGTATTCCTTTGTTCCTTCTTTAACAGACCAGGCTTCGGTAGCGGTCCATCCTTTATAAGCATCAGATTTTAATGCTGTGGTTACCGGCTCAGGTAATTCTTCCAGTTTAACCGGGGTTTTTACTGCACTATCCTGAACTGCAACAATTGCAGCGTTTTTGATTGTATTTACTTCACTAGCCTGTACTGCTGTGAATCCTGCGAATGCTAATGTAGCGGCTAAAACGAACTTTTTCATGATATTATGTTTTATATGCAACTTGCGTTGCGTTAAATATTTAAATTAATTGTGAATGCTAAATGTTATTTAGCTTATTGAACTGGTTTACCGTCTTTATCGATTTTAACCGAACCGGTTTCAGCTTCTTTTTTAACGTTGATTAAATAATACTCTTTGGTACCTTCTTTAACCGACCAAGCTTCAGTTGCTGTCCAGCCTTTGTAGGCGTCTGATTTTAATGCGGTGGTTACTGGGGCAGGTAGCTCTTCCAATTTAACCGGAGTTTTTACTGCACTATCCTGAACTGCAACAATTGCAGCATTTTTGATTGTATTTACTTCACTTGCCTGTACTGCTGTGAATCCTGCGAATGCTAATGTAGCGGCTAAAACGAACTTTTTCATGATATTATGTTTTAAATATTGTTGGTAACTTTCGTTACTGATTAAATACTTGTTAATTGTGGAGCGCTAAATTTTTCGATATTATTGAACCGGTTTACCGTCTTTATCGATTTTAACCGAACCGGTTTCAGCTTCTTTTTTAACGTTAATTAAATAATACTCTTTGGCACCTTCTTTAACCGACCAAGCTTCAGTTGCTGTCCAGCCTTTGTAGGCGTCTGATTTTAATGCGGTTGTTACTGGGGCAGGTAACTCTTCCAATTTAACCGGAGTTTTTACTGCACTATCTTGAACTGCAACAATTGCAGTAGTTTTAAAATCTTTTACTTCACTTGCCTGTACTGCTGAGAACCCTGCGAACGCTAAGAATGTAGCTGATAAAATGAACTTTTTCATAATATGTATTTTAAAATTTAATTTGTGTAACAATACTTGCTAATGTTTCATAATGATGCCAAATAGAATTTTTTATTTAAGATATTGGTTATCAGGAGTTTTTGTTTGTGCCAAAGTTTTAGAATTGGGGGATTTCTCCACACTTTGGGGTGAATGACTACAAGTTTTGCAGTTGTTTTGTGTTGAGCCGTTGAATGTTATTGCAAATAACCGTGCATTCAGATGTTATCATCCCATCGTGCCGTAGGATATTACCATCCTACGGATTTAATTAACTGTCAGATGGTAACATCTGACCACACATAAAAAAAGCAAAAAAATAATTTTCAGTTTTTGAAAAAAGAAGTTTTTTTTCTATCATTGCAGCCCGATTAAAAGCCTCCTTAGCTCAGCTGGTAGAGCAACTGACTTGTAATCAGTAGGTCATTGGTTCGATTCCGATAGGAGGCTCTTTTTCTTTCCCGGTTTTTCTAATTTCTATAGAAAAAACAAAAATCATTTCATCATCAAAATAAGCTAGGCTCCCGAAAAATATTTTTTTTGCTGCTGCTATTGCGCTAATTTGCATCATGCTAAAATATTTTTCAGCCGATTGGATTTTTCCTGTAAAGTCGGCTCCGGTTAAAAATGGAGCTGTTGCCATAAAACCGGATGGCGAAATCGTGGACGTGTTAACTGAAGAAGAGATTGTAGATCTTGATCAGGATATCACAAAATATAAGGGAGCCATTGTTCCGGGTTTTATCAACAGCCATTGCCATTTAGAACTTTCGCACATGCTGGAGCAGATCCCCGAACGTACCGGATTGGTAGAGTTTGTACGGAGCATTATTGCAAACCGGCAGGCGAATGCTGAGCAGATTTTATCAGCCATGTATGATGCAGACCAAAAAATGTTCGAAAACGGTATTGTAGCTGTTGGCGACATTTCCAATCAGGTTTCTTCCAAAGAGGTAAAAAGAAAAAGCAAAATCCATTATCACACCTTTATAGAGGCATTAGGTTTTAACCCTGAACGTGCGGATGCCATAATGGACCATGTTAGGGGTATAAAACAGGATTTTGAGCCACTACCGGCATCTATTGTTCCACACGCACCTTATACTGTATCCCCCGAATTGTTTGAATTAATCAGGAAAGAAGCCGAAAAGGCCAATGCCTTTATTAGTGTGCATAACCAGGAAACAGATAATGAAAATGCTTTTTTTGAAAATAAATCAGGTGGATTCTTAAAGCTTTATGAGTTTTTGGGGATGGACATCTCTTTCTTTGAGGCTACAGGTAAAACATCATTACAAAGCTGGTTGCCGTATATTAAGGAACAAAAAACTTTATTGGTGCACAATACGGTTTCAAAAAGGGCTGATGTAATATTTGCGAAAGAGCAGAATAACCATTTGTACTGGTGCCTTTGTCCGCAGGCAAATCTTTATATCGAAAATACTTTACCTGATGTTGATCTCCTGATGGATGAAAAAGTAAAGATTACATTGGGTACCGATAGTTTAGCAAGTAACCACCAGCTTAATATCCTATCGGAAATGATTACATTACAAAAAAACAAACAGGTAGCTTTTGAAAAGCTGTTAAGCTGGGCAACTATAAATGGTGCTGAATTTTTAGAACTTGATAAACAGCTTGGAACAATCGAAGTTGGCAAAAAACCGGGACTAAACCTGATACAGCTATCTGCTGGTTTTGTAATAGAGAGTGATGAGGTTAAGAAACTGATTTAATAGTATGCCTTAAAAACTTCATATTTTAATGTGAGTATTAAGATTTATCCCAGCTTTGATTTTATCTGTTTGCTTCGCATTAAAAAAGCATTTTTTTAATGTGAACTGTATTTGTTTTGGTTCGTTTGAGGTGATGTCAAAGAAAGATTATTAATTTGACCTCGATTAATCTTATGCGTTTTGAGCAGTTTTTAGCCTACTTACCTAGCGAGATCGTCATGCTGAATTCATTTCAGCATCTTTCCTTTTAGATAGACCCTGAAATAAATTCAGGGTGACGACTCTGAGGCAAAAAATATCTACAGAATGTCTTTTAAACCAATGCTAATAATATGAAAATAGCCATATTAGATGATTATCAGAATACAGTTAGAAAACTGGCATGTTTCAATTTATTAAAGCACCATGAAGTTGTTATTCTTAATCAAACTGAGAAAGATCCTGGTGTGTTGGCCGAAAAAATTAAAGATGCAGAAGCCCTGGTTTTGATCAGGGAGCGGACAGCAATCACTGATGACCTGCTTTCAAAATTGCCAAAACTAAAGCTGATCAGTCAAACAGGAAAAATTTCCAATCATTTAGATTTAACTGCCTGTACCAAATATAAAGTAGCCGTTGCCGAAGGTGTTGGTTCGCCAGTTGCACCTGCCGAGTTAACATGGATTTTGTTAATGAATGTTTTAAGGCAGATCCCCAATGCTGTTGAGGGATTGAAAAAAGGTGAATGGCAGGTGAATATCGGCGAAAGTGTTAATGGAAAGATAATCGGTATCTGGGGCTATGGGAAAATAGGTAAAATAATTGCCGGTTATGCCAAAGCTTTTGGCGCAAAGGTTCTGGTGTGGGGCGGTGAGCAATCGAGGACAAATGCAATAAATGATGGTTTTGAAGCAGCTGAAAGTAAAACCACTTTTTTTAAAACTGCCGATGTGATTTCGCTTCATCTCCGTTTGAATAATGAAACAACAGGTATTGTAACTGGGGCTGATTTAAATTTAATGAAAACCTCGTCGGTGCTGATCAATACTTCGCGGGCCGAACTTATTGAAAAAGGAAGTCTTGTTAAAGCCTTAAAAATTGGCAGACCAGGTTTTGCTGGTATAGATGTTTATGAAAATGAGCCTGCTTATGATACTAGCTTAGAACTGCTCAATATGCCGAATGTGGTTTGTACCCCACACCTTGGTTATGTAGAAAAGAACAGTTACGAGCTCTATTTTAGCAAAGCGTTCGAAAATATCATCAATTACATCAACGGAAAACCCACAAATATTGCCAACCCAGCTATACTTTAATATGAAATGCAATGGTACGTGTCATCACCTACCATCACTAAAAAGTTTTTTATGAATCCAATCTGTAAACTCTTCAATATAAAATATCCCATTATACAGGCCGGAATGGTTTGGTGCAGTGGTTGGAAACTGGCTTCGGCAGTTTCTAATGCAGGCGGTTTGGGCATTATCGGCGCAGGTTCCATGTATCCAAAAGTTTTAAGAACACATATCCAAAAATGTAAACTGGCTACCGATAAAACTTTTGGTGTTAACATTCCGTTGCTTTATCCCAATATTCAGGAAATTATTGATGTAGTGATTGAAGAAGGGGTAAAGATTGTATTTTCTTCTGCCGGTAATCCTGCCACCTGGACCAGCACCTTAAAAGAAAAAGGAATTACTGTAGTGCATGTAATTGCCAATACAAAATTTGCATTAAAAGCACAAGAAGCTGGGGTAGACGCTATCGTTGCAGAAGGTTTTGAAGCTGGTGGGCATAATGGCAGAGAAGAAACCACAACCATGTGTTTAATCCCAATGATTAAAGAATCGGTGCAGATTCCGGTTATTGCGGCCGGTGGTATAGGAAGTGGAAAAGCCATGTTGGCGGCTTTCGCTTTAGGTGCCGATGCCGTTCAGGTAGGTTCGGCCTTTGCTGTTGCCGAAGAATCATCAGCCCACCCGGCATTTAAAAATAAAATTATTTCGGCAGCTGAAGGAGATACCAAACTGGCCATGAAAAAACTCGTTCCGGTAAGGTTATTAAAAAACGAATTTGCCGATGCAGTTTCTATAGCTGAAGCCGAAGGTGCAGACCGAGCCCGTTTAATGGAACTTTTGGGCAGGGCAAGGGCAAAATTGGGCATGTTTGAGGGCGATATGGATAATGGCGAACTAGAAATCGGCCAGGTTTCGGCAATGCTCAAAGAAATTAAACCCGCTAAAACTATTCTTGAAGAAATTTGGTCAGGTTTTAAATCCGAACTGCAAAGATTTAACAGTTTATCCCGCGAATTGAACTTATAAACAAATTGGTATACGATTGGATTATTAACTTTGCAGCATTAAAACATTTCAACCTTACAACAAATGAAACATTTAAATATAGTAGTAACCGGCAAAGTACAGGGCGTTGGCTTTAGGGAAACCACCAAAATTATCGCCAACCAAATGATGGTTAGCGGTTTTGTAAGGAACGAAAAAGACGGATCGGTTTACATCGAAGCAGAAGGCGAAGACATTTTCCTCGAAGAATTTGTAAACTGGTGCAACGAAGGTCCCGACCGCTCGCGTGTAGAAAATGTAACCGTAAGCGATGGTGAAGTAAAAAACTATCGTAATTTTGAAATTTTAAGAAAATAAATTGTTGGATTGTTGAGTGGTTATATTGTTCTGTTATGGAGCATGCCTAAATGTGCAGCACCTGTCAATAAATTAAACTTATCTTGATACTTGATACCCTTTTCTAAGTAAAACGAATGTCTGTATATAAAAAGTTTCTGGGGCAAACCATGGTTTACGGTATCAGTACCGTTTTTTCCCGATTGTTCAATTTTATCCTCACACCAATTTATACGGGGGTTTATAAAAAAGGTGTTTATGGCATTTTTACAAATATGTATGCCAATGCATCACTCATCAATGCTATTTTGGCCTTTGGAATGGAAAGTACCTATTTTAGGTATTTAAATAAATTTGAAGATAAAAAGCAACAGGTTTATAACAACTCATTTCTTTGTATTGCTTTTATTTCACTACTTTTTCTAATTACCGGATTGGTTTTTTCTACTCCAATTGCTGCTTATTTAGCTACCAAAGCATCCGAAATCCCGGATTATAAACAATATGTAAGTTTTTTCCTGTGGATTTTATTCGTTGATGCCATCTGCGTAATTCCTTTCGCTAAATTAAGGGCTGATGGAAGGCCGTTTAAATATAGCGTGGCCAAATTTCTGAATATCGGCTGTTTTGTTGGCTTCAACCTGATTTTTATTTTCCTGATTCCTGCCATTATAAAACATGGTTGGCTTGGGGCTGCTTGGTTCGAATCGTGGTATAAACATCAATGGATAGGTTATGTTTTTGTAGCCAATCTGATCGCCTCTATAGTTACCTTACTCTATTTGCTGCCCGAGTTTATGAAACTGCAGTTACATTTCGACAAAAAACTTTTTGGCGATATGTTCTCTTACAGCTGGCCAATTTTAGTAGCAAACCTTTCCTTTATTGTAAACGAGAATCTGGATAAAATTGTACTTCAAAAGTTATTACCTCCCGAAATTGCCGACGGAGAAGTTGGGATTTATGGTGCCGTATGTAAAATTGCCATTTTCTTAAGCATTTTTATTACCGCGTTTAGGTTAGGTGCCGAACCTTTTTTCTTTAGTCATGCCAAAGAAAAAAATGCAAGGAGCACTTATGCTACAATTTTAAAATATTTTGTAATTGCCCTGTCGGTTCTTTTTATTGCCATTATTGCCAATATAGAACTACTCAAGTATTTTATCCGTAAACAAGAATATTGGGTTGGCTTGCCGGCTGTTCCTTATCTGTTGCTGGGTTATGTATGTTTGGGTATTTACATGAACCTATCTATCTGGTACCGTTTATCTGATCAAACACGTTTCGGACTCTATATTTCGGTTGCAGGGGCCATCATTACCATTGTATTAAATGTGGTTTTAATTCCAAAATTTAGCTACATGGGATCCGCTTGGGTAAGTATGTTGGCCTATTTTGTAATGATGGTTTTATCGTATGTGCTAGGACAGAAATATTACCCTATTCCCTATAACCTCAAAAAGATTTTGGCCTATTTAATTATATCAACCATTATCGTATTCTCTTCATTTTTCATTTTTAACCGTAACATTTATATCGGGAATGCCATGTTGATTGCTTTTGTGGCCGGTGTTGCTTACTTTGAAAAGAATGATTTAATGAAAATGTTAAAGAAATAAGTTATGATCTCCAATCTTATGTCTCATATCTTGCCTCTCAAATCTCATATCTAAAATCTTGTGTCTCTAGTAAAAAATGGAAATAAAAATCATCAATAAATCCGAACATGCACTTCCACAATACGAAACTGCACATGCAGCCGGAATGGATCTTAGGGCGGCTATAACCGAAGAAATTATTTTAAAACCTTTGCAACGCTTATTGGTGCCAACGGGTTTGTTTATCGAACTGCCCGTAGGCTTTGAAGCACAGATCAGGCCCCGCAGCGGACTGGCTTATAAACATGGCATCAGTATTGTAAATTCGCCAGGCACAATTGATGCCGATTACCGTGGCGAAATAAAAGTTTTATTGGTAAATTTATCAGATACAGATTTTAAGATCGTTAATGGCGATAGGATTGCACAAATGGTGGTGGCCAAACACGAAACCGTAAGCTGGAAAGCTGTTGAAGAACTTGGCGAAACGGCACGTGGCGAAGGCGGTTACGGACATACGGGAAAATAAGTTTGGAGTTCGCAATTTTCAGTTTGGAGTTAACTTTTTGATGTATAAATGGTATGAAATACAAAGTACATTTTCTTATCGGAGCTGCTTTAGTTAGCTTCCAGTCCTTTGGTCAAGGGGTAGTTGCGCCAGCTACCAACCGCGATAGCAACGTGGTAAAACAATTGTTTTTTGCCGGTTTGCGCGAGAAAATGTCTGAAAACTATGTTGTGGCCTCTACTAATTTTAATAAAATTGTAGGTTTAGACCCAAATAACCATGCGGCCTATTTCGAGCTGGCCAATGCCAACCTCCGTTTAGATAAACTTACCGAAGCTGAGCAGAATATAAAGCAGGCCATTAAATTAAATAACGATAATTTATGGTACTGGCGTTTACTTGGCGAAGTGTATAAGCGCAACAACAATATGCCCGAGCTGATCGGGGTATTTAATCAGTTGATCAGGCTTGATCCCGAAAACGATGGTTATTATTTTGATAAAGCCAACGCACAGTTTTTGGCCAACCAGCTCGATGCCGCTAAAAAAACCTATGATGAAATTGAGGCTAAATTTGGCGAATCGAGAGATCTGATCAATGCCAAAAAGCGCTTAACATCGAACGGCAGTGCTTCAGACAGTGATATTGTTAAACTATTGGAGGGCAACCAGGCCGATGTAAAAAATTACCTCTACGCAGCCGGTTTGCTTTTGCAAAAAGGGAACGACCCCGAAGCACTAAAAGTGCTGGTTAAAGCGCAACAGCTTGAACCCAATAACTTTGAAGTAAATCTTGCACTCGCCGATATTTACCGCAAACAAAAAAATGATGTAGCAGCTTTTGCCTCGTTAAAGTTAGCATTTGAGAGCGGCGAAATGCCCCTGACCGAAAAAGTTAAAATCATAGCGGCATTATTTCCGAAGCTGAACCAACCCATTGTAGCTAAAAATGTAACTGAACTGAGTAAGTTGGTTGCCGAAAAAAATCCTACAGATGCTAAAGCTTTGGCGCTTTATGGCGATGTACTTTATCAGCAGAATAACCTCAAAGAAGCACTGGTACAATATCAGGCTGCTTTAAAACTTAACGAGCAGGTTTATGCCGTTTGGGAGCAGGTAATCAATATCCAGACTTTGCTGGGCCATTACGAAGATGCCGTAAAAGTTGGTGATGAAGCGCTTACCATTTATCCAAACCAGGCCAGTTTATACTACTATATGGCATATGCGTTATATAAAACGGGTAAATATGAGGCTGCACAAAGTAATTTAAGAACATCATTGCAGTTAGATGTAGATAATAAGAGTTTACAGGCGCAGATTTACGCCTTGCAGGGCGATATCTACATCAACCAGAATAATTTTTCGGCAGCTAAAACCGCATTTGAAAAAGCCATTTCGTTAGAACCGGATAATTATCTCATCATGAATAATTATGCCTATTATTTGGCGTTAAAAAATGATGATCTGGCAAAAGCGGCAAAATATGCCGAAACTGCAGCCAATGGTATGCCCAATAATCCTTCAGTTATCGATACTTATGCTTTTATCCTGTTCAAACAACAAAAGTATGATCTGGCAAAAACATGGATAGAAAAGGCATTGCAAAACAATAGTAATAAAAATGGTGTTTACCTGGAGCGGTATGGAGATATACTTTTTATGAAAGGCGAAAAAGATGAGGCGGTAATCCAGTGGCAAAAAGCAAAAGAGGCCGGAAACGGATCGGAAGTATTAATAAAAAAGATAAATGAAAAGAAATATTTTAAATAGCCTGTTCCTTGTTGGAGCGGTGGTTTTTGTTTCGGCGTGTAAGCCTAAAAAGGAAATTGTTGTGGCACCGCCTACCAAAACGGAAACCAAAACCGATAACTCTAAAGCAGAAACCCTTACGCTGTTAAACAGCAAACAGCTTAAATTTAATACCCTTTCTTTAAAAGCCAAGGCAAGCCTCGATATTGGTGGTGATGCGAATGATGTAACCATGAATTTCAAAATGAAAGACAAGGAAACCATCTGGGTAAGTGTTACCGCTTTGGGCGGGCTTGCAGAAGTAGCCAGGGCATTGATTACGCCTGATAGCATCAAAATCATGAACCGTTTGAAAAGCGAATACCTTAAAAAACCTTTCAGTTACGTATACAATTTCACCAATAAACAGGTAAATTTTAATACGCTGCAGGCCATTTTAACCGGTAATGCCATGGGCGAATTCTTAACCCAGCAATCCGATCTTAAACAAGAGAATGGTGCTTGGGTAGTATCGGGCAGTAAAGCCGAACTCGATTATAAATTGCTTTTCAATACCTTGTTTAAGGTTGCCGAAACCAATTTAAACGATGCCAAAAATGGTCAGGCTTTAAAAGTAACCTATTCCGACTATCAAAAACTTAACGAATCTTTGTTCCCGAGTGCTTTACAGATCAAAACCTTATCTAAGGCGAAAAAAATAAACATCGATCTTCAGTTTGTTAAAATTGATGGCAATGTTCCTGTCGATTTTCCGTTTAATGTACCAAAGAGATTTACGGTTGTAAAATAGATTATACTTTACAATTATTGATTTAAATAAGAGGTTTGCCAGAGGTAACCGTTGCGTATGCATGGTGGCTCTGGCAATCTTTGCATTATATGAAGATTGGGTGAAGACGGTTCTGTAATAAGTAATTATGACTTTAGTATCTCGATTTTAATATTTTTTACTATAAAATTTTTATACTTTTGGCTTAATGAAGCTACACAAACTCCTATTTATCCTTTTTTTAAGCGTGTTAACCCTTTCGGCGGTTGCACAAACTGAAAGTCAGCTCAGAAGGAAAAAAGAAGCTATACAGCGTGAAATCGAACAGCTTCAGAAAAATTTGAACAAAACTGCCAGCGGTAAAAAACTTACCCTACAGCAGATTAATACCATAAATGCCCAGATTAGGTTACGCCAGGATAAAATCGGCACAATCAACTCTGAAATAAAAAATCTGGATAACCAAATCTCTCAGAACACCAATACCGTACATACATTGCAGGGCCAGTTGGGCGATCTTAAAAAGGAGTATGCAGGGATGATCCGTTTTGCACAGCGGAACAGGAACTCTTACGATAAGATGATGTTTATTTTCGCTTCAAAAGATTTTAACCAGGCATATAAAAGGATAAAATATTTACAGCAGTTTAGCCAGTATAGAAAAAAACAGGCGGGTTATATCGAAAATACCCAAAATGATCTTAATGGAAAGATCAAGGTTCTGGATAAAACACTCCGTGAAAAAAGCGATCTGTTAAAAGAACAGGAAAGGGAACGCGAGCGTTTGGGTAAAGATAAAAACGAGCAATCTGTTGTATTAAATAAATTAAGTAAGGACGAAAAGCAGTTTAAACAGGATATCGTTGCCCGTAAAAAACAACAGGCACAGATAGACAGGGCCATTAGTGCCGCTATCCAGAGGGCAATTGAAGAAGCCAGACGAAAAGCTGCAGAAGAGGCCAGGAGAAAAGCTGCCGAAGAGGCACGCCTTGCTGCGGCAAAAGCCAAAGCAGAAAACAGGCCTGCGCCTACAGCACCAACAGCACCTGCTGCTAAAGCAAAATCGACAGCAGAACTGCTTACGGCAACGCCTGAGGCTGCTAAACTATCTGCAGGTTTTGAAAACAACAGGGGTAGGTTACCTTGGCCGGTTGCTACAGGAACCATCACCGAACGCTTTGGTATGCATAAGGTAGACCAGGCAACCTACACCAACGATGGAGTAGATATTACCACAAGTGATGGCGCTACCGTTAGGGCAGTGTTCTCAGGTAAGGTTGCAGCAGTACAGGTATTTATGGGTAGAACAGTGGTACTGATCAACCATGGTGAATACTTTACTGTTTACCAGAATTTAAGATCGGTAAGTGTAAGCGTTGGTAATGATGTAGATACCAAGCAGGCAATAGGTGTGGTAGCCAACACAGGGGATGATGCCATCCTCAAATTCCAGATCAGGAGGGGCCAGGCGGCTTTAAATCCTGAAGCCTGGATTAGTAAATAGAATTTTTTTAAATTGTTTATATTTGTATAAATTATATTAGTGATGTATCAAGGCACGTTATTAGAGTTTTTAAACATGGGTGGATCGGAGATCGTACTCATTTTAGTGGTCGTTCTATTGTTGTTCGGTGGTAAAAAACTGCCTGAGCTTGCAAGAGGGCTTGGAAAAGGGATCAGAGAGTTTAAAGACGCGTCGGAAGGGGTGAAGCGCGAGATCCATAGGAATATCAACGCAATGGATTTAGATAAGGAAGAAGCGGAAGAAACAGCGGTAAACAACCATAATCAACGTCACCACCCAACAGAAGAAAGTCCTGTTGACGAAAAAGTTTCGGCAAATACGCCCCACGCTGAAACGGGTACACCGGTTGATGAAAAAATTGTAGCAGACAATCAAAAAGTTTAAACAAAAAAAGTTATGTTAAATACAACAATAGCAGCAATGCTTGGAACACCAGAAATTATCATTATCGCGGTAGTGGTTCTGTTATTATTTGGTGGTAAAAAAATTCCTGAACTGATGAGAGGTTTAGGTAAAGGTGTTAAAGAATTTAAAGATGGTAAGGATGGTGTTGATGGCGATCAGGTAGATCCATCTAACCGTGATAAAACCGTTTAATTGCAATAATTTTTAGTTTTGAAGAAATACAGCGCTCTAAAGGAGATTCAGGCACTCATTTCGCAAAAGCAATTAACTTTACCCGATTTATTGGCTTATTATTTTAAGCAGATTAAAGATAAAGAACACCTCAATGCATTTAACGAGGTGTTTTTTTATTCGGCCGAGGTTCAGGCAAAAGCGATACAGCAAAAGATAGAAGAAGGCACTGCAGGCAAGCTTGCAGGGATGGTAATTGGTATTAAGGATAATATCTGTTATAAAGACCATGTTGTTACCGCATCTTCAAAAATGCTCGAAGGCTTTGTATCCCCATATTCATCAACTGTTGTTGAACGTTTGTTACAGGAAGATGCCATTATTATCGGCCGTTTAAACTGTGATGAGTTTGCTATGGGCGGCTCTAACGAAACTTCTTATTATGGGGCTGTTAAAAATGCAGCAGATCCCGAGCTTGTTCCCGGTGGTTCATCCGGAGGTTCGGCAGTTGCCGTTCAGGCCGATATGTGTTTAGCTGCACTGGGTACCGATACAGGTGGTTCGGTAAGGCAGCCGGCAGCTTTTTGCGGACAGATTGGTTTAAAGCCTACCTATGGCCGTATTTCGAGGTATGGTGTAATCGCTTATGCCTCATCGTTTGATCAGGTTGGCCCAATTACTTCATCCGTAGAGGATGCAGCTTTACTTTTACAGGTTTTAGCGGGGGCCGATGAGCACGATTCTACTGCTTCGCCTTTGGCTGTTCCCGATTACCCTGCCCATTTAAACGAACACAAAAAACAGAAAATAGCGGTTTTAAAGGAAACGATCGAGAGCGATGCCCTTGATCCTGAAATCAAATCGGCCATTTTAGCTTCAATCGAAAAACTAAAAGCAGACGGACATACCGTTGACTATGTTTCTTTTGATCTTTTAGATTACCTGGTTCCGGCTTATTATATTTTAACCACAGCCGAAGCCTCTTCTAACCTTTCGCGTTACGATGGTGTACATTATGGCCACCGCAATACCGAAGCAAAATCGTTAAACGAATTATATAAATTATCACGCGCCGAAGGTTTTGGCGAAGAGGTAAAACGCCGTATCCTTTTAGGTACTTTTGTTTTAAGTGCCGGATATTACGATGCTTATTACCAAAAAGCGCAACAGGTTCGCCGCTTGATCAGGGAAAAAATGGATGCCTTATTCCAGGATTATGATCTCATCCTTTCTCCGGTAGCGCCAACAGCAGCTTTTAAAATCGGCGATAACGTACAGGATGCACTGGTGATGTACATGGCCGATATTTTTACCGTGCTACCATCGTTGAGCGGAAATCCGGCTATTGCACTGCCTTTGGGCAATAACATTGCAGGTTTACCGTTAAGTATTCAATTTACAGCCAAACATTTTGGGGAAGATCAGCTTTTAGCTTTTTCTCAGGCATTTTTAAAATAGGCATTAGCTCGCTGAGCTGTGTGCAGTAGCCGTCAAAAAAAAACTGTAGCAAAATTTTTACTGATTTTTGATCGGTAACGGAAAGTTACGGCTTAATTTTATTTCAGCACCTTAAAAATGGTGCGGAAATAGAGTTCAGTATTGACGGGACTGAGTAAACCAATAGCCCATGATTAAAAAAATACTTTTTGCTTCAATTTGTGCTTGCTTAGGATACATTTCTTCCGCTTCCGCGCAACAAACCCTCAAATTAGATAGTCTCCCGAAGGTACATAACAACATCTTTATCAATACCGACACCGTAGCCGTACCGGTAGTTTCTGAAAATCCCCTAACCATGGGACAGAACTTTATCTACAAGCTCAGGCTCGATTCCATCACTAAAACCGTTCCGCTTCCTTACAACGAGTATGTTCAGCAGTATATAGACATCTATTCGAAGCGTAAGGATATGTTTGGGAAAATGATCGGCTTATCCAGCTATTATTTCCCGATTTTTGATAAGGCAATGAAGGATTATAATATCCCTCAGGAAATAAAATATTTAACCATTGTAGAGTCGCAGATGAATCCCCATGCCATTTCGCGCGTGGGTGCAACAGGCATCTGGCAGTTCATGTTTGGCACTGGCAAGGCTTATGGTTTAAAAATGGACAACTTTGTTGATGAGCGTAAAGATCCGATACAGGCCAGTTATGCTGCGGCAGCTTATTTCAGGGATGCTTTTGAAGAACTGGGCGATTGGCTGCTGGCCATTGCAGCTTATAACTGTGGTAAAGGCAATGTAAACAGGGCAATCGACAAAGCCGGTTCGAGGGATTTTTGGGTAATCAGACAGTTTTTGCCTAAAGAAACCCGGAATTATGTGCCGGCATTTATAGCGGCCGTCTATGTAATGAATTATTCGAACAAACACCAGATTACGGCACAGGCTTCGAACATGTTCCTTAAAACCGATACCGTTCAAACTACCCGCTTTGTTTCTTTATCTACCCTGGCCAAGGTACTTAATGTTGAAGAAGACGCCATGATGGCCCTAAATCCATCTTATAAAAAGAAGATTGTAAACGGAACCGATGATGAACCCAAGCGGATTGTAATGCCCAAACTGAGGGATGCCGATTATGCCGGTATTTACGATGTGCTGAACAACCAGGAAGTGGATGTAAGCATGAGAGTGATTGAGGCCGGTACCGATGATGTAAGGGATTTAAGAAAAAAGAAAACGAAAAGCGTATCAACATCATCAGTTGTTTACCATAAGGTTACCTCCGGACAGAATCTTACCACAGTTGCCGATAAATATGGTGTAGAAGTACAGGATCTTCGGGTTTGGAACGGGTTAAAGAGCAAAACTTTGGTGCCCGGGCAGAAATTAAAAATCTACGCTAAAAACCGTACACCTTTAAAAGCACCTTCATCGTTTTTAAGTTACAAAGTTAAAACCGGCGATACCCTTTCAGAAATAGCAGAAAAATTCGACGGTGCTACCGTTCAGAGCATCCGTAGAGATAACCGTTTATCAAAAGCTGGTTTACAGGTTGGCATGATCCTTAAAATTAGTAAGGGCTAGGTTAATTTTAACCGCTCGTTCTAAACTGGCCGTCATCTCGACTGTAATGGAGAGATCTATCTCGAGATGACGACCTTTTTTATTAAGTAATTTCGAACGGAACCTCTACTCTTTACGTCATTTCGAGCGGCCCCGATAGCTATCGGGGGCAGCGCAGTCGAGAACCACGTAAGTGCTCAGCGAAGCTAAATCTGTCTCGAGATAGATCTCTCCCTGCCCGATGCAGGCGGGCGCTCCACTGCATTTCGGTCGAGATGACGGTCATTTATATTAAGTTGTCATTCTGAACGCAGTGAAGAATCTTTTCTCTAACTGGTCACTTTTTTAAACGTTTACTACGCCACAGTACCCATTATTAAACTCAGGTTATAAGCCTTTTAAAGGTTTCGTTGCAGTTATATTTGTTATTTAAAGTATTACTAGATATTTATTATTGTGTTTTATTTAGATATTTTTTGTATTTTTTGGTATACTTATTAATCGTTTATTGTTGTTGATTCATTGTCGTATACTAAATATTTAATTTGTAGTTTAAAATTTATTTGGTAATATGTGAGAAATTTAATCGCATAATCAAAAACGTATGAAAAAAACCAAATTAGTGCTCTTAAGTATGGCCGCGTTATTGTCTGCAACAATAATTATCCAATCATGTAAGAAGAACGAAAAAGATGATGTAAACGCTAAATCATCGGAACTCAGTAAAAAAAGTACTATTAAAAGTAGTGTAGGTGCCAATTCAGTGACAGACGATCCAACATGCAATCCAACATTTTATTATATGACGGATGATCTAAAAACAAGTCCAATTGTTAAATCAGAATATGCACCTGAGGAATTTTGGTATAGAGTAACAAATGATCAGCCTTATGACGCAGGTTGGTGGGATGGTTATCAGGATGGTGTTTATTACTGGACATTACACAAAAACGAACTGGCCCTTACTTATGTTCCTACAGGTGAGTGGGCTTTTGTGCTTAAATTTCAGAATAACGCCTCAGGTGCAATCTCATATGTTTCGCCTTTTGATGCCAGCGATCCAAACTTTATCTCAGGTAATACTTATCTTGATAAAGGATTGAGATTAATTAATGTTGGTACTGCCCCAAATCCAATTCAGATAAAAAATGCTACTTCACAAGATGGTAATGTTCAATGTTTGAAAAACCAATATAGAGTTTGGGCCCAGACAGACTTTGGACAATCTGCAGAAAGGAGAAGGTATGACAATGGTAGATATAACGGCTTCTTGCGTGGAATCAGTCAAGAACCATTTTCTATACAATAATATTTGTAATAAAAGCTGTTTGTATTAAAATTGAATTTTTAATCTTACTCTGGATTTCTTGTTAAGTGAGCTATTCTATTTAGGATAGCTCACTTTTAGTTTTATATGGACATATCCAGAAATCTTGGTTTACTAATTTCAATTATTCCTTTTTTCCTGCCTTGATCATTTATTTTTCTGTAACGATGCTCCGAAGGTAATGACTTCTATTGTGGACCTATTTTGCTTTCATATTTGTTTTTTGCCAAATAAAAGAATTGTACCTTTGCACCGTCACTAATAAGTTACTTAATGAGTAATACGAATAGAAAGCAAGATGCGTTGGATTACCACTCGCAAGGGCGTCCGGGAAAGATACAGGTAGTACCCACGAAACCTACAACCTCACAAAGGGATTTAACTTTAGCATACTCTCCGGGAGTTGCAGAACCCTGTTTAAAAATAGCAAACAACAAAGAAGATGTTTATAAATATACCGCCAAAGGTAATTTAGTTGCAGTAATCAGTAACGGAACGGCCGTTTTAGGCCTTGGTAATATCGGCCCCGAAGCCGGTAAACCCGTAATGGAAGGTAAAGGCCTTCTTTTTAAAATATTTTCTGATATCGATGTGTTCGATTTAGAACTGGATACCGAAAATGTTGATGATTTTGTAAAAATCGTTAAAGCACTGGAGCCAACTTTCGGCGGGATCAATCTTGAAGATATCAAGGCCCCTGAGTGTTTCGAAATCGAGCGCCGTTTAAAACAGGAGATGAATATCCCTGTAATGCACGATGACCAGCACGGAACAGCCATTATTTCTGGTGCAGCTTTGTTAAATGCCTGCGAAATCCAGAAAAAGAAGATCGATAAAATCCAGGTGGTGGTAAGCGGTGCCGGTGCTGCGGCTGTTTCCTGCTCAAAAATGTATCTGAGTTTAGGGGTTAAAAAAGAAAATCTGGTGATGTTCGATATCAATGGTTTAATTGATATCCACCGTACCGATCTGGACGATATCCGTATGGGTTTCGCTACCACCAGAAAAATTGCCAATATCGGCGAAGCAATGAAAGGTGCAGATGTTTTCATCGGACTTTCGGCAGCAAATGTAATTTCGCCCGAAATGTTAACGGGCATGGCCAAAAACCCGATTGTGTTTGCCATGGCCAATCCAGATCCCGAAATTGCCTACGAACTGGCCATTAAAACCCGTAAGGATCTGATTATGGCTACTGGCCGATCTGATTATCCAAACCAGGTGAATAACGTATTGGGTTTCCCATATATTTTCCGTGGCGCATTGGATGTTAGGGCAACCAGCATTAACGAAGCCATGAAAATTGCTGCGGTAAGGGCGATTGCCGAACTGGCAAAAAAATCGGTTCCAGAAGCGGTTAACTTAGCTTACAATGCCCGTAACCTTAAATTCGGTAAAGATTATATTATTCCAAAACCGGTTGATTTCAGGTTGATTACCGAGGTTTCGACCGCGGTGGCAAAAGCAGCCATTGAGAGTGGTGTAGCCAGAAAAATCATCACCGATTGGGATGCTTATAACGAAGAATTAAGAAAACGTTTAGGTTTGGATGATGCCATTATGAGGGCAGTAACCACCAAAGCGAAAATGGCTCCTAAACGTGTGGTATTTGCAGAGGCTGATAATTACAAAATCTTAAAAGCTGCCCAGATTGTAAAAGACGATAATATCGCCATTCCGATCCTTTTGGGTAATAAAGATAAAATACAGGCCATTATTGATGAGCATGCTTTAGAACTGGAAGGTGTTGAAATCATCGATCAGATGCAGAATCCCGATAAAACCAAACAATATGCCGAAGCACTTTTCAATAAGCGCCAGCGTAAAGGGGTTTCTTCTATGCGCGATGCCACCAAACTATTGAGAGACCGCAACTATTATGGCGCATCGATGGTAGAATTTGGCGAAGCAGATGCGATGATCTCAGGTTTGACCAAAAATTATGCAGCCACTATTAAACCGGCGCTACAGGTAATCGGTGTTAAACCCGGTGTAAAACGTGTGGCAGGTATGTACATGATGATGACCAAAAAAGGTCCGGTTTTCTTTGGCGATACTACTGTAAACGTTGATCCAACTGCCGAAGAACTGGTTGATATTACCCTGTTGATCGATAAATCGGTAAAACAGTTTAACATCAAACCACGTATTGCACTTTTATCTTATTCTAACTTTGGTTCAAACGATGGTGTAACCCCTAACAAAGTAAGGGAAACCGTTAACCTGCTTCATAAAAACCACCCCGAGATTGTGGTTGATGGTGAAATGCAGGGAAATTTTGCCATTAACAACGAGTTGTTAAAAGATAACTTTCCTTTTAGTACATTAGCTGATGCCCCCGCCAATACTTTGGTATTCCCAAATCTGGAGTCGGGCAATATTGCATACAAATTGTTACAGGAGCTTGGCGGTGCAGAAGCCGTTGGCCCGATCCTTTTAGGATTGAATAAACCTGTTCATATTGTTCAATTGGGCAGTTCGGTACGCGAAATTGTAAATATGGTAACCATTGCTGTTGTAGATGTTCAGGCAAAAGAAGAAATTGAAACATCGAAACGAAAAGGTATATTTGGAAAAACAACTAAAAAGTAGAATTGCATGTACGCCTATATTGATGGTAAATTGACATTCAAAAACCCAGCCTATGTTGTGGTTGAAGCCGGAGGTATAGGCTACCATATCAACATTTCATTAAATACATACAGCGCTTTGGGCGATGCAGAAAGGTGTAAACTCTACACCTGGCTGCATGTAAAAGAAGATGCACATACATTATACGGCTTCGCTGATGAGGGCGAACGCCGTTTATTTTTACACTTAATATCGGTATCCGGAATTGGACCCAACACAGGCAGGATGATTTTATCATCCATTACTCCTGTAGAAATCCAGACCGCAATTGTTAAAGCAGATTTACCTCTGATTCAAAGAATTAAAGGCCTTGGTGCAAAAACAGCACAACGCCTGGTTTTAGAATTACAGGACAAACTGAAAAAAGAAGGGGCAGATTCATTAATTTCTATGCCTCAACACAATACTGTTAAAGATGAAGCGTTATCAGCATTGGTAATGCTCGGATTCGCCAAACAAACCGCCGAAAAAACTATAGACCAGATTTTAAAAGTGACAGAGGGAACACTTTCGGTAGAGCAACTAATTAAACAAGCTTTAAAAACCTTATAGAACCACTGCCTTTGAAGAGAATATCTACATTTCTGTTTCTCATCTCACTTTTTCTAATTGCTTCTCAAAACGCTTTCTCACAAGTAGTTCCAAGCAAAGCGGACACTATTGCCCCTAAAAATAACTTCGGTTTAAAAGAAAAAGAACGTCTGGGCCTTAGTCCCGCCGTTAATCCATTTTATCCTGCGCCAAATAACTTAAGGCGTGTGGTAGAATATGATGCAAAAAACAAACGTTATATCGTTAAAGAAATAATAGGAGAAAAATTTGTTTTAAATACCCAGTATTTAAGTATTGATGAATATCAACGTCTTGTTAACAGCGAGATCAAGCGGAGCAACTGGCGCAGCATCTCAAACGCCGAGGTAAGCGATTACCGCAGTACCGGTATTATTCCGCAGATCCAGGTAAACAGTAAAGCCTTTGAGAAATTATTTGGCGGTACCACCATCGATATCCAACCGCGTGGAGAAGCCGAACTTACTTTTTTGGGCCGTGTAAATAAAAATGAAAATCCGCTTTTTAACGAAAGGCAACGTGTACAGACCAATTTCGATTTTAATCAGAGAATCCAGATGGATCTGGTTGGAAATATCGGAACTAAACTGAAAATCAAAAGTAATTATAATACAGAGGCACAGTTCGATTTCGAAAACCAGATTAAACTTGATTATACCGGTGGTGCTGACGATATTATCCAGAAAATTGAGGCCGGTAACGTAAGTTTACCTTTAAATACCTCATTAATTACCGGAACACAGGCCCTTTTCGGTATTAAAACCCAGTTAAAATTCGGGCGCTTAAATGTAACCAGTGTTTATACCCAACAGAAATCGCAATCGAGGGAGATTAAAATTACCAACGGTGCGCAGCAAAATAGCACCACGGTAAATATCGATAGCTATGAGGCCAACAAACACTATTTTCTATCGCAATATTTCAGGAACAACTACAATAAAAATCTGGCTAATGCACCAATTATTACCTCACCGATCCAGATTACCAAAATAGAGGTGTGGATTACCAATAAAGCCGGTAACACAACCGATTCGAGGGATGTATTGGGTTTAATGGATTTGGGCGAAAATGCGCCTTTTAATACTTCTTTACTTAATGGAGGAACTTCGGGTTTACCTGCCGGAACTACCGCAACAGGTTTTCCACAACAATCGAACAATTTAATTGCGCAGTTAAACGCTTATCAGGGAGGAGCCATAAGACAGACCAATTCTAACGCTGTTCTTTCGTTCTTCCAAACAACGCCTGTTAACACCAGCAATACCGATAACTTTGCCAAACTGATTTATGCGCGTAAGCTTACCGAACGCGAATTTACATTCCAACCGCAACTGGGTTACCTATCTTTAAACAACCCGTTAAATGCCGATGAGGTTTTGGCAGTAGCTTACCGCTATACCTATAACGGTGTGGAGTATCAGGTGGGAGAGTTTTCTACCGATATTCCTTTTGATGCGGCAAATCCAAAAGTACTTTATGCCAAATTATTAAAGAACGAAACCACAAAAATCCAGTTGCCAACCTGGGATCTGATGATGAAAAACATCTATTCCATCGGTGGATACCAGATCAGTAGTCAGAATTTTAAACTCGATATTTACCGTATTGATAACGAAACCGGTGTAGATAATCCGGTAATGACGGAAGGGCAGAATACGGCAAACAAACAATGGATTGCCCTGACCGAATTTGACCGTTTAAACCAGCAGAACGAGCGAAGACCGGATGGAGTGTTCGACTTTGTGGCTGCCAATAATGCTTTTGGCTCGTATTCTACTGCAAGTAATGCCAATCAGGCCAGTATGTTCGGGGTAGGGAGCAACGGGCAAACCTCGTTGGTTACCAACACCAATTCGGGCTATATTACCATCGATCCGGCAAACGGAAGGATTATTTTCCCGGTAATCGAACCTTTCGGTAAAGATTTGGCTGCAAGGTTTTTACCCAGCGAGCAGGCGTTGATCAATAAATATACTTTTACCGCACTTTACGATTCTACACAGACCATTGCCAAACAATTGTTCCAGAACCAGAACAGGTATGTGATCAAGGTAAATTATCAATCGGATATTTCTTCCGAATTTAGTTTAAATGCCATTAACGTTCCTGAGGGGTCCGTAAAGGTTTTTGCCGGAACCATGCCCTTAACCGAAGGTGTAGATTTTACGGTCGATTATCAGGGCGGTCGTGTAAGTATCATTAACCAGGCACTTTTAATTTCTGGTCAGCCGATCAGGATTACTACCGAAAACAACGAACTTTTTGGTTTGCAGCAGCGTTCACTTTTCGGAACCCGTTTGGATTACCGTGTTAATAACAAGCTAAACCTTGGGGGTACCATCATGAACCTTACCGAGAAACCTTTAACCCAAAAGGTAAATCTTGGCGAAGAACCCATTTCGAATACCATTTGGGGAGCCGATATCAACTATAGCTCGCCTTCAAGATTTTTAACCAAGCTGGTTGATAAACTTCCGTTCATTTCAACCAAGGCACCATCAAGTGTAACCTTTTATGGTGAGTTTGCCCAGCTGATCCCAGGTCACCCGAGGGCATTAAATTTTGCCGGAAGTAAAAATGGGGTGAGTTACCTTGATGATTTCGAAGCATCGAGATCGGTGATCGATTTAAAGAGTGCCATAGCCTGGCAGCTTTCGGGCACGCCGCAACTTTTTCCCGAGTCGGATAGATCCAACGATTTATCCTATGGTTATAACCGTGCCAGGATTGCCTTTTACAATATCGATCCTACCTTTTATAATTCGGCCGCATCAACCACACCTGCCAATATCAGGGGTAACAGGAACGAACTTTCCAATCATTATGTAAGGGAGGTAATTGAACAGGAGGTTTTCCCGTTTAAAGAAACCGCAACCGGACAGGCACTGAATATCACTACACTCGATGTGGCTTACTACCCAACTGTAAGGGGACCATATAACTACCGTACTACCGACTTTAAAGCGGATGGATCTTTATTGCTGCCTAAAAATAGCTGGGGCGGTTT
Organism: Pedobacter sp. UBA5917; assembly: GCF_002432345.1. GTDB lineage: Bacteria > Bacteroidota > Bacteroidia > Sphingobacteriales > Sphingobacteriaceae > Pedobacter. The sequence continues at coordinate 31,735 of NZ_DJDT01000277.1, forward strand.
TCAGCGGAAAATCGAAACCAACGATTTTGAAGCCCTGAATGTTGGCTTTATCGAGTTTTGGATGTTGGATCCATTTATCTATAAGCCAAATTCTGCCGGTGGAGATGTATATTTCAACCTGGGTAATATCTCTGAAGATATCCTAAAAGATGGAAGAAAATCATTGGAAAACGGCTTGCCGGCTACCAACGATCCAAGTAAATATGATGAAACCGCCTGGGGCCGTGTGCCAAAACTACAGCCGGTAGTGCAGGCTTTCGATAACAATCCCGATTCGCGCCGTGCACAGGATGTGGGTTTGGATGGACTATCGGATGCCGATGAAAAAACGAAATTTGCTGCGGCAATCACACAGATCAAATCGCAGTTAAACGCTACTGCTGCTGCTGCAATTGATGCCGATCCATCATCAGATAACTATGCTTATTTCAGGGGACCGGCTTTAGATCAGATCAATGCAGGTATCCTTAAACGATACGAAAAATATAACGGAACAGAGGGTAACTCAAAAACTTCGCAACAATCACAGGCAGAACTTGGGCTCGAAAATTCGGCTTCTACTTCGTTGCCGGATGGGGAAGATATCAATCGCGATAACAACATGACCCAAAGCGACGAGTATTTCCAGTACAAAGTTTCTATGCGTCCGGGTGATTTAAGTGTTGGACAGAATTTTATTACCGATAAGGTTGTATCACAGGTAAAACTGGCAAACGGAAATACACAGGCTGCTACCTGGTACCAGTTCAGGATTCCGATCGGTCAGTATCAGGACCGCGTTGGTGGTATCCAGGATTTTAAATCGATCCGTTTCTTCAGGATGTTCATGACCAATTTTGCCGATACAGCAATATTGCGTTTTGCAAAATTACAATTGATCCGCGGGGAATGGAGAGAATACAATGCTTCGAACCTTGCTGCACAGGTAATTGTTGATCCATCTTTACCGGCCTTAACACCAGATAACTCCACCATCGAAGTATCAACGGTAAACATCGAAGAAAATGGTAAACGTTCTCCGATCCCTTATGTTACCCCTCCCGGAATTTTGCGTGAGCGTGATTATAGCAATTACCGTGGCGATACCAGGTTAAACGAGCAATCGTTATCGGTTACCGTTAAATCATTAAGGGATGGTTATGGCAGGGCTGCATTTAAAACGGCCTATAGCGATTTTAGGTCTTACAAGCATTTAGAAATGTTTGTCCATGCAGAAGCGGTGAACAATCAGGTATTGAATAATAATGATGTTGCCGCCTTTTTGAGGATCGGAACCGATAACCAGGACAACTATTACGAATATGTAATGCCTTTAAAGGTTACCAATCCGGGAACCAGCGATCCTGATGCGATTTGGCCTGAAGCCAATAGGATGGATATCGAATTAACGCTTTTCCAAAATGCAAAACTGGCCCGTAATGTAGCTAAACAGGCTAACGGACAACCTTGGCCGATTAATGTTCCATTTACCTATACTGATGGGGCAAGAACGATTATTGTAAAAGGTCAGCCCGATATGAGCAAGGTGAGGGTTTATATGGTGGGTATTAAAAACCCGTTGCGTGCTGCAAATGATGAAGGTATACGTGATGATGGACAGGATAAAAGTGCACTGGTTTGGTTCAACGAATTAAGGTTGACGGAATTTGACGAAAAAGGTGGGTGGGCCGCAACAGGAAGATTGAATTTAAAACTGGCCGATTTTGCCGATGTAAATATTTCGGGTAGTAAATCAACTGTTGGTTTTGGTTCTATTGATTCGAAAGTGAGCGAAAGAAACCGCGCCGATAATGTGCTGTTGGATGTTTCCTCATCGGTAGAACTGGGCAAATTCCTGCCGCAGAAATCAGGCGTAAAAATCCCGATGTTCGTAAACTATTCGAAACAGGTTTCTACACCACAGTATAATCCACGTACACCGGATATCGAACTTAAAAATGCATTGGAGCAATCAACCAAAGCACAAAAAGATTCGATCTTGAATTTTGCGCAGGATTATACGGTTAGGAGAGGCATCAACTTCACCAACGTAAGGAAAGACAGGGTTAACAATAACAAACCTATCCATCTTTGGGATATCGAAAATTTCTCGGCAAGTTATGCTTACACGCAATACAATCACCGCGATTTTATTAATCAGAGCAGTTTACAGAATACGTACAGGGCATCTTTACAGTATAGCTATTCTAAAGAGGCCAAAACCATAGCTCCGTTCGAAAAGATTATCAAATCAAACATGCTTGCTTTGCTAAAGGATTTCAACTTTAGCATTTTCCCGAGTGCAATTAACTTCAGGATTGATGTAGATCGTTTATATTCCGAAAATACCTTAAGGAATAATGATCCGAACAATACCATCGGGCTTTACCGAAGCGGTTACGGAACAACCTTTAATAAAAACTTTACCATGAGTAGGGTATATGGTATCGCATGGAACCTTACCCGTTCGTTACAGCTTGATTTTAATGCCACCAATTATTCTATCATCGACGAACCGGACGGAAGGATTGAAGGTTTAAAACGCGATACCGTTTGGGAAAATTTAAAACGTTTGGGCCGTACCACCGATTATAACCACAACTTAAACGTAACTTACAACCTGCCGATCGAAAAAATTCCGGGCTTAAACTGGGTTTCGGTAAAAACACGTTACGGCACCAACTTTAACTGGCAAACCGAACCACTTTCTACCCTACGCGATCCCAACATTAATTTGGGTAATACCATACAGAACAGCCGAACCGTTCAGATTAATCCTACCTTAACCCTAACCACACTCTACAATAAGTTTGGTTTTATCCGGAATGCGGGAAATGATCAGGATGGAAGCAAGGCCAAGAAATTTTTCATTAACCTGTTAACGAGTTTGAAAAATGTAAATGCCAGTTTTGTACAAACTAAAGGTATTTTCTTACCTGGTTACATGCCAACAACCCAGTTTTTTGGTATAGATAAAGCTACCGGCGCACCGGGACTGGGCTTTGTTTTTGGTAGTCAGCGCGATATCCGCGAAATGGCACTGGGCAATGGCTGGTTAACAACCGATACTTTACAGAACCAGTTATATGTAAATACACTACGCGAGGATTTCCAGCTTACCGGACAGTTAGAACCATTTAAAGATCTGCGGATTACTTTAAAGGCCAATAAAGCGCAAACACGGAATTTTTCTACCAACTTTAGGTATGTGGCTACTGTTTCCTCTTTCGAAAATTTAAGTGCCATTACCACCGGCGATTACAGTGTTTCGTACATTGCTTTAGGTACCGCATTTAAAGAAAGTAATTCGAGCACAGTATCGGCACTGTTTAACCAGTTTATGGCCAACCGGATTATTATTTCGAGAAGGTTGGGCGCACAGAACCCTAACTCATCCGGGCTTAACGGAGGTTATGCCGATGGTTACGGTAAAGAAAGTCAGGATGTAATTATTTCTGCTTTTATGGCCGCCTACTCAGGTAAGGATGCAGGTAAAGCGAGCATGAATGCTTTTCCTAAAATCCCGCTCCCTAACTGGAATTTAACCTACAGCGGTTTAACCCGTATTCCTTTTATTGCTGATAAATTTTCGTCGGTTGATATCAGGCACGGTTACCGCTCGAGCTATAACATTAATGGTTTTAATTCATTATTGCGTTATCAGGAAACCAATGGGGCCGTAAGCAGCAGGGATGTAAATAACAACTTCCTGCCCGAGTATCAGTTTGCGCAGGTAACCGTTTCAGAATATTTTGCTCCTTTGGTTGGGGTAGATACCAGGTTTAAAAACAACCTTACAGCTTCTTTCGAGTTAAACCGATCGAGGTTGCTTGGCTTGAGTTTGGCCAATAGCCAATTGGCGCAGTTATCAGAAAATAATATGGTATTCGGACTGGGTTATCGTACCAATAAATTCCGCTTTCCTTTTGGATGGTTTAAAAGCCTGAAAATGGATAACAATATGGACTTTAAACTCGATGTAGCCATCCGCGATAATAAAACGGTTATTTACCGTGCCGATGTTGCCGAAGCAGAAGTTTCATCAGGGGCCAAAAATATTACCTTAAGGCCAAGTGTTGATTATGTATTGAACCAGAAGTTTAACATCAAACTATTTTACGATTCGAACATTACAAAACCTTATACTTCACAAACTTTTAATACTTCGTTCAGTAATTTTGGTTTTAGTTTAAGGTTTACGCTGAATTAACACACTAAAGTAAAACCAACGCGCGTCGTCATGCTGAATTTATTTCAGCATCTAAAATTGATACTTATTAGCATTCAAAGCCTCACTATTGATGATAGTGAGGCTTTAGTATTTATACATTTTCTCCCCGGCGCCAATCTATCCCAAAAGGTTTAAACAACACTTTCTTTTTGAATATTTTTACCAATCGGAAATATGCGCATGCAGAGCAAAGTAATAAAGAACATTGGCCCGTAACTGAATAAAAAATTCTGGATTGTAATGCCCTGTAATTTCCCCATTACCCAAAGGTAGACCGTAAATACGATGATGGAGTACAACAGGTAGCCGAATGGTCGCCTGCTTTTGTGATAAACTTTTCCTTCCATTTTCTGCAGTCCTAATAAAAGTGCCAACGCAGTAATGATTGCAAAAACAGCAATATCAACCAACTGGATATTAAAATTAAAACTAAAATTGGGTTGAACGGCCATTAAAAATTTAATATAGCCCATGCCAATGAGTAAGGTAAGCGGGATAGTGGCCAATGCGGTTACAATGATAACTTTCAGCGTATAGATAACATTTGGTTTCATGATGAGGGTTAATGGATTATAGGTTGTTAAAGTAATAATTTTTGAGCTTAATCTGTCACTTCTGTTCAAATCAATCAGCCCTCCCCATCTGATGTTTAGCGATATGCTAAAAGTTAATTTACCAGCCGTTGCGATTGGTCAAACTAAATTGTATTTTTGGTGCGTAAACCGCAGAAAACGTTTTTAGTGTTTTGCATTTATGTTTGCTTGCCTGGTGAAACAATAAAATAAATAACTTATATTCAAATACTTACAAAACAATGAATTTTCCATCAGAATTAAAATACACTAAAGACCACGAGTGGGTTAGAGTTGAAGGTAACGAAGCTTTTATTGGTGTTACCGATTTCGCTCAGCGCGAGTTAGGCGATATCGTTTATGTTGATATCAACACTGTAGGTAGCGAAGTGGCAAAAGAAGAAGTTTTTGGTACTGTAGAGGCTGTTAAAACCGTTTCCGACCTGTATATGCCGGTTACCGGAACAGTATTGGAAGTTAACGCCGAATTAAACGATAGTCCTGAATTGGTTAACTCTGATCCTTATGGTGATGGATGGATGGTAAAAGTA
>NZ_DJDT01000353.1 GCF_002432345.1 Pedobacter sp. UBA5917
CAGCTCCGGTAAAACAGCCGAAGTTGCAAACTACCAAACAGGAATTCGGTAGAGAAGAGCCGGGTATCGAATTTGGAGATACACGCGAGGCAATCCCGCAACAGCCGATCCGTAAGGAAGCAACTGTTGGTAGAAACGAACCTTGCCCTTGCGGTAGCGGTAAAAAATACAAAAACTGCCACGGCGCTAACTTATAATTAGCATATCATAGCATACCGAGCCCCGACAAAAAAAGTCGGGGCTTTTTTATTGAACTAAATTTTTAATTATCGAATTAAGTCATATATTTATTGTCGTAGATTTTTAATCTCCGATCAGATCAATTCGAGACTGGTAGGCAGTTTCTTAATGATAAATCAATAAAAAAAATGGAGTCTGGAAACCATAAAAAACGGGGCGTAACCGAAAAGCCATAAGAGTAGGAACACACACACAACACACACAAATGAAAAGAGTTTTTTACATTGCCGCTGTTTCAGCGACATTGCTGCTATCAAGCTGCGCCACTATTTTTACGGGTACAAAACAAACCGTTCAGGTCAATTCTAATCCACCGGCCGCTACTATCGAAGTAGATGGGGTTAAAGCAGGGGTAACACCTATGGCGGTACCCTTAAAAAAAGGATTTACCGGGCAAACCATCAGTTTAAAGCTTGATGGTTATGAAACCAAAACATTCCAGCCTCAAACTACTTTTAATCCTGTTGCCATATTAAATGTTATAGGTCTGTTTGGTTTTGCCATTGATGCCGCTACAGGTGCAATGATGAAATACGACCCGGCAGTATACGAATTTACCTTAGAGCAAAAGAAAACGAATTAATTTAATTCTCTTAATGGAAATAATTCAAAAAGCCAGGTTTCGAAAGGAGTCTGGCTTTTTCATTGCTTTCTTAACAATAACATTCTCTAAAAATCGTCATCTCGACTAAAGTGAAGCGAAACGGAGAGATCTACGTATTAATACTTTGCAATTAATTTTTCTGCATTGACGAAACGTTTGAGAATTGTATATTGTTGATATCGAGTTATATTTTTAGTATTTTTGAAATATGGAAACAATAACAATAAAAATTCCTGATCAAAAAAGTGGCATTGTAAAACAAATGCTAAAAGATTTTGGTGTCACTATTCTTGAAGCTTCGGCTAAGAATAAACATTTAGAATTATCCCCCGAACAACAACAAGAAATTATTTCATCCCAAGAACAAATTAATAACGGTCTGTTTGTGACTCAATCAGACTTGGACGATGAAATAAATAAATGGCTAAAGAAATAATCTGGTCTCATAAGGCAAAAATTAAGCTTTATATCATTCTTGAGTTTTATGCCAATAGAAATGGGAATAAAAAGTATTCGGCCAAACTTTATAAAAGATTTAATAAGGAAATTAAACTGGTAATTAAAAACCCGCACTTAGGGATTCAATCTTCGCAACCAAATATCCGAGGTTTGATTGTGCTGGATTTTATAATATTTTATGAGAGCAATGATGCCCAAATCATTATTCATACTCTTTGGCAAACTCATCAAAATCCGGATAAATTATCTGCTGAAATACCCACAGATTAAACTATTTGCTTAACCCATAAAGAATGCCGATTTTTGCAACGATTTCGGCATTCTTGTTGTTAAGAAGAAATGAGATGATACATCTGCTCACCAAATGCCAATTATTTTGCTGATGAAAACGACAATAACTTTTATATCGTGCTTACTCCTTACCATTACTGCTTTTGCACAAAAAGGAGAAGTAACGGTTATAAAAGATGCTTTAATCGATAGTTTGATTGCCAAACGCCTCGAAGTTTATAAAACCACGGGCGAAGTTAAACCGGGCAAACCAATTGTTTCTGCATACGGTTACCGTGTACAGATTTTTTATGGATCAGACCGGCGAGAGGTTTTTAATGAACAGGCCCGTTTTAAAGGACTTTACCCGCAGTTAAATACTTACCTTACTTATAAAGAACCCAATTATTATGTTCGTGTGGGCGATTTCAGGAGCCGCTTAGAAGCACAGCGCCTTATCAACGAACTCAGACCAGCTTTTCCCACACTGTTTATTTTTAGGGAAAAAATTAATGCACCAACTTTAGATACCACAACAACCAATGATCAAAAATAAAGTACAGGAACTGGCCGCTCACATTTTTAATGATGTAGTAGGCTATCGTCAACATATCCATGCCAATCCCGAATTATCTTTCAAAGAATTCGAAACCTCTTTATTTATTAAGGATAAATTAAAAAAATGGGGAATTGAATATACCGATTGCGCCAATACAGGTGTGGTGGGTTTAATTAAGGGAAATTTACCTTCTGATCAGGTAATTGCTTTACGTGCCGATATGGACGCCTTGCCTATCCACGAAGCCAATGATAAACCTTACCGTTCTAAAAACCATGGCGTAATGCATGCCTGCGGACATGATGTGCATACTTCTTCACTTTTAGGTACTGCTTATATTTTAAACCAGTTAAAAGATGATTTCGGTGGAACTGTAAAACTGATTTTTCAACCTGCCGAAGAGTTGTTACCGGGCGGAGCAAGCATCATGATCAAAGAAGGTGTACTCGAAAACCCGAAACCCCACCATATTGTTGGTCAGCATGTAATGCCTTTAATCGATGCCGGTAAAGTAGGTTTCCGTTCAGGCATTTATATGGCTTCTACCGATGAACTATATGTTACCGTAACCGGAAAAGGCGGTCATGGCGCACAACCTCACCAGAATATCGATCCGGTTTTAATCGCTTCGCATATCATCATTGCCCTGCAACAGGTGGTAAGCCGCAATGCCGATCCACGCATTCCTTCAGTTTTGTCTTTTGGTAAAGTAATTGCCAACGGAGCAACCAATATTATCCCTAACGAAGTGAAAATTGAAGGAACATTCAGGACTTTAGACGAGGATTGGAGAGATGAAGCGCATAAACGCATGAAAAAAATGGCCGAAGGCATTGCCGAAAGCATGGGCGGAAGCTGCGATTTCGATATCCATAGAGGTTATCCTTTTTTAATCAATGAAGAAAAATTAACCGCTAATGCAAGGGCTTTTGCCGAAGAGTTTTTAGGTAAAGAAAATGTGCTTGATTTAGACATCTGGATGGCTGCGGAAGATTTTTCTTTCTACTCGCAGGTAACAGATGCCTGTTTTTATCGTTTAGGTACCGGGAATGCAGCTAAAGACACGCAATACTCGGTACATACCCCAAGATTCGACATAGATGAAGATGCCCTGAAAATCTCAACGGGGTTAATGGCTTACATCGCTTTAAAACAACTAGGAAACTGATGTAAGAGGTAATTATGTAAAATGGATGATGGAGGAGTTTATGTGCTATCATCTATTTTACATCTCACATTCTCCATCTTCCATCAAACATTATCCATTTTCCATGAAGAAATTATTTTTGTTTTTACTGTTTACTTCGCTCTTTTATAAAGGTTTTACACAGGAAATCCCGCGTTTCAATCCGGATACGATTAAAACCATTACGCTCGATTCAACGGTAAATATCAAAGCCGAAAAACTGAATGTGGAAACATTTATCAGGAAGGTAATGTACGATACTTCTTTTTATCAATCGTTCAGGGATATGAAACGTTATACCTTCATTGCCGAAAACAGGATTTACAGTTACGATAAAAAGAACAAAGTTGATGGTAAAATATACCGTAAAATAAGGCACAACAATAGTGGACCTTACAAAATGGAATACCTGGTAAAACAGGATACCGGGAAAATTTATAAGAAGAACGGTAAGTACCAGTTGTATACAGTAGAAATGTTCGATTACATTTTTATGAATTCTTACAATACTGATTTTATTCCCAATGCGCCTAAACCTGATGGAAAAGGTGGCACAAATGAGAGTTATAAAGATAAGTTGAAAACCTTGGTTTTTAATCCAGGCAGGCCCGTAAAAGTTCCATTTATTGGCAGTAAAACCGAAATATTTTCGGCCAATATGCGCCAGTACTATGATTATGGTTTCACCAGTGGTACTTATCTGGATTCTATTCCGGTTTACCGCTTCAGGGTTTCGGTTAAGCCTGATTTAAGTAGCTGGACAAAAGATGGTATTATGATTAAGGAACTGGTGACTATTTTTGATAAACGCAACTTTAATATCTTAGGTCGTTACATCGATATGAAATACAGTAATCTGCTTTTCGATTTTGATGTGCAGATGAATATCGAAATGGGCTATTTTGGCGAGGATAAACTGCCTACCAAAATTACTTATCAGGGCAACTGGGATTATCCTTTCAAAAAAGAAGAACGGGCAAGTTTTTTAATTGTACATAAAGATTACAAACTCGAAAAGAGCAAATAAGGATTCGATTATCTGCGGCCGTCACCCTGAATTCATTTCAGGGTCTATTCTGTATAAATAATGTTGATTCGAAATGAAAGCTAGACAACATGACGTTAGCATTTGGTAAAGGAGATAGAAATTTATCATTATGAATAAATATTTATCGAATTCTGGTTGTTATCTTTAAACGATTATTAAACCGATAAATATGCAATTTCTTTCTTCCTTAAAATTTAATATATCAATTGCTTTATCCCTGTTTTTAGGCATTAATGTACATGCTCAGGTGCTTACCTCAAAACAGATAGATAGCGTGGTAGAAAAAACATTAAGCACCTTTAATGTTCCCGGCATTGCAGTTTCTGTAATCAAGGATGGTAAAATCATCCATTTAAAAGGTTATGGGGTAAGTTCTATCAAAACCAATAAAAAGGTTGATGAAAATACCCTTTTCGGTGTGGCATCAAACACAAAAGCATTCACGGCTGCTTCTTTGGGTATGCTGGTTGATGAGAAAAAAATTACCTGGGATACAAAAGTCACCGATGTAATTCCCGAATTTAAAATGTACGATGCCTATGTAACCAGCGAGTTTACCATCCGCGATCTGCTTACGCACCGCAGTGGTTTAGGCTTAGGTGCCGGCGACTTAATGATCTGGCCGGATTCATCAACAGTTGATAAAAAACAGCTGATCCATAACCTCCGCTATTTAAAACCCGTTTCTTCTTTCCGCACCAAATACGATTATGATAATCTGATGTATATTGTTGCCGGCGAAGTAGTAGCAAGGGTTTCAGGAATTACCTATGAAGATTTTATCGAAAGCAGGATTATCAAACCTTTAGGAATGACCAAAACTGCTGCTTCATGGTACCGCTTAAAAGATAAATCGAATGTAATCGATGGTCATGCACCTTACGAAGGCAAATTGCTCCCTGTAGGTTTAAGCTTTGGCGAAATTGCCAATGCAGCCGGTGGGATTTATTCGAACGTTACCGACATGAGCAAATGGGTAATGTCGATGATCAACGGCGGTAAATATGGAGAAACGTTGGATAAAAAACTATTCAGCCCTGCTATTGCAAGAGAACTTTGGACACCACAGACTATTATAGCCGGTGGTAATCCGGCGGCTTTTAGCAGCTATGGCTTGGGTTGGTTTTTGAGTAATGTTAACGGTAATTTTCAGGCCACACATACCGGAGGCTTATCGGGTATTGTAACGCAGGTTACCATTCTTCCCGAATTGAAATTGGGTATTATTGTGTTAACCAACCAGCAATCTGGTGCAGCTTTTAATGCCATTACCAATTCGATCAAAGATGGTTATTTAGGCATTAAAGGGCAGGATCGCATTAAAACCTATAACGATAACAGGCTTAGGAATGAAAAACAGGCTGGCGAAATGGTCGCCAAAGTTTGGAATGATATTACTGCACAGCAAAAACTTTCGGCCACAAAACCTGATAACAAAAACTACTATGGCACTTTTCATGATTCGTGGTTCGGCGATGTAACCATTAGTGAAGTAAACGGTAAAATGCATTTTCAGGCCAAAAACGCGCCGAAACTGAGAGGCGATATGACTTACTACAAAGGCAACACTTTTATTGTAAAGTGGTACGACAGGAGTTTGGATGCAGATGCCTTTGTTAATTTTGGGCTGGATAACAACGCCCAGGCCGATGGTTTTAAAATCGAAGCCATTTCGCCACTAACCGATTTTAGTTTCGATTTTCAGGACCTAGATTTTAAAAAGACCGATAAAAAATAACCTAACCAATTATACACACATGAAATCATTATTAAAAACAAGTATTTTACTAAGCTTTTGCTTAATTGCATTAACCTCGATGACATTTAAACCAAAACGGATTATCTTTTTCGGTGATTCGATTACCCAGCAGGGTGTTTCTAAAAAAGGCTATGTAACCCTGATCAAACAATCGCTCGATTCTACAAAATACAATGTAATCGGCGCAGGAATTGGCGGTAACAAAGTATACGATCTTTACCTGCGTTTAGAAGACGATGTTTTGAACAAGAAACCAGATTTGGTAGTCATTTATGTAGGCATTAACGATGTTTGGCACAAACAATCATCGCACACCGGAACCGACTATGATAAATATTTAAAATTCTACCAGGCACTTATCAATAAAATCCAGGGTGTGGGCAGTAAAGTAGTTTTGGTTACCCCATCGGTTGTGGGCGAGAAAAAAGACGGGACTAACGAATTGGATGCCGATCTGAATAAGTATGCTGCAGGTATCAGGGAATTGGCTGCAAAAAACAACCTTCCGGTATGCGATTTAAGAAAGGTTTTTGCCGATTACGAAACTAAAAATAATCCAGAGGATAAAGAAAAAGGCATTTTAACCGTTGATAGGGTACACCTGAACGAAACAGGTAATCAATTGGTAGCCGATCAGTTATTGCCTTTGGTAAAGTAATAGATTTAGAACCGCAGAGTTCGCAAAGTATTGCGCAAAGAACACAAAGAAATTTTTCTCTGTGTTCTTTGTGTTTTTTCTCTGTTATCTTTGTGGTTAATCAGGTGATTCGTCATTGCGAACTGAAGCAAAGGGATTGTGTGGTGGAGTGAAGCAATCTTTCATGCAAGGTGATAACTGATAAGAGTATATATAATAGCAAAAAAGATTGCTTCGTCGTACCTC
>NZ_DJDT01000186.1 GCF_002432345.1 Pedobacter sp. UBA5917
TTGAGTCTGTAGTCCTTAGTCTGATAATGGCTAAAGATTTAAATACTTATTTATTGGTCTCTATGCGGATATCGCTATTCGACTCATGACTTAGGACTACGGACTGAAGACTAAAGTACCTCATTCTATAACTCATCATTGCAGTTTTGCCCAGTTTTTCGATCAGTTTATAATTTGCAACTGCACCAACTGCTGCACCAACAAAAGGAAGCACTTGTGCAAGTTTTGCCAGATCTATATAGTCGCGGTATTGCTGCTGAAAGGTAAGCCAGTCAAATTCGTCAATATCTGTAGGCAGTTGATGCGCTTTATCATCCCAATCCTGCATTTTAAAAAACACATTCTGGCTTTCTTCCTTACTCGAAAATGCCAGCTGAAAAATATGTAAAATGAATAAACGCTCGCGGTAATCTTTAACATCGTATCCGTAAACTGCGGCAATATCAAAAAGCATTTTCATTTTTATACCCAATAACAATGGGAAATCTGCAAGGCTCATTAAAAAGCCTCCCGCACCTGTAATTCCGCCTTCGGCAGCACCGGTTTTTTTATAGTTGTCAATTTTTTGTTTAACCAATGCTTCGCGGTGTAGCAATGTTAAGTTGATAACCGGTTTCGAAGTGGTAAATGTAGAACCAAAAAGAACCGCTTTTACCATTTGCTTTATGGCAGTTGTAATGGCATTATGAACCTTATCGGGGATATAGCTGTTTATTTTTTTCTGAACTTTATCGGTCACCTTACTCAAAAGAGACGGTTTCTGCAAGGTTTTAAACTTCCAGAAATCCAGTTCGCTGTTTATTTTTTGTTCGTAGGTCATAGTATATTAACCTGCAATAATTATTCCTTAAATTTAATTGAAAATAATTATGAAAAACAGATATTAAACTATATATTTAGTTTACCTAATTTAAACCTAATCCTTTCTTTATGAAAACCTTAAAATTATTCTTTTTATCTGCGCTGGCTATAGGAACGGCGAACGCACAGGGAGTGAAGTTTTCGACCGATAAACCTGCGGCAGGAAGCAAAGTTACCTTTACCTACGACCCAAAGGGTACCAATCTCGAAAACCTGGCTGATGTAAAATGTACCGGTTTTACCTTTTTCTCTAAAACCAATCCTAAAAATGCCAAAATAGAACTGGTTAAAGAAGGGGCTATTTATAAGGGAGAGATTTCTACTGCCGATAGTGTTACTATTGTTGGACTTGCTTTTGCGGTAGGCGATAAAAAGGACGAAGCGCCTGATGGTTACATTTTAGAATTTACAAAAGCAGGTAAAGTGCCGGCAGAAGCTTACCTAAACAAGGCTTTTTTGTATGGATTAGCAGGGAATTATTATTTGGGTTTAACCAGCGATCCGGAAAAAGCCATTGCCAATTACAAACAGGCATTTGCTTTAAAACCCGCGCTGAAACAGAAAAATTTAAACCAGTATTTATCACTGGAGTATAAAGCGGATAAAGAAAACGGCACAAAACTGATCAACGAAAATATTGCAAGGTTATCTAAAATAAAAGATCCTAAAGAAGATGATCTTAGCGGTACTGTAGGTTTATATTCGTTGTTGAAGAAAAAGGCCCAGGCAGATTCGGTAAAAACAATCCTGCTGAAAAAGTATCCAACAGGAAATTATGCATGGGGAGAGGATATGAATGCCCTATATGGTACAAAAGATTTTGCAGTGCAGGAGAAAAAAGCGACGGATATGATTGCCAAATTTAAATTTGATGCCAGCAAAAAAGCGGATGCAGATAAATTAAATTCGATATATGGCATTTTGGCAAACGCAAGTATACAGGCAAAAAATGCTGAAAAATTTGAGCTTTATGCTGGTAAAGTAACTAATAAGCAAACCAGGGCCAGCTTGTATAATTCTTTTGCCTGGCCATCGGCAGAGAAAAATGAAAATGTTGATATAGCGATAAAGCTTTCAAAACAATCGTTAAGCCTGATAGAAGAGGCTAAAAATGATGAGGTGCCGGTTTATTTTTCTTCAAAAGAAGCTTTTCTGAAATCTTTAGATCAATCTTATGGTATGTTTGCCGATACCTATGCTTTACTGCTTTATCGTCAGGGTAATTTTAAAGATGCTTTGACTGTGCAGGAAAAAGCATTAAAATCATACACTGCAGTACCACCAGATGTATCAGGTCGTTATATCACCTATCTGATTAAAGAAGGGCAGAATGATAAAGCCTACGGTGAAGCCGAAAAATTAATTAAAGATGGCAAGGCAACAGATTCGCTAAAAGCGGATTTTAAAAGACTCTATACCGCATTAAAGAAAGAAGGTACTTACGAAACCTATATTGCCAATTTAGAAAAAGCAGCATTGGAGAAAGAAAAGGAGGAATGGACAAAAAAAATGATCAATAGCCCTGCGCCGGCATTCTCTTTGGTTAATTTAAAAGGCGAAACAGTTAGTTTGGCCAGCTTAAAAGGAAAGATTGTTATTCTGGATTATTGGGCAACCTGGTGCGGTCCATGTGTGGCTTCTTTTCCGGGTATGCAAAAGGCTTTGGCCAAATATGCCAATAACCCCAATGTGGTGTTTCTTTTCGTAAATACCTGGCAAACGGAGGATAATAGGGAAAAATTGGTGACTGATTTTATAACGGAGAAGAAATACAATTTCAACGTGCTTTACGATACCAAAAACGCCAAAGATCCATCAAAATTTGATGTGGTAAGCGCTTATAAAGTAGATGGTATCCCAACCAAGTTTGTGATAGATGGTGATGGGAACATCAGGTTTAAAGCAGTAGGTTTCTCAGGCACTGATGATGGAGTGGTGAAAGAAATAGATGCTATGGTTGGATTACTGGCCGCTAAAGAATCGAGTAAATAATGAAATGGTTTTTAAAGAAAAGGTGCTGATTATCGGCACCTTTTTTTATATCTGTGCTTCATTATAATTTTAGTCTTTTCTGATGCGATCGTCATGCTGAATTTATTTCAGCATCTTTCCTGCAAGATAGACCCTGAAACAAGTTCAGGG
>NZ_DJDT01000274.1 GCF_002432345.1 Pedobacter sp. UBA5917
AACAAAAAATGCCGGCTGAAAACTTTTCTTTGAAAGTTAGTGGATTGGCTGGGTCAGTCCATACTGAAAACTTTGTTAGGCAGGATTAAAAGTAGAGCGGAGATATGGTGCTTTGGCCTAGTTGGGCGGAAATGCACAAACACATAACATTCTTATTAATAAATAGTTATAAAATAACATCAATAGTAGCGGAGTAAACGCAACCGAGAGATATATTTAGAGAAAGACCTCTCTTCCATCCGATAGCTATCGGATCGAGATGACAACACTTTTGGGAGTACGTCGAAGAACGGTATGAAAAACTCTGTGCCCTCTGTGTTTTAATCTCTGTACTCTCTGTGGTAAAAAAAGCCAATTAGTCTTGCGGGCGCTGTGGTAAAAAAGCAATTAATTCAACCGGTCTATCCGCATGATAAAATCGGTATCTCCACTCAATTGCAGTCCTTTTTTAAGTGCTCCGGTTTTAATGTTGTACAGCCAGATGTAATTTCCTTCTTTGGTAGAATTTACCGAGATATAAGCCGTATCGCCCTCCACAATCACACACTCCCTTCTCGTTCCCTTATCCAACGGAAGGTTCAGCCTGGTTATCGATTGCGTAGTAAGATCAAGCACATAAAATTCAAAATGTGCCGTACTGTAATGATCGCCCAAACCTTTAAACAGGTCTTTTCTTTCCGAACGGATGATGGCTTTATTGCCTCCCAGATACCACATTCCATAAGCATGGTTCTGGATTTTAGATGCCGAAATATTAAAGAAATAATCAGGGTCTATTTTTTTATCACCCGCCTTGATTTTAAATATTCCTGTTGGCAGATCAGGATGGTTACCCAAAGCAATCCCCGGGCAGGATTGAAAGTAATAATCGCCATTAGCGTCTTTAAAATTATAAGACTGAATGGTGTTGATTCCACCCGGATAGGTAGAACGTGTATCTTTTTGTGTAGCTATTAGCTTCATCTGCGGATAACTGAGCTCCGAAACGTATAAGGTATCGCTGGTTAAATAACTGGATACACCCTGCGGAATATGATAGGTATAACCAACCAATAACGCATTACCTTTTTTCTCTACAAAACCAATAGAAAGCGTGGTAAACTTCCCTGATGGTGCCGGAATGGCCATATCGCCCTGCGCAATCGCTTCCATTTTGACAGTATTCACGAATGTGTATTTAGCATGGTTATAACCCGAAAGATTTAAGCCGCTAAGCAATAAACTATCTTTGCCAAGCCAGTTAAAATTTTCGATACTAAAATCTTTGATATCTAAAAAACCGGCAGTAACCAGTTTTCCGTTTTCGAGCTTAAATTTAGAAAAGCGGTTGCTTTTACGGTTAAGGTGATAGAAAAACCCATCTTTCACAAAAACATCCCTGTCCATATCCTTTGGATCAAGGTATACACCCGATGTTTCAGGCTTTAATTCGCCACTATCCAAAGTATTGCTGGTTAACAGGTATTCTTTCCCATCCTTTGCCAAAATATACAAACTGTATCTGCCATTCTCCCCCAAACTGTTTTTTTCTTTACAGCCAAGCAAGTAAAGGGTAAAAATTACAGGAACGAAAAATTGAATAATGCGGTTGATATTCATGGTAAATGTGGGCGTTAAATATCAAACTGGGCCGAAAGCTGTTTCTGCATCACCGGCGGCAGATCCATCAGGTTCCGTTCGCTGATCACAATGATACTTTTCACACCGGTTTTATTTTTCAGGATAATATAAGTTTGGCCTTTTAACAGGGTTACTTTTTTATCCGTTCCTTCGAAAACGAGGTCGATATCTTTTTTTGGTGAAATGAGGATGCTTCCCGTAAGGTCGATCATCCCATCGCTACTGTTTATTTTGGCAATGGTATTTGGTCCGAGCGATACATTGTATCCGGTAGCATCGATATGTTTTACCTGGATTGCGGAAGGATTATTCAGTTCTACAAATTCAGTTTGAGGAGCTGGTTTATGGGCAAATGCGAAATAAACAATTGTGCCCGCTAAGGCTATTAATAGAGAAGCGGCAATAGCACCTTTCCACATAAAATAAACGTTACTTCTTTTTGGCAAAGGTTTAACCTCTTGCGGGAGCACCGTTTCAATTTCCTGCCACATTTCCTGTTTCAGACTATTTTTATCTACAGGTAAAGCCGTAATATCCAAATCATCTGCATCGGTATTAAATAGCCATTCCTCTACCATCCTGCGTTCTTCGGCAGTGCAGGTATTTAAATGGTATTTTTCTAAAATCTCGTTACTGATGTTCATCCGGATAAATTGCCGTTAACAGAAATGTGCTATCTGCAAACTTAATAAATTATTGCTTTTAAATAGAAGTAGCCTAAACACCGATTTACCGTAAGTGTGATCAATAAAAAAATCAATAATTAGCCAAACCTACTTTTAACCTGCTCATTGCCTTAGTGATGTGGTACTCAACCGCCCGTTCCGAAATCACCAGCAAACTGGCTATTTCCTTATTGCTCATACCCTGTTCTCTACTCATTTTATAAACTCTTTTACACTGACAGGGCAAAGTATCAACCAAAAGGTTTACTTTTTCTTTTAAATTGTTAAAAAGTACCTGTTCTTCGGTACAATTGCTGGATACAGAGCAATCCATCACCTGAAATTCGTTGTGTTTTTGCCTGTTTACCTTGTTCCGGATATACTCGAAGGTTTTAAACTTGGCCGAGCGGATGAGATAATGTTCTATTTTTTCGATTTCGAGTTCAGCCCTGCGTTCCCAAAGGGATTTGAAAATCTCCTGCACCATGCCTTTGGCAGGTTCAACCTCTTTAATGTTGTTGTAGCAAACGGCAAATACCTTTTCCCAATAAAGCTCATAGGCCATTTCGAACGATTGTTTATCGATCTTGATTAACCCGGTCATTAAAGGTTTGTTGATTGCTTCCAATTAATTATATGATACTTGGCGGCAAATATAGTTATTTAGATCAATTAAAAATAAGAGGTTTTTGTTAAATAACAAAGCGTCATCTATCTTAGGAATATTAACGCTAAGTTCGATTCTAACCGTCACCCTGAATTTATTTTAGGGTCCATCTAGCAAGAAAGATGCTAATCCCGAAGCTTCGGGACGGCATGACGATCTTGTTATTTTGCAACGGATTCACGGAAAACACGGATTTTTACCGGGCCAAAAGGCAATATGTATTTTATTTTTCCCGCAGATTTAAAAAGATCAAAAACGCAGATTAAACAGATATTGGGTGTTAGATATTCACTATAAATCTGTGTTTCGGTGGCTAAATAAACCTTATGGCTATATACAATCTATTTAAATCTGCGGCCTTTTCTGCGTCATCTGCGGGAAACAAAACGATAACGACTTCTCCTTTCACGAAAGTATCACCAGATCAATATCCTTCATTGCCAGGTTCTTCAACAATCCATTAAAAACGGCAGTACGCAAAATCACCTGAAAAATATTAAGATGGGGTTTGCCGATACATATCGTGGTAATTTCCTTTTCGGTAGCGAGATCAATAATAGTTTTGGTAATGGCGTTACTTTTTATTTTGATTACTTCGGCACCCAGTTCGGTAGCCAGCTTAAAATGGTTGATGAGGTGGCGCTGCTTATCGAGTTTTATGCGTTCCATACTTTCACTATCACTCTGCACGTATAGCACCATCCATGGCGAACGGTAATAAGAAGCCAGCCTTGCCGTTTTGCGGATCACCACGCCCGCGGTTTCTGCATTGGAAGAGATACAGGCCAGAAAGCGTTCGGGCCGGAGTTTAATCGATTTGGGAATTTCGGTCTGGATTTTCCGTTCCACCTGGTGCACCACTTCTTTAAGTGCCAATTCGCGCAGCTGGAGGATTTTATCTGACTGAAAAAAGTTACCTAACGCCCTTTCAATCTTCGATTTATCGTAAATTTTTCCTTCTTTTAAGCGCGTAACCAGTTCATCGGCGGTAAGATCGATGTTTACAATTTCATCGGCAAGTTCGAGTATTTTATCCGGGATCCGTTCGGTAACTGCAATGCCGGTAATCTGTTCAATTTCTTCGTTTATACTTTCTAAGTGCTGGATATTTACGGCAGAAATTACGCTGATGCCCGCTTCGAGCAGATCGAAAACATCCTGCCAGCGCTTGCTGTTTTTGCTGCCTTCGGCATTGGTATGGGCAAGTTCATCAACAATTACAATTTCGGGATGGCGGTTCAGGATCGCTTTGAGATCCATCTCTTCTATTTCCTTACCACGATAAAAGATCTTTCTGCGTTCTACAATGGGAAGTCCTTCAAGCAAGGCATGGGTTTCGGCCCGGTTATGGGTTTCTACATAGCCAATGCAAATATCTACGCCATTACGCAATAGTGCATGGGACTCTTGCAGCATGCGGTAAGTTTTGCCCACGCCTGCGCTCATACCGATGTAGATTTTCAGTTTGCCACGTCTGGATTTTTTCACCAGATCCAAAAAGTGTTTTACCGATTCTTCTTTTTGCTCATCCATGGTATTTACCAGCTAACGCTCATTATTCCGTTTTCTATCAGTATCGTAACTGCAATTATCATCACCAATGTGAATAATACCATCATAAATCTAAAGGAAATCTTGTTAAAAAGCAGTTTAAAGTATTTTTCTGTGGCATAACTTTTTCGGTTGGCCACTGTTCGCTTTCTTTTTAAAGAGCTTAATTTTCTCATCATTAACATGCCGAGGAATGCTAAAAAAAGGCTGAATAAGATTTCTATGTATGGATGCATTTTTTTCAAGATTAAATTCGATCGAATCTGTCACGTTGAGCCTGTCGAAACGCCAATCATAAGTTTTGGCTAATCCTTCAACAGGCTCAGGATGACAAATTGTTAAAGGGTGTCCGTTCGCGCTTACTTAAAACGATACCGCTATACTTGCCGTAAGGCTTGCATTGGCGTTAACCGCAGCGCCTTCGCGGGCAAATATTTTGTCTTTACTATCATAAGCTTTTCCTTCCAGCCTGATTACCGCATTGTTTATCGGCGAATAATCGAGGTTTAACGAATAACCTTTTGTTTTGAAACCCTGCGGTGTTCCGGTGGCAATAAAAATTCCGTTTTTATCTTCATAATATTCGAACCTGCCTGCAACAGCCCATTTTGGGGCAAATTTGTATTGGGCAATGGCTACCGGAGAAATCACTTCGTTTTTATCGCTGCTGCCTTTTTGTTTTTGCTGGGTTCCGTAATCAAACCCAAGTGTTACGCCAAACTTATCGGTAAGCTGGAAAATTCCATATACGTTATGGTAAAACCTGTTTACCCTAACCGAATCAGCACCTTCGGTACCCAGATAATTGCTATAGTTTACAGTGATTTTATCGGTCGGTTTCCAGGTTAACTGTAGTCCGCCGGCAGGTTTATCGTTTCCGTTCTGACGGGTAATACGCTGCCATCCGTTAAGATACAATGCGGTAGCCGTAAATTTGCCATCTTTAGTGCCATAAGTAATTTTCGCTCCCGATTCGTAATAAGGGGTATTCTCCGAAGAGATATTCCGGGTAAGTACCCAGCAATCTTTAGAAATGGCACTTTCGAAACCAATGTGTGATGAAAATATACCGGCATCAATCCACAAATTTTCTGTTTTGGATAATTTAACACCTGCATTGGCCTCAAATATATTTTTCAATACACTTGGTTCGGCAGCGAGATTGGCATTGGCATAAGTTCCTGCCATTACCGCTAGGTTGGCCCTGATTGTTCCGCTATCGTAAGCAGCCTTGATAAAACCAAGGTTCAGGTTCACCTCGTTTGCGCGGTTATGCGAATAAATAAATCCAGGGCGGTTATGGTCGGCAGGCTTATTAAAATCGTATCCATAATAGGCTTCAAGATACCCGCTTACTTTAATTTTGGGTTCATCCTGTGCTTTAGTGATGATGGTTGTGGTAAGTGCAGCGGCAAGTAATAATAGTTTTTTCATTTTATCTGATTGTTTTGTATTGGGCAAAGCATAAGGCCCTTTTTTATGTTTTGGGCCAAATGCATTGTTATTGTTTTTGGGGGTATTGTTTTTTGTTAATGCTCCCCAGCGGTCGTCATTGCGAGGAAGAATGACGAAGCAATCTTTTTTGCTATCATAAGCTTTCAATAAAGATTGCTTCAACCAATGAAAAATTGGTTTCGCAATGACGACTTTGGGAGAAAAATCTTCAATTAAAGCTCATCAAGGGCAAGGTTCAATTTCAGTACATTTACTGATGAGGGGCCGAAAACACCCATGAAAGGTTTAAGGGTATTCATGGCAACCAGTTCTTTTACTTTTTTTACATCGATTTTACGGGCCGCAGCAACTCTTTGGATTTGAATGGCAGCACCCTGCTCTGAAATATTTGGATCTAGTCCACTTCCTGATGCAGTAACCATATCGGCCGGGATATCTGATTTTTTTAGGCCCGGATTGTATTTTAATAAAGTATCGATACGGGTTTGAACTTCTTTTAAATAATCGGGGTTTGACGGGCCTTTGTTTGAGCCTGCCGAACCTGCTGCATTGTAGGCTACGGCTGATGGTCTTCCCCAGAAATATTGCGGTTTGGTAAACGATTGTCCTAATAAGGCATAACCAACAGTTTTACCATTTTTGGTGATTTTTTCGCCTCCACCATTTCCTTTAGACATTTTACCGATAAAGGCCACAGTAATAGGATATACTACGCATAACAACACCAATAATACAAGTGTTAAGCGGATAGATTGAATGATGTACTTTTTCATCTTTGTAAATTTTAAATTTTCTTTGTTGTCATCCTGAGCTTGTCGAAGGATCTTTAATCAGGCACTACTGCTTTTAAGCAACTTCATCATCGCCTGCAGATGCTTCGCTGCGCTCAGCATGACAGATTGTTTTATACAAATAAGCCAACCAGTAAATCGATTATTTTAATACCTATAAATGGGGCTACCACACCACCGATACCGTATATAAACAGGTTACGGCGTAATAAAGCGGTTGCACCGATAGGTTTGTAGGCCACACCTTTTAAAGCCAGTGGAATCAGGATCGGGATAATTATCGCGTTAAAAATCACCGCCGACATAATTGCCGATTCTGGCGAGTGAAGGCCCATAATGTTCAGGCTTTGCAAAGCTGGTATTGATGCAATAAACAATGCAGGCACAATGGCGAAATACTTAGCCACGTCGTTCGCGATAGAGAAAGTGGTTAGTGTACCACGGGTAATCAGCAATTGTTTACCGATTTCTACAATCTCAATCAGTTTGGTAGGGTCGTTATCTAAATCCACCATGTTACCGGCTTCTTTTGCAGCCTGTGTTCCGCTGTTCATGGCCACACCTACATCGGCTTGTGCCAAAGCAGGGGCATCATTGGTACCATCACCCATCATCGCTACCAGTTTACCAAGTGCCTGCTCATCTTTGATGTAGTTCATTTTATCTTCTGGTTTAGCCTCTGCAATAAAATCATCAACACCAGCTTTTTCAGCGATATATTTAGCCGTTAAAGGATTATCACCAGTAACCATTACCGTTTTTACACCCATTTTGCGCAAGCGTTCGAAACGTTCGCTAATGCCTGGTTTAATAATATCCTGCAATTCGATTACGCCAAGTGCTTTTTCGTTTTCAGAAACCACTAAAGGTGTTCCGCCATTGGTGGCAATGGTTTTTACATGGTTTTCGATATCCGAAGGGAAATTATTTCCGGCTTTCTGTACGATATTCCTGATCGAATCGAAAGCGCCTTTTCTGATCCTTCTTTCATCGGCAGTATCCAATCCACTCGAACGGGTTTCGGCAGTAAACTTGATAAAGGTAGATCCCTGTGGTGTTCCGGCTGATTTAACACCCTGCTCGGCGGCCAGTTCGATAATCGATTTTCCTTCCGGGGTTTCATCGGCTAAAGAGCTTAATACGCAGGCATCGGTAAAAGCTTTAATGTTTACACCCGCAGTTGGATAAAAATTGGTGGCTTTACGGTTACCAATGGTGATGGTTCCGGTTTTATCCAAAAGCAGCACATCAATATCTCCGGCAGTTTCTACCGCTTTACCCGATTTGGTAATTACATTGGCCCTTAATGCCCTATCCATTCCGGCGATACCAATGGCAGATAGAAGTCCGCCGATGGTAGTTGGAATTAAACACACAAAAAGTGAGATTAATGCAGCAATGGTAATCGGTGTATTGGCATAATCGGCAAAGGGTTTTAAGGTTACGCATACAATGATAAATACCAGGGTAAAACTTGCCAATAAAATGGTTAAGGCAATTTCGTTTGGTGTTTTTTGACGTGATGCACCTTCAACCAATGCAATCATTTTATCTAAAAAGCTTTCGCCGGGGGCAGTGCTTACCTGAACTTTAATTTCATCAGATAAAACTTTTGTTCCACCGGTTACCGATGATTTATCACCACCCGATTCGCGGATTACCGGAGCCGATTCGCCGGTGATGGCCGATTCGTCGATAGTGGCAATCCCTTCGATAATTTCTCCATCGGTAGGGATCGTATCTCCGGTTTCGCAGATAAATACATCACCTTTTTTTAACTGGTTTGAAGAACGGATTTCGATGGTACCGTTTGCCAGAATTACTTTGGCTGGTGTTTCTTCTCTTGTTTTACGTAAACTATCGGCCTGTGCTTTACCTCTTGCTTCGGCAATAGCCTCGGCAAAGTTTGCAAACAGCACAGTTAGCAACAGTACCAAAAAGATAAAGAAGTTATATAAAGGCGATCCCTGTCCGCTGTGGCTGAAAGAGTATATTGTAACGTAAGCCATCACCAGGGTTCCGATCTCTACGGTAAACATTACCGGATTGCGGACCATCGCCCTTGGATCGAGCTTAATGAAAGATTGTTTTAGTGCGGTCTGCACTAAGGCAGGTTCGAACAATTTATTATTGGGTTTCATGTTTTTTGTTTTAATGTATGATGGAAGATGTATAATGGATGATGTAGGAGTAGTTAAGTACCCATTTCCCATCATCCATCTTACCTTTTCCATCCTAATGTGTAAAGTATTCTGCCAATGGGCCTAAAGCCAGTGCAGGGAAATAAGATAGTGCGTTCAATACCAGTATTACCGCAAAAGTCATCAGGGCAAAGGTTTTGGTATCTGTTTTAAGTGTACCAGCTGATTCGGGAATGAATTTTTTGGCACCTAATAAACCTGCAATCGCCACCGGACCGATAATCGGTAGGAAACGGCCAAGGAAAATCACAATACCGGTTGATAAATTCCAGAAGATATTGTTATCGCCCAGCCCTTCAAAACCTGAACCATTGTTGGCATTGGATGAAGTAACCTCATAAAGCATTTCTGAAAATCCATGGAAACCAGGGTTATTGAGCCAGTTTTTAGGTTGAACAGCCCAGGCGGCATTGCCATGACTGGTAAAAATGTAACTGGCAATGGCTGTTCCGGCAAGGATTAAAAACGGGCTTAACAAAGTAATAATAGCGGCGATTTTAATCTCTCTTGCTTCTACTTTATGACCAAGAAATTCTGGCGTTCTGCCCACCATCAGGCCCGAAATAAATACGGCAACAATCAGGTAAATGAAGTAGTTTAATAAACCTACACCACAACCGCCATAAAATGAGTTGATCATCATGGCCAGCAACTGCCATAAACCGGTTAAAGGCATCGTACTATCATGCATTCCGTTTACCGATCCGGTAGAAATTACAGTGGTTAAGGTACTCCAGTATGCGGTAGCTGCAGGGCCGATCCGCATTTCCTTACCTTCCATTGCTCCTGTAGCTTGTGAGATACCCATTTTTGCCAAAGCCAGGTTACCACCTAACTCTGAGCTTAATGATGGTAAAAGCAGCATAAAGAAACCGATTGTCATTACGCCGAAAATGGTCCAGGCCAATTTTTTCCTGCGGATAAAGAAACCGAAAGCAATAACCATAGCCAATGGGATAATGGTTTGTGCAATAATTTCAGTCATGTTGGTTAAGTAACTTGGGTTTTCCAACGGATGTGCCGAATTGGCTCCAAAATAACCTCCACCATTTGTACCTAAGTGTTTAATGGCGATCATCTGCGCTGCCGGACCTCTCGAAACATTTACGGTATCGCCCTGTAAGGAAATAAACTTGTCTTTACCCTCGTAACTTGCAGGCGTACCGTTAAAAGTTAAAATCAGGGCTACAATAACCGATAATGGCAACAATAAACGGGTAATCGATTTTACAAAGAACTCCCAGAAATTGCCCAGTTGCGTAGTTGTTTTATCTCTAAAAGCTTTAAAAAACACCACTGCCGCAGCTATACCTGTTGCCGCACTTACAAACTGCAGAAACATCAGTACAAACTGCTGGGTGAGGTAACTTACGCCACTTTCGCCCGAATAATGCTGCAGGTTACAGTTGGCTACGAAACTGATAATGGTGTTGAAGGCCAGATCGGGTGTCATCCCAGGATTTCCGTCCGGATTGAATGGAAGTTTATCCTGATAGATGAGTACAAAAAAGCCATAGAACAACCACAATATATTAATGGTAAGCAGGGCTTTCATCTGCTGCTTCCAGTTCATCTGTTCTTTTACGTTAATTCCGGAAAGCTTATAAATACCAGTTTCCAATGGTTTTAAAAAGTCTGTCCAGACTTTTTCCCCTGCAAAAACCTTGGCCAGGTATTTACCCAATGGTATTGCAATAACCAGGGTAAGCAGGAAGGTGGCGATAATGCCTGTTAATTCAGTGTTCATTTTTTGATTTGTTAATTGCCCTCCACAAAGGAGGAAGGGTTAAAATTTTTCGGGTTTGATCAGCACGTAAATCATATAGATAAATACGGCGATGGCGATAATGAATAATGCGATCATAATGTTAGATTTTTTCGAACCAGTCGATTGATTTGTAAGTAGCCCAGCAGAGCAGTACAAGGATTAAAAAAAGTAGTATTGTCATGATTCTAATGATTTTGTATGCCATTAACCAATCCTGTACCAACAAAAGGGAAAAATCAATCAATTAACTGATTACCAGTAAATTACGCAGTTTATTAGTTATTAAATAAATTTTAGGCATAAAAAAACCCTTCCATTTTGGAAAGGTTTTTTTCATTGTGGGAAAATTGTTCCGTCATTGCAAGGAGGCTTTAAGAGGGGCGTCACCCTGAACTTGTTTCAGGGTCTTTCATGCAAGATTAGATATCTCCTCAAGTGTTTCGCTAAGGCCTAACACCTAATTCGATGTTTTCTGATTTTCCGTGGCAAAAAAAGCAAGTTCAAACAAAAAATAAGTCTTAGCAAGGCGCTAAAACTAGGAGTTGTCATCCTGAGCTTGTTGAAGGATCTCCATTCCGCTTTGCTCCAGTCGAGATGACGCTCATTTTATTAAGTCGTCACCCTGAACTTGTTTCAGGGTCTTTCATGCTTGCGCTCGTTTCCAAATGACTGCATAAATAGTCGCACGATTTTATCGTTGCAAACGATATCCTATTCAACGCTCGTTAGAAACGAGCGTTAGAGGAAGTTCAGAATGACAAAGACTCCAACAAACTGATGTAAATATCAATCCCTTCTTCAATCTCCTCAATACCGATATACTCATTGGCAGTGTGCGATCGTGCAGAATTGCCCGGACCCATCTTAACCGACGGCATATCCAGCCAGCCCTGATCTGAACTGGTTGGTGAGAGATAGGTTTTTCTTCCCAGCGAAAGTCCTGCTACCACCAAAGGGTGAAGAATATCGATGTAAGATGGCTTTAGTACATTCGGTCGTAGTGTAAAATCGCATGAAGTATGGTTGATGACCGTATTTACAATTTCCTTTTCGGTATAGTTATGATCAAAACGGATATCAACTGTAAAACTGCATTCGCCGGGTACAATATTATGCTGAATACCGGCTTTAATTTCTGTCACCGTCATTTTTACAGGCTGTGGCTCGCCATCCATAATCGGAAACAGGTAGCTTTTAAACCATTCTATATCTTTTAGAGCATGGTAAATGGCATTATCGCCTTCCTCCCTTGCGGCATGGCCTGATCGGCCTTTGGCAACACAATCGATCACCATCGAACCTTTTTCGGCAATGGCCATCTGCATGCAGGTTGGCTCGCCAACAATGGCAAAGGCAATTTCCTTAATGTCGCTCAAAATATCGCGGATACCCAGCTCGCCTGAGGTTTCTTCTTCGGCAGTTGTGGCCAAACAAAGGTTAAAAGGCAGGTCTTTCCGCTCAAAGAAATAAAGAAATGTAGCGATTAAAGTTACAAGTGGTCCGCCGGCATCGTTGCTGCCCAGACCGTACAATTTTTCATTTTCAATGGTTGGACTAAAAGGATCACGGGTATATTGGCCGTTAGGTTTTACCGTATCGTGATGAGAATTTAAAAGAATGGTTGGTTTTGATGCCTCCATGTATTTATTGTAACACCACACATTGTTGTGTTTCCTTAAGGTGTTAACACCGTGTTGATTTAAAAAAGATTCGATGTGATCGGCTGTGCTTGTTTCCTCTCCGCTAAGCGAAGGAATGGTAATCAATGTAGAAAGAAGTTCGACAGATTCCTGATATAAATGGTTAAGATCATTACCCTCAGTGAGGTGTATTTTACTAATGGTATTCATAATGATGTGCTTAAGTGATTAAGAGTGGGCAATTTCCTGGTAGATTTCTGTTTGTTGATACACTACCGGCTGTGCATCTATAAAATATTCAGGATCGAAAAGCATGGCAGTACAAAGGCAGTTGCATTTTTTCTTACGTTCCAGAATATCATAGTTTACGCAACTTTTACAGCCTTCCCAGAAATGTTCGTCGTGCGTGATTTCGGCAAAACTTACCGGAAGAAAACCAAGTTTGGAATTCATCCTCATAATGGCCGGGCCCGAGGTAATGCTAAAGATTTTTGAATCGGGGTACAACCTTCTCGACATTTTAAAAATCCGATCTTTGATTGATCTGGCTACACCTGAGTTTCTGAATTTTGGAGCAACAATTAATCCCGAGTTGGAAACAAAACGGCCTTCTTCCCAGGTTTCGATATAGGCAAAACCTACCCACTCTCCGGTATCGGTTAAGGCAATAACCGCTTTACCGGCACGCATTTTTTCGATTACGGATCCAGCCGTTCTTTTCGCTATCCCCGAGCCGCGTGCAATGGCCGATTGTTCTGTTTCTGTGATGATTTCTTCTGCATAGGGCGCATCGTTCTGATTGGCGGTGCGCACAAAAATGATAGGGTTATCCATGATGATTAAAATTTCATGCTGCGCCTATTACAAAACAGGTGCCCCAAATCGCAGCCAATACTTAAATCATGGTTTAAATCCAATTATTGAATACTATTTTTTTCCATGCCAATCCACTTTTCATCAAAACCCTTCCAAAATGAAAGACTTAATTCCATTTTGGCACATCAATTTGATTTTTTTCACCAATTGGGAAAACCTTATCCTTTTATTCAGCGTATGTATTTTAAACCAAACAGGAATAATCTTTAAAATAAGTGCCAACACAATACCGTAATTGATAATTATAACTTAACTTAAAGTCATTAACACTAAAGTTTTGGTGCATATCCCGAATAGTCCTTTTTTAACCTAAACCGTAACGATATGATGCTCAATCCCAACAACAAATCCTTTGTAAGGCCTCTTATCCAGTACATGGAACAATACCATAAAATTTCCAGTGCTTTGGTTGCACAATACGAAATACAGTGCACTCCTGTTACAGTAAAGAAGAATAAACACATTGTTTCCCCTATCGATCAGAATGCAGCATTATACTTTGTGGTAAGCGGTATTGTACGGGGTTTTATAAAAGATAGCGATAAGGATATTACCACCTGGTTCTGTTTTGGGAACAA
Organism: Pedobacter sp. UBA5917; assembly: GCF_002432345.1. GTDB lineage: Bacteria > Bacteroidota > Bacteroidia > Sphingobacteriales > Sphingobacteriaceae > Pedobacter. Next base: position 13,813 of record NZ_DJDT01000274.1, read on the forward strand.
TATAGTTGGAGCTATCCGGCATCCGGATCAGCGCTCGAACCATTCGGTAGAATATCTGCAGGCACTTGAAGATTGTGAACTGATCCGCATTCCGTATACTTTGATCGAATATGCTTATGCCAATTATGAGGAAGCCAATATTGTGGGCCGAAAACTTTTGGCTTTACATTATTATGCAGCTTCGGAACGATCGATATTGGCCAGGATCCCCAATGCCTTACGCAGATACCAGAAAATGGCAGAAAGCAAAAAAATAGACCTGAACAAAATACCGCTCCGTTACCTGGCCAGTTATTTGGGTATGCGTTTAGAAACACTGAGCAGACTCAGAAGTAAAGAACTGCACAAAGCCATTGAGCACGATATTGCTGTTTAAACGCGAACAGTTTAGGCATAAGTAAATTTGATTATTTATCTTTGGATATACATCAAAAAGCAGATCCAACTATGACCGAGAACCTATTTTCGTACGGAACGTTACAACAGGAAAATGTACAGCAGGATACTTTTGGAAGGTTATTAGCGGGCCACCAAACCATATTGGCAGGCTATAAACTTTCGTGGGTAGAAATTACCGATGAAAAGGTGCTGGCCTCGAGTGGTGTTAACCAACATCCGATTATCAGTTTTACAGGCGATGCAAATGACGCGATTGAAGGTACAGTTTTTAAGATCACAGCTGATGAATTAAAACAGGCCGACGAATACGAGGTGGATGATTACAAACGCATTTCGGTTAAACTGCAATCAGGCGAAAATGCATGGGTATATATTAATGCAGAATAAATTATGATGAATAGGGTTTTGCATGTAAATCTCGAAAAGGAGTTAAATGATTCTTTCTCGATTAACCGTTTTGAAGATCATTTCTTTCCGGATCAGGCTGCATACCGTTTAACTTACCATCGCATTTTACTCCTTTCACAGGGATCGGGAGAAATCCAGATTGATGACCAACATTTTCAATTATCCGGTCAGGAAATTTTTCTCATGGCCAAAGGACAGATCATTAATTTTAATAAAAACACCCGGTTTTCAGGTTTTGAACTGAGTTTCGGAGATTGTTTTTGGGAAAGAAGCCCTTCGAGTGCCAATAACTGTAAGGCAGTACTATTTAACAACGCTGCTAACAATCAGCAACTATTCCTTAATAAAAATGATCACATCCACTTAAATTCCCTGTTTGGCAGCTTGTACGATGAATTTTCTTCTGCAGATTATGTGAATAAATTAGATGCTTTGGCAGCTTATTTAAAAATCATTATGATTAAAATTGCCAATGTAAACGCGGCGTTAACTGCCGGAATGGACAGTCATGAAAACAAACTTTACCGGAATTTTATCGAACTGATCAGTAAACATTACCAAACTTCGCACGAAGTGGGCAATTATGCTGATTTAATGGGCATATCTGCCAGAAAACTGACCGAGCTTTCTAAGAAATGCAGTGGTAAAGGTGCAAAAGACCTTATTAACGGACAATTGATTGCTGAAGCTAAACGCGCACTTCAGTTTTCGTCAAAACCGGTAAAAGAAATTGCCTATCAGCTTAATTTTAGTTCTCCAGACCAATTTAGCCACTTTTTTAAAAAGAACATGGCTATTTCTCCGCAGGATTACCGGATGCATTTTGTTGGCATGGGACTCTCATAAGTCGTCATTGCGAGAAGGCTTTTTCAACCGACGAAGCAATCTTACAACGATCGCTACCTCGCGTGCGCATTAAGATTGCTTCGTGCCTCGCAATGACGACTCTTTTTATTTAAGTCTTATGGTAGTGAAGTGCAACGAAGTCGAGATGACGGTCGCTTTATTCGAAACTTTTGCAGAGATGACTGTCTTTCTAGCGATTCGTCACCCTGAACTTGTTTCAGGGTCTATCATGCAAAATTAGATCGCTCCATTCCACTACACTTCAGTCGAGATAACGGTCAATCTATTCACTCCAAGGCGAATGCAAAATGCAATCGCAAAAGTTTTTGCGGTGAAAATTCGGGATCATATAAGCACAAACATCGGCTTTGATGTTGCCAAAAGTGGTTTCTGTTTTATGTTCGAAACCACTAAAAAATGTGGGGATAATATTTTTCTTAAAATCATTACGCGGAAAAGCTTCAATAATTTCTAAACGATTGGATTCGGAAAGATTTTCGTAGCCCTCGCCCATTACATCCAAACCAACTCCGCTATACATTAAAGCCACCTCGGCTTCTTTATGTTCGGCAATACCAATGGTGGTGTGCAGGGCAATGGTATCCCAAACCAATTGCAGCGATGCCGGGGGTAAACCATGGCTTTTTAAGAAATCCCTTGCCGCATTTGCACCATCTACCTCGAAACGCAGATCGGCACTGCTGTATTTTTTGGTCAAACCCAGATCGTGGAATACCGAACTTACATACAGCAGTTCCGCATCGTATTTCAGGTTATTTCTTTTTCCATTTAAGGAAGAGAAAAGAAAAACGCGCAAAGAATGGTTGTAAATAAATTCGGTTCCATGTTCCAATAAAAGTTCGGTTGCCTGGTTGGCAATGGCACTATCGGGAATAGAAATCCCTGCAACTGATTTTGGTTTAATAACTGACATATCTTTAAAATTTTATATGTCAAAGGTAGATCCTTAAAGAAACCTGTTATTGTTAAAAACCGATAAGTGCATGTTAATTTGTGCAATGGCTTATAAAAATAAAACGGCGCACCCATTTGGATGCGCCGTACTGAACCGATAAATCAAAACGGTTTTAGATTAAAAATTTGTATTTACAATTAACTGGCTCCTGCCCGAATCAACAAAATCAAGTGGGATAATCCCATATTTGCCATGGGTATTGTTGGTAAAATAGGTAGTAATTTTTGGGTTGATAAAGTTCGAAACAGTTGTAATGCTTGGGATACTGAATATACCCGGTTTGTAGCCACTGGCATAGTTAAGGTAAAGTTTGTTCGAAGTATCGTTTTTTGCTTCGTTAAACAGGGTTTCAATCCTTGTCCATTTGGTATTTACGTCATTAACGTTGTAAAAATCCTGGATTTTTAAACTGGCTGCCGAATTGTTGATATCGAATGTAGTATTATCAGCCCAGGCAGTAGCATCAATCCCTTTTGGAGAAGAGGCCCCGAACCTTCTCAACAGTCTGATTTTTCCGCGGATACTGCCCAGCGTAGGAATATTGTTACCCAAATCCCACTTGCCCGGATTTTGCTGTACATACGAATCAAAAGTTTGTTCGAACGAACGGTTATTATTTGATGGGGTATGCTCTTCTTTAACACTCATGATAATGGCTTCGGTTGGGTGACTGTTTAAAAAGTTGATACAGGCATTTAGCACATCGTTAAAATTAAGGTTCTGGTAAATGGCACCATGATGGATAGCAAAAGCGTTATCAATGTGCCTGCAACGGATATCGAGGTAACGTACACCCGCATTTAACTGATCGGCAATGCTCAGGTTCTGGCATTTGGCCGTACCTGAAACGGGTTCGATCGTAGCGCCCGAATCGTGTGTACCAGGGATAGAGAGTGTAGCAATGCTGTTCTGATCGGCCAGTACGCCCATCCAGTTATTAAGCGAAAAGCTTACCAGTGCTGCATTGGGATTTACGTTTTCTTTTAATTTCGGGCCCGAAAGTGTTTCAGTTTTTTGTTCTTCTTTTTTACAGGCACTAAAAGTGAGTACCAGGGCCACAAAAAGTGGCAGTTGTAATTTTTTCATAGTTTTTTGAGGAAGATTGATGATCTATTTGGTTCAGTATCTTAAAATTAGTAAAAGGATTTACTAAATCGTTATACTTAACCATATAATAATGATTACTTAATTTTTCACTAGCTGAATACTTTGTTTGTAAGGTTGTAATGCTTAAACATTGGAATGTTTGGACACTACTCAAATCCGTAAAAACCCGAAATACGGTGCAATCAAACCGCAAAAAGACCCACGTTATAAAATGTTAAAGGAAATATTTATCTGCCGATAACTTAATCCCCCTCTATAAAATCGAGATCTCTATCACTTGTTTCGGGTATGGTGAGGATACAATAAAACCCCAGGGCAAAACATATCAATCCCAATAAAGCAGCAGCATGTAACTCAAACACCAATGGTTTTAGATAAGCGTAAAGCGTAGTCATGAGCACAACCGTTCCACGTACCATGTTCGGGATAGTTGTTGCAGCCGTTGCCCTTACATTGGTACCAAACTGTTCGGCCCCAATGGTAACAAACATTGCCCAGTACCCGATTCCGAAACCCAGCCATAAACACATCAGATACAGCAATTTTGCGCTTTGGATTCCGGCATATAGATAAATTAACGCGCCAATAAATGTTAAAAGCATCATAATGGTGACGGCTTTTTTCCTTGAGGAAAGATAATAGCTCATTACCCCGCTCAATAGATCGCCTGCTGCAAGGCCAATATAACACCACATTACAGCTAATCCAGGTTTTACGGTTTCTGTAATGCCTAAAGCCTTAGCAAATTCATTACTGAATGTGGCTAAAATCCCGATTACATACCATGTTGGCAAACCGATTCCTATGCATTTAGCATAAAGTTTTAAGCGGCTTGAATTTGTAAAAAAAGACAAAAAATCTCCTTTTCTCAACTCACTCTTTTCTGCCATTTCCTTAAACATACCCGATTCGAAAACGCCAATCCTTAATAACAGCAACAGTACACCAAGCCCTCCACCTGTAAAATAGGCATAACGCCAACTAAAAAGTTCTACTGTAAAATAGGCGGCAACAGCACCCAAAAGACCAACACCTGCTACTACTGAGGTACCTATTGCCCTTAATTTTTTAGGCAGGCTTTCGGAAACCAAAGTTATCCCCGCCCCGAGTTCGCCGGCCAAACCGATGCCGGCAATAAAACGCAATGCTTTATAAACGGGAACATCCTGTACAAAACCACAGGCAAAATTGGCAATTGAATAGGTAATAATAGAACCAAATAAAACTGAAAGTCGTCCTTTTTTATCGCCTAAAACACCCCATAAGATACCTCCAATTAACAAACCGCCCATCTGCCAGTTTAAAATACTGGCACCTTCTATTGATCTTTCTGCTTCGTTCAGACCTAAATCAGTTAAACTGGGTATCCTTACAATCCCAAATAATAAAAGATCGTATATATCCACGAAATAGCCTAATGCGGCAACTACCACAGCAGCACTAAAAAGATGCTGCCATGATTTTTTATTTTGATAAGTTTCCATTTTACAGATAAGTAAATGTTACGGTTGCCTTGCAGTCTTTATTTGCAGTAGCCCTTATCCAATGGGCACTAAAACCATCCGGGAAGGTATAATTTACGGTTTGGCCTGCTTTAATAGAAAATGTTTTGTAACGGTAAAAACCCGACAGATCAAAATCAACTTCAAGGGTAATATCTACATCTTTATCTGCAGTTAAACTAACTTTTTTCTGATCATAGCCCGTCATCAAATAGGGCAGCGATGGATTATTTGCCTTTATAGCTGCATTTTTCCATACCGCTCCCTCACCAACAGGTTTACCCATTTTCCACAGATCATCAATCCCACCGTACCATAATCCATTAATTTGGTTGCCAAAATAATGTCCATCAGGTTTTGCGTCCTGTTTGGTTCCGCTAATAACCAATAATCCCCTCCAGGTACAAAAATCTGTTATTTTTTTGTTGTGTGTGGTAACGGGACGGATGGCATTAAAACCCGATTCGCGGCCAACTTCATAAAAAGTTCCCTGGATGTTCATCATAAAACGTTCTGATTCGACCTCCCTCTTATCGCGGTAATTGAAAAGTTCATAGTTAGCTGATCCCTTTGGCAAACGGAAAGTACCCGTTTTATCTTTAATGATAATAGATGCATCATCAACTGTATAATTTTTAGCCAGCGCCAAAAGTTTTTCCATCTGGGCCGTACTATCTGCCGTATTATTTAGAAAAGATAATTTCTCGTCAACCTCCTGATATTGTTTTTTACCTTTTGTGATATTCAATACCTGCAGATTTTTGTTGTAGCCTGAAGGGCGGATCAGATTTTCGTTAACGTTTGTCTGCTCGTTGATGCCAGCAATTGTATTAAACATTGGATCCTGGTTTTGGTGCATTTTCCCCGTAAAATGAAAGAATGCCGAAGCGGTACAGTTTTTATCCGTTTTAATTCTTACCCAGGTAGCCTTAAAACCTGCCGGAAATATAAAATATTGATAGGATTTTGCCCCAATTGTAATTGTTTTATAATCTTCCCATTTATTGCTTCCATTTTTATCTACCTGGATGGTGAAACGTACTGCTTGAGTTGATTTTTGACTCAGGTGTAATACCTTTTTATCGAAACCATTTACCAGAAATGCATCGGATGGGATATTTGCTTTAACCTCATCGTTATCCCAGGGGCCACCCCATCCTGTGGTACCTCCCCAGTTTTTTAAATCGTTCCACTGCCCGAACCATAAGTTGGATTGTGCCCTTCCGGCCATGGGGTTTTCTAAAACCGTGGTTTCATCTGTAGCGATAACAATCTGGTTGTTCCAGCTGCAGAAATCCGGGATATAGCGCAAATGGCTGTTAACCGGACTAATGCCCTTGCTATTGTTCCTGGAAAAAGTTTTAGGAAAATCGTACATCATGCCATGCATATCCATCAGCATTTTACCATTGCCCACCTCGCGGATACGCGGCCATTCGGTATACCAGCCTCCGCGGTGATCGTAGGTATGTGCAGCTTTTGGTAAGCGGTAGGTATACCATTTGCCACCATCCAATAATTTCAAGATTACCGAACGTTTATCCCAGCCAATACTCCAAAGTGGTGCTTTATCATTTGGCGAGCCATAAATACCGCCTGGCCCGGTTACATCGGTAAACTGACGGCGTTCGATAATTTTCCACGTTTTACCATCCCAACTGGCCAAAACGCCTTTTTCTTCTTCGTTTTTTGGTAGATCGCCTGCCTCAAGCATCTCTTTCGTCAGTTTAAAAACGGCTTCTTCACCATTATTTGCAACTACCAATTGTTTTTGTGCGGTATACGCTCCTTTGCCATGCCAACCGGGAACTGGTTTATTAAATAGTTTTTTAACCGCCAGTGTATGCACATTTACTTCATACAACATGCCTTCCATATCGTAAAAATAGACCATATTGGCCGGATCGGTAAGGTGGCGTGTGGTTGAGGTCATGCGGCCCGGCATTACCGAAAAGGGAATTACTTTGATATTACCCTTATCATCGATAAAATAATTGCTTGTAATTAACTGGTTCGATTCTCTGTGGATCATTCTGTTTGCAGGTGTGCCACCAATACTTTCGGGATGAATGGTGACATTGAGATTGTTATCTACACTGTACAATTTATCGGAACTTCCATTTGGCATGTGGGGCGAATAGGTAACCATCCAGAGTTTGCCCGCCCAGGGCGTAATGGCACCAATGCCATTTTCGCCACCATCGCCATAGCTTTTGGTAACACTTTTCTTTTGCCAGTCCTGTTTGCTCCAGCTTTCGTTAAAAGTTGCCAGATGTGGATAAACACCACTAACCTGTAAGGGTTTTGTTTGGGCATAGGCAAAATGAACAGTAAAAATGGCTGAACCGATCAGAGCGCTAAATCTTATTGTTGGTTTTATTTTCATGAGTGGGAATAAAAAGCCGAAATTATTTCTTCCGGCTACTATGTTAATAATTTGGGTTTTGGGTAATATTGTTATTTACGCGTCTTTCTACAGCAGGGATAGGCCATAAATACTGTTTGTTTTTATCGAAACTTCTATTCACTAAAATTTTAACATCAGCACCAAAACCAGAATAATCTGCAATTCCATCGGCATCTATCGGGGTCACCCCAGGGAAAGGCCACTTTGCACGGTTTTGATTGGCCGGATCGGGCAAACCGATTACCGGCGTCCTTAAAGCTTTCTCAGCCAGTTTCCATCTGATCAGGTCCATATAGCGTAAGCCTTCTCTCACAAACTCAACACGTCTTTCCCTTCGTACAATTTTCCTCAGTTCGGTAACATCGGTGGTAACCACTGCCGGATAAGAAGTAATTTGTGCTGCTGATACGCCGTAAGCCCTTGCCCTAATCTGGTTAATGGCATCTAAAACCGTAACATCTATTTCCCCCAGCTCAATTTTTGCTTCGGCATAGGTTAATAACATTTCGGCATAGCGGATAATGATGGCGTCGTTATCTTCTGTTAGGCGGTCGGCCCAGGTCTGATCGATCCCTTTTTTCCACAGAAAACCTGTAAAACTTGCATTTACAGCTACCCTGCGGGTGTCGTTATTCGTTACTTTCCGGCCCAGTTTATTGCTCCAAACCTGTAAAGAATCTGGATGTGGAGCATAATTATAACCTAACCAATAGGTATTAAATTCAACTACCGTAGCGGTTAAACGCGGGTCTCTATTCTTAAATGGATCTAAGGGATTGTATAATGAAGATTCGTTAATTGGTTTTCCATCGGTACATTCGTAAGCATCAACAATTTCCCTTGTTGGCAGCTGGGCGCCAAAACCACCGGCATTTCTTGATATATTATCCTGAACGTACGCCGCCGAGCTTGATACGTTCTGGGCCTGTTCCCTTGGAATACTGATAATTAATTCTTTACTGCTTTCGCCGGGTTTTAGAAATAACTGGAAAAAACCCGGATTTAAGGCATAGTTCCCGGCTGTAGCTAAATCCATAACCGCTTTGGCTGCATCGCGGGCAATGGCATAATCGCCCATATATAGGGCAGTTCTTGCTTTTATTGCCAAAGCAGCTCCTTTAGTTAATCTTTTAATACTTGCTGTACTATAACTGGCCGGAAGGTTTAGGGCTGCAAAATCCAATTCTGTATAAATAAATTTTAGGATTTCGCTCTTAGCAGTTCTTTTAATCCCATAAGCGGCCGATAATTCTATAGGTTCAGTTAAAAAAGGAACATCGCCAAAGTGCGTAATCAGTTTTGAATATTGGTATGCCCTGATCAGTCTCATTTCGGCCTCTAATCTTAAAATTACTGCAGCAGGTGTATTTGCTGCCGCTCTATTCTTATTGGCAATGAAAGAATTTGCCCTTGCAATACCTTTATAACATATTAACCAGTAATTATTTACCGTTCCGTCTTCAGCGGTCATTGTACCACCGATTACCGCATTGGTTAACTGGCCCCTATGCCATTCGTTATCGCTGTACAGTTCGTTATCGTTTTGCCAGAAATCCAATCGGTAAAGATCGTTTACAGCAAGTTCCAATTCGGTTTGGTTCGAATAGAAAGTACCTGTTGCCGCCTCCGAAAGCGGATTTAAATCGAGCTTGTTGCAAGCTGATAACCCTAATATTGCCAAAAGGAGAAAATATATCTTTTTCATCTTTATATAATTTGATTTTTTTTCAATGATGATAAAACCATCATATTTTATTTATCCTGAACAGTAATTGGTTAAAACTTGATGCTTGCTCCTGCCAATACGGTAGAAACTATCGGGTAAGCATAATCGCCACCTTCGGGATCTAGATATTTCGGAAATTTACTCACCGAAAACAGATCGTTTCCGGATATATATATTCTCAGGCCCTTAATGCCTATCTTTTTAACCCATTCATCTTTTAAGCTATATCCCAGGGTGATGTTCTTTAACCTGAAATAGGAACCACTGATTAAATAATGGTCTGATAGGGCATAGTTATTACCGCCTGATGTATTGGATAACCTCGGATAAAAAGCAGCTGCATTCTGCTCTGGTGTGTTGTTTAAACTCCAGAATTTCCCAACCATATCCTGTGGTACATTACCAAAGGCTTCGGCAAAAGGTCTGATTGCCTCATTATTTAAACGACTTAATTTTTTGCCTATCCCCTGAAAAACCAGACTGAAATCGAATCCCTTGTAATCGGCCCTAATATTCCCCCCATATTGGTATCTTGGTAAAGCACCACCCAATAACACCCTGTCATCAGGCGTTATTTTGCCATCGTTATTGGTATCCATGTATCTAAAATCACCAGGTTTTGTATTGGTGTTGGCAACGGGACCGGCGGTTACTTCTGCTGCATTCTGAAAAATGCCGTTATATTTATAGCCAAACCATTCGTTATACTCGCTTCCGGTTCTGATAACCTGATCGCCAAGAAACTGTGTACCTTTTAAATCCCCGATTTTTGATTTGGCATCAGATAAATTTGCGCCGATACTATAATTGATTTCGCCGATCTTATCCTTCCAGTTTACTTCCAGTTCAAAACCTTTTACGTCAAGGGTTCCAGCATTTTGGTTTGGTTTATCATATCCTATATAAAGGGGTATATCCAGTGGCAATAAAATATCAAAAGTTTTCTTTTTATAATAAGAAGCAGATAAGCTTAGGCGGTTGTTCAGAAATGCTGCATCCAAACCAAAATCGGTTGTCTGGCTGGTTTCCCAGGTGATGTTCTCAACAGCATAAACCTGCTGTCCGGCACCACTTAAGGGCACAACTACGCCATTTTGATAGAACAGCGCACTGGTAAAATCCAAAGTAGCCTGATAAGGATAATATGCCGGATTATTATTCCGGTCCAGTAAACGTTCGTTACCTGCCTGGCCCCATCCGCCCCTTATTTTCAAGAAGGATAACCACTTGATGTTCTTCATAAAGCTTTCTTCGCTTATTGCCCATCCTCCTGATAAGGAAGGATAAACAGCTGTACGGAACTGAGAAGCAAATCTTGAAGACTGATCAGAGCGGATATTGCCCTGCAAATAGTATTTATTTTTATAGTTATACTGCAACCGTCCAAAAAAAGAATGGAGGCCAGACTCATTTGAACTTCCATTATTATCCCTAAGTTCTGTACTACCCGTATTTAAATAAGGAAAATCGGTTAAAGAAAATCCCGATCTCGAAGCACCTAAACTTTCGGTATTCCGATAATTTTCTTCGTAGCCTGCTAATAGATCGATGTTATGGTCGTTCGCTATGGTTTTGGCATAATTTGCCAAAAACTGCCCGTTTATGGTAAAGTTTTCTGTTCGTCCTTCTGTTAAAACAGTGCGGGCCTGGTTAAGTACTGTACTTACCGAACCATCGGGGTTATTGAATTTTATCTGTTTTGAAAAATTTTTGCCCTTGTTAAAATCAAAAGTTGGTGCAACAAGCGCCGTTAAGGTTAAGCCCAAAACCGGTTTATAGTTTAAAGCCATCCTTCCGCCTAACTGATTTGCAGTATTTTTCTGAAAACCACCTTTTTGAATCTGGGCTACTGGGTTTCTGCCATCTTTTCCAAATGCCAGATCGCCATTATTGTAAACATCATCGTAAATGGGCGGCATAATGCGCGATTCGTAAATTGGGTTATAGCCGTTTAATTCACCACCATTTGCATTATTGGTTGTTCTGCTAAAATTAACATCCAGGTTTGCGTTTAGCTTTTCACTTATCTTAAAATCGTTATTTATCCTGAAAAGGTACCTGTCGAAAGATCGGTTATCATAAAAAGCACCGGCTTTACTATAATCAAATGATGCTTTCGATTTAATTTTATCGGTACCAGTGGTAAAAACCAATCCATGGCGCTGGCGCGGAGCTGTACTGTTTGTTAAGACAGAATTTTGCCAATCGGTATTCGGAAATTTATCAGGATCTAGCGCGTTATTGGTCAGATAATTATCAATTGTTGCTTGCGGGTATGGCCCGCTGCTTCCGCCATCGTTGGTAACCTGTTCATTGATGTAACGCATGTAGTCTACTACCCCAACATATTTAGGTAGGGCAATTGCTTTTTGTGCACCATATTCGTAGTTGTATTCAAAATTGCTTTGCCCGTTCAATCCTCTTTTGGTGGTAACCAATATTACACCTGCAGCACCACGCGAGCCGTAAATAGCGGCAGAAGCAGCATCTTTTAACACGGTGATATTTTCTACATCGTTAGGGTTGATATTATCGATATTCCCAGGAACGCCATCGATGATAACCAGCGGACTATTGGTACCTATTGTGGTAACCCCTCTGATTAATATGGTAGAACTGTTGCCTGGTGCCCCACTTGTTCTTGTAGAAGATAAACCTGGTACACTTCCCTGCAAAGCTTCAGATATCTGCAGGGTTTGCCTGCCGCCAACATCTTTAGCACTGATGCTGGTGATTGAACCCGTTAAATCTTTCTTTTTCTGTGTACCATAACCTACCACCACCACATCGCCAAGGTTTTTCGTGTTTGTAGAAAGACTGATGACCAGATTTGTTCCTGTTATGGCAACGGTTTGTTCCTGATAGCCAACATATGTAACTAAAAGTTTATTTGTACCTGCCGGAATATTTAAACCGAATTGTCCGTTTGTATCGGTGGTTGTACCTGTTTTTGTACCAGGAATACTAATGGTAACACCGATGAGACTTTCTTTGGTACCAGCATCAATTACCTTTCCGGTAACTAATTTGGTTTGGGCCTTTAGTGCGTAACAGGTACACAAAAAGAACACCATTAGGAGTAGTTTTTTTTTCATTAAATTTGGTTAGATTTATAAAAAATAGTTTGTTTTGCAGCCGATGATGGTTCATCAATTATTTGCTATCCTAAATTTAGGCAATGAACTACTCCTCAGAATGCTAACCATTTATACAAATGTTTGCCAATATTATTGACAAGACAACAAGCTAATTATCAATCAATTAAACCAAATGAATACTGAATCTGTACAGACCGAAAATTCTGTTTTTTTTAAACAGTTGGATATCTGTTGCAAAAAAGTAGCATCCCAGGTTGGTGAAAAAAGCATTTCGGATTGGAAGAACAGCGATTATATTAAATTAAGTGGTTTACTTCACCGTAAAACAAAGGTTCATTTAAGTGAAAATACGCTGAAACGCATTTTTGGAAAGCTTAAAAAACCTACACGTTATTACCCCCAAAAAGCAACAAGAGATGCCCTTGCACAGTTTATTGGTTTTAGGGATTGGTATGAATTTGAACTTTTACATCCGGTTACAGAAAAAGAAGCAGCGGCAAACACAGCCTTACATTTAGCACCTTCGAAACCCAAACAGAATTATACCTTTTATTTAATACTGACACTTTTTATCCTGGTTACCGTTGCGGGCATTTATTATATCCTGAGCAGTGGCAAAGTCCATAATGTTAAACTGATCTGTTTAAATCCTGAAGGTAAAAGTCCGCATTCTGCTATTTTTAAGCTCGGCATTAATGGCAAACTGTCTGATAAAGCCGGTAATTTTACTATCGATTTTGCAGACGGGACTTTAAAGCAGTCTAATTTCAGCGATAGCATTGCCAACCATTATTACGAAACCCCCGGAAGATATTTCCCACGGTTATATTATAAAAATGCCATTATTGATACGGCTTATGTATACCTGCAGAGTAAAGGCTGGAACATTATTGCAACCATGCAAAATGATTCATCGAGGGTTTACCCGATATTAAAAAAGATTGCTACAACTAATGATTATCATGTATCCAGCAGAGATGTGCTTGATGCCGGTGTTGATACCAGCAAAACATTTTTTGTTTCTTTTGCCAATGTGAGGCCTACGGGAATCAGTGCCGATAACTTTGAGTTTAATGCCGACATTACCACTTCGGCCGAGCGGCCCGGGGTACGTTGCTCGCAGGTAGATCTGGTTGTATATGGCGAACACGACAAGCATTTTTTAAGCATCATAAAACCCGAATGTACCGTTTGGGGTTCTTACAGATTTTCGGAAGTACAAAAAATCGGGGCGAAAGATGATCTGCGGGAATTTGGTCACGACCTTACCAATGGTGGCAGGGTTAAACTTCGGATAGAAAACCAAAAAGTGGTTTTGTTAATTGATGATAAAGAAATTTTTAAGACAGTATATCATACCCCGATAGGAAAATTGATGGGCTTTAAGGTTATTTTTGCAGGTATAGGTTCTTTCAAAAACTTTAAGCTCTCTGATTTAAAAACAGGCGAAAATTTTTAAGCCGCTTTAATCGGTATCGCTTTTTTATATTCCAGAAATAGATATCCAAAGGAATAGGTTATTCGGCAAACTGTTAAAATGGTTATATTAGCGGCGCTAAATCATTAATGAATAACTCGAAAAACACTAATCTGAAGAAAATTTTCTCATTTCTTTTAAAAAAGGAATGTGTAATTGCCATTTACCTTATACTGGCTGTTGTTGCCGGTTTCAAACAATACCACCACCATTCGTACAACAATTACCTGATCTTTAAATATGTTTATTGGCATACTACAGATCTGCAGAATTTATACAATAATTATGCAGAATATCGGGATAGCAACCATTACGGACCGGTATTCTCGGTTTTTATTGCGCCATTTGCCTTATTACCCGATGGTTTTGGCAGCATATTGTGGAACATCGCCAATGTATGCATATTGCTCTGGGGTATTTATAGCTTACCCATATCCCTTAACAAACGCACCATTATTGCCTGGATCTGTGCGCACGAAACATTAACCGCGCTGTTCAGCTTTCAGTTCAATATTGCCTTAACCGGGATTATTTTACTCAGTTTTTCTTACCTAATTAAGAAAAAGGAGGTACAATCGGCCTTTTTTATCGCTTTTGGAACATTGGTGAAACTTTATGGCATAGTGGGACTTGCTTTTTTCTTTTTCACAAAAAATAAACTGAAATTTATTTTAGGCTGTTTTATTGCTTTTGCGCTGCTGTTTGTATTGCCGATGGCAATTTCATCGCCGGCATTTGTGATCCAATCTTACGCTGATTGGTACCATTCGTTAGCACATAAAAATGATTTGAATGCCTCATTAACCTCTTTTCAGGATATTTCTTTAATGGGAATGGTAAGAAGGGCAACAGGAAACGTTAACATTCCGAACCTGCCCTTTTTATTGGGTGGATTAATTTTATTCGGATTGCCTTATACCCGTATCAATCAGTACGAACATTTAGGTTTTAGATTGATGTTACTGGCCTCAACACTGATTTTCACTGTAATTTTCAGTAGTGGGTCAGAATCGCCAACTTATATCATTGCTTTTGCAGGTGTGGCCATCTGGTTTATGGTGCAACAAAATCCGAAGAAAGGCTGGATAATCGGTTTATTTATTTTTGCTTTTATCCTCACCAGCCTGTCTCCAACCGATATTTTCCCAAGGCCTGTTAAAGAATTTATTCGTCTATATTCACTTAAAGCCCTACCTTGCGTAATGATTTGGTTTACTATAGTTTTCCAGATGATGAAAGAAGATTTTGAATCGTACCTGATTGCCGATTAATGAATAAGTTAGTTTCTATAGTAATTCCCGCCTACAATGAAGCCGATAATATTTTCGTAATTGCCGAGAGTATTAAAAACGTTTTCTCGACCATCGATTACCGTTACGAAATTATATTGGTGGATGACGGCAGTGCCGATCATACCCTCCAAACCATAAGGGATTATGCGGCAACCGTAGATAATGTTTTTTTTCTGGAGTTTTCTAAAAATTTCGGACATCAATTGGCGGTTAAAGCAGGTATGGACCACGCTTTTGGAGATTGCGTAATTTCTATGGACTGCGATATGCAGCATCCGCCAGAGCTAATCCCAAAAATGTTACGGAAATGGCAGGAAGGTTTCGAAGTGGTATACACCATCCGCGAAGAAGATAAAAATCTATCGAAAGGTAAAAGAAGTTCGTCAAACCTGTTTTATAAAACCCTAAACTGGTTATCTGATATCGATTTAGAACCTGGAGCAGCTGATTTTCGCCTATTGGACCAGAAAGTAGTGAGCGTTTTCAGGAATTTCCATGAAAACGAACCTTTTTTACGCGGTTTGGTAAAATGGCTTGGCTTTAAACAGTTTGCCATCAGATACAATCCGGCTGCGCGCTTTTCCGGACAGAGCAAATATACCTTAAAGAAAATGTTGAGGTTAGCCCTGCACGGGGTTACTTCTTTTAGTATTAAGCCTCTTTACTCGGCAGTTTATTTAGGTTTCATTCTTTCTTTTGCATCGGTACTTTATATCCCATATATTATTTACGCTTTTGTAAACCATGTAGAGGTTTCTGGTTGGGCATCGGTAATTATGACCATCGTCTTTTTTGGAGGACTACAGCTCATTATTTTAGGTATTATAGGTATTTATGTGGGTAAGATGTTTATGCAGTCTAAAAACCGCCCAAATTACATCATCCGTTCAACCAACATTCAAAATAAATAAATATGGTACTGTTAAGTTTTGATATCGAAGAATTTGATATGCCTTTCGAATATGGAAAAGATATTTCTTTTGCAGATCAGATTGCCATATCAAGAGCTGGAACTATTGCCATTTTGGATATGCTGGATAAATACGATGTAAAAGCTACTTTTTTTTGTACGGTAACTTTTGCCGAAAACATTCCCGATCTGATTAAACGCATTACCGAAACAGGCCACGAACTCGCTTCCCATGGTTATTACCATTCTGATTTTAAACCAGCGCACCTGCTTCAATCGAAACTCAAACTCGAAGAACTTTCGGGCAAAGAAATTACCGGTTACCGCATGGCGCGGATGATGCCTGTGGATGAAAAGGAAATTGAAAAGGCAGGATATGCCTATAACACTTCGATAAATCCAACCTATTTACCTGGCCGCTATAATAATTTTAATATCTCCAGAACACATTTTATTAAAGATAATGTACTGCAGATTCCGGCTTCGGTAAGTCCGTTAATAAGATTTCCCCTATTCTGGTTATCGTTCCATAATTTGCCATTAGGCATTTACAAAACATTAGCCAGCTGGACTTACAAAAAAGATAAATACTTAAATATTTATTTCCACCCCTGGGAATTTACTGATCTGGATGATTTTGAGAGGTTTGGTTTCCCTGGTTATGTAAGAAAGAATACCGGCACCAAAATGATTGCACGTATGGAGTCGCTTATTTCATGGATGAAAGCAAAAAACTATCCCTTCGGCACCTTTCAGGACTTTATCAGATCAATATCTTGATTGCAAACTGATAACTGTAAACTGCCAACTGATTACTATTTATAAGTTTCTGCCAACTTAAGTGCATTATAGGCATTAACAATTCCTCCGCTCACACATAGTTCGCTAAAAAGCACACGGACATTCCCACCCTTATCGTCCTTGTATTTCACTTTATGGGCTACCTTTGAAACCGATTTCATGATAATTTCCCTTACTTGGGCAGGTTTTAACTCAGGATAATAACTCAAAATTAAAGCGGCTAAACCAGCAACAACGGGCGACGCCATACTTGTACCGTCAGCTTCCTCATATTTCTGATCAGGTACTGTAGATTTGATCAGAAATCCGGGTGCAAAAACATCCACACTATATTTTCCGTAATTAGAGAAATCGGCTTTTAGGTTATCATCATCTTTATAGGCACTTGCACCAACCTCGATCCAATTGGTGGCGTGTGGAAGATTAAATTTGGCCGAATCTGCTACAATTGGTTTAACCAATGTTGATCTTTCAAAAGGAGGACGCATGCCCATTCCATTGTTCTGTGCTGTTGGGCGTGGAGGGGTAAAATCAGGCTTGGCAGGTTTTTTATTCGCATCTTTATAAACTTCAGCTTCTTTACCATCGTAAAATTTATTCGGATAATTTTCTTCCAAATCATTGTTCTGGTTATCGTTTCCTGCAGCATGAACCAACAGTACGCCTTTACTTTCTGCATATTTAACGGCAGAATCTACTGCCTTTTTATCCCATTTATAACTCTTGCCAAAACTCATGTTAATTACCCTGGCACCATTATCTACCGCATAACGGATCCCGTTGGCTACATCTTTATCACGTTCATCACCGGTGGGCACCACCCTAATGGCCATAATACTTACATTATTGGCCACACCAAAAATGCCTTCGGTATTGGTACGATCAGCACCAATAATGCCTGATACATGTGTTCCGTGAAAGGCATCAGGTCCTTTTACATCGTTGTTTCCGTAATCTTTTTGGTAAGAATTGCTATAATCATCGCCAACCAGTTCAGCGCGTAGGTCGTATTTAGGATTCAGGTTATATTTCAGCATCGCATCATATTGTTTATAACCTTCTTTGATATTTTTGTAAAACTTTTCAAAAGAGCCATCCTCTTTCGAGCCTTTTCTGATAATTGTTTTTACCTGCTCCTCTGTCTCATCATCGGCTTTATAATTGTCAACATCAGCTAAAGTTGGGATTTCCTTTTTATTAATTTTCGCTACAGAATCGAGCACTTTGTTTATTGCAATGAGAACTGAAAAAGTGTTGCTCGCATCTTCGTATTTTTTGCCAAAATCGCCAACCATTTTTTTGTACAACCTGAATTCTTCTTTTTGTGTGCTATCCAGAGGAGTTAAATTCGTTGTAGATTGATATTTTGGGGTATAAATCCTTAAGAGCCTCACTAATTCTAAATTATCGAACTCCAGATTTCCTTTTTTTGATCCGATAAAATTCCAGCCATGGATATCATCAATATAGCCATTACCATCATCATCTATACCATTCCCTGGGATTTCTTTCTTATTTGTCCACAAAACCCGTTTTAAATCTGGATGATTGATATCTACTCCGCCATCAATTACGGCTACAATAACGTTCTGCTTAGTTTTTTTATCCTTTAACAGGTCGCGGTATGCTTTCTCTGTACTAATACCAAAATATCCATTTTCAAGCAGATCTAAATTGAACCAATTGGCAGGGAGCTGTACATTTTTACTTTGGGCGAAAGCACCGAGGTTTAGGCACAAAATAAGAGCAAGAAAAATTAATTTCCTTAGGTTAGCGTTCATCATCATATTATGTACGTATTACTACAATAATACGGTTTTATTATGTTGAGGATGAAAGATTTTACATTTTTTAACAAGAACAAAAATGTAAAACGGATGATGTAGAATGGATAATGGGAGATAGAAAGTTTTCAGCGGCGATCTGCTTAATCTGCGGGAACATTACATCGTTAATACTAAAATTAATTTTATTTTCTTGAAGCGCAATACCTGTGCTTATCCGTTGGGTTCTGTCCTGCTGTACGCTAAATCCTTTTGGAAACTTTGCTTCGTAAGCAGCCTTATCCTTACCAAAAGGGATAACGCTTCCATCAGGGCTAATTAACCTGGGATAGAAGTACAATGAAAGATGTAAAATGGATGATGGAACTGGAGTTCTGCGAGGATCAGTGTTATCTGCGGGAACAAATAAATGCACCACCCTACAATAGCCACTATTTATTTGATGATGATTGACGGGAATACTTTAGGCTGTAGTACCTTACACGCTACACCTTCCGCCTTAAACCAAATTGCTATAAACGAAGAAAACCCTTCAACATTACTGTTAAAGGGTTTCTTTTAAGAT